>JAVBLB010000010.1:0-6413 GCA_031553735.1 Candidatus Adiutrix sp.
GAGGTCCGTATTACACCCCCACCACACCCCACCGGCCTCCACCGCAAATCCACGGGCCCAACGCGCCCGCCCGCCCCCCCTGTGGACGACCCCGATGGTCCCGGCCGCCCAAACGTTGCGGCCTCGGCGGCCCAGCGAAGCGGGTGCGGGCCAGATGCGATCTTTGCCCTGCCGGGCAATCTCAACGTTATTACAATTCTATCGAATTGTAATTTGCATCCGGGGGTCCAGGGCTACGCCCTGGAAAAGATAGTGCTTTGGGGGGGATTTTCTGGTATAATGGCGTTTTGTCGAATCTCGGCGAGCAGGTGAGTATGAAATCGATCCTCAGAAAAATCTTCGGCACGGCCAATGACCGTGAAATAAAACGATACAGCGCCACCGTGGACCAGATCAACCTTCTGGAACCCAGGATCCGCGCTCTCTCCGACGCTTCCCTAGCCGGGCAGACCGAGCTTTTCAAGGAACGCCTCTCCAAGGGCGAACCTTTGGACAGCATTCTGCCCGAGGCTTTCGCCACGATGCGGGAGACCGGGGCCCGGGTGCTGGGCCAGCGCCATTTCGACGTGCAGCTCATGGGCGGGATGGCCCTCCACGAAGGCAAGATCGCCGAGATGAAGACCGGCGAGGGCAAGACCCTGGCGGCCACGCTTCCAGTCTATCTCAACGCGCTTCTGGGGCGGGGCGTGCACGTGGTCACGGTCAACGATTACCTGGCCCGCCGCGACGCGGCCTGGATGGGGCAGCTCTACAACTTCCTGGGCCTGTCGGTGGGGACCATCGTCCACGGCCTGTCGGACCGCGAGCGCCGCGACAGCTACCTCTCCGACGTCACCTACGGCACCAACAACGAATACGGCTTCGACTATCTGCGCGACAACATGAAATTCCGCCTGGAGGACTACGTCCAGCGCGAATTCTATTTCGCCATCGTCGACGAGGTGGACTCCATCCTCATCGACGAGGCCCGGACCCCCCTGATCATCTCCGGCCCGGCCGAAAAATCCACCGACCTGTACCTCCGGGCCGACCGGGTCATCCCCCAACTGGCCCGCGACGAAGATTACACCATCGATGAAAAGGCCCGCAGCGCCAGCCTGACCGAGGCCGGCATCTCCCGGGCCGAGGACATCCTGGGCCTCAAGAACCTCTATGACCCGGCCAACCTGGAGATCCTCCACCACCTGACCCAGGCCCTGAAGGCCCACACCCTGTTCACCCGGGACAAGGACGACCTGGTCACCCCCGACAAACAGGTGGTCATCGTCGACGAATTCACCGGCCGGCCCATGGTCGGGCGCCGCTATTCCGACGGCCTCCACCAGGCCCTGGAAGCCAAGGAGCGGGTCAAGATCGAAAACGAGAACCAGACCCTGGCCTCCATCACCTTCCAGAATTTCTTCCGCATGTATGAGAAGCTGGCCGGCATGACCGGCACCGCCGACACCGAAGCGGCCGAATTCGCCAAGATCTACAAGCTGGGGGTCACGGTCATCCCCACCCACCGCCGGATGATCCGCGACGATCACCAGGACGTCATCTACCGCACCGTGCGCGAAAAATACGACGCGGTGGTCTTGGAAATCGAGGAGCTGTACAAGAAGGGCCAGCCCGTGCTGGTGGGCACCATCTCCATCGCCCACTCGGAGCACATCTCCGAGATGCTCAAGAAAAAGGGCGTGCCCCACAACGTCCTCAACGCCAAGCACCATGAGCAGGAAGCCATGATCGTGGCCCAGGCCGGGCAGAAGGGCCAGGTGACCATATCCACCAACATGGCCGGCCGGGGCACCGACATCGTGCTCGGGCCCGAAGTCCCCGCCCTGGGCGGCCTCGTCATCCTGGGCACCGAGCGCCACGAATCCCGGCGCATCGACAACCAGCTTCGGGGCCGCAGCGGCCGCCAGGGCGACCCCGGCGAATCCCGCTTCTACCTGTCGCTGGAAGACGACCTCATGCGCATCTTCGGCGGCGACCGCTTCAAGGGCCTGATGGAACGCCTGGGCATGACCGAGGGGGTGCCCCTGGAGGCCCGCCTCATCAGCCGGGGCATCGAGAACGCCCAGAAGCAGGTGGAAAACCACAACTTCGAGATCCGCAAGCATCTGCTGGAATATGACGACGTCATGAACAAGCAGCGGGAGGTGGTCTACAGTCAGCGGCGCCGCATCCTGGCCGGGGACAACCTCGACGATCTGGTGCTGAGCATGTTCGAAGAGCAGGTGCTCAAGGTGGTGGACCACCTGACCGACCAGAAGGTCGAGCCCGAGAATTGGGACTGGGAGGCCCTCAGCGGCGAGATCCACCGCTTTTTCGGTTTCCACGTGGCCTTGGGCGACTTTGAGGATTACAGCGGCAACGCCATGGCCCAGGTCATCTACGACCGGGCCAAGGCTGGTTTCGAGGCCCGCCAGGCCGAGGTCGGCCCCAAGATATCCTCGGAGCTCACCCGGTGGCTGATGCTCAATTCCCTCGACAGCCAGTGGAAGGATCACCTTCTGTCCATGGACCGTCTGAAGGACGGCATCGGCCTGCGCGGCTACGGCCAGCGCGATCCGCTGCGGGAATACCAACGCGAGGGCTTCGACCTTTTCGGCGAAATGCTGGGCCGGGTGCGGGCCGATTCCATCAGCCTCATCTCCCACGTGCGGGTGCAGCGGGAAGAGGAAGTGGATGAACTGGCGCCCAAGGAGAGCCAGCAGCCCATGTTCCTTTCTCACGGCGGGCAGGATGTGGAAGCGACCAAGGCTCAGCCCGACACCCGGGAGGCGCCGAAAATCGGCCGCAACGATCCCTGTCCCTGCGGCTCGGGCAAAAAATACAAACAGTGTTGCGGCAAGTGATGTAATACCAACGTTGCAATCAAATTGCTTTGAACTTGATTGCAACGTTGGTATAAGACATCGACGCGATTGCGAATATTGGGAAATAACGTTTCCGCCCCGCTTGCCGAACCGGCAGGCGGGGCGGTTTCGTATCCCCGTCAGGTGCCGAGGTTTTCCAGGGCCTGTTGAAGCCGTTCCTCATCCAGTTGCAGTTGGGCCCGGCGGGCCTCAAGCCCGGCCACCTGTTCGCGCAGAATGCTGAGTTTGGCGCTCTCGGCCGCCGCTTTGGGCTGGATCTGCTCCAGCCAGGTCTGCAGCTTGGAGACGCTCTGTTTGAGGGGTGTGAGTTCAAGGTTGTGGTTGGCGATCTGGGCCTCCAGGTATTCGTTCCGGGCCGCCAAGGCCGCTTGTTCCATTTTCAGTTCCGGCAGTTTGGACGCGGTGGCCCGAGCCTCTTCCGCCTCCCGGCGCAGCTCTTCCAGGGTTTTGGTGAGAATCAGGGCTTCATTGGTCCGCCGCGTTTCCGCCAGGGACTCCTCGAGGGCCGCGGCTTCCCGTTTCAGATTGGTCAGCGTCTCTTCCCGGCCGGCGATTTTCGTGTCTAAAAAATGGAGCTCGGAGAGCAGGGAAGTTTGCCGGGCCTCCAGCGCGGCCGCTTTGGCGGCTTCTTCCTTCAGAGGGACCGCCTCGCGGTGGTATTTTTCAATCCGTTTTTCCAGGGCCAGGGATTCCGTGCGCAGCGCGTCCACCTCGGTCCGGGCCTCTTCCGCCTCCCGGCGCAGCTCTTCCAGGGTTTTGGTGAGAACCAGGGCTTCATTGGTCCGCCGCGTTTCCGCCAGGGACTCCTCGAGGGCCGCGGCTTCCCGTTTCAGATTGGTCAGCGTCTCTTCCCGGCCGGCGATTTCCGTGTCTAAAAAATGAAGTTCGGTGAGCAGGGAAGTTTGCCGGGCCTCCAGCGCGGCCGCTTTGGCGGCTTCTTCCTTCAGGGGGACCGTCTCCTGGTGGTATTTTTCGATCCGTTTTTCCAGGGCCAGGGATTGCCCGCGCAGTTCATCGGTCTCCTTGGCCATGGCCGCCGCCTGACCCCGCAGTTTTTCCAACTGACGGTCCAGGGCCGCGGCTTCCCCTTTCTTGCTTTCCAGATCGCCGATTCGCCACCGCAATTCTTCCAGGGTTCGATTCAGCGACTGGCGCTGCCTTTCCAGTTCTTCGGCCTGTTCCGTCAGACCCCGCCGGGTCTCCCGGGCCTCAGTCAGGGATTGTCTGGTGCGGGTCAGGTCGGCCCGGAGCGCTTCCTGCTCCTCCCGTTCGGCGGTCAGGCGCAGAAGGTTGTCCCGCTGCTCGGTGATCCACTCTTTCAGGACGGCCACATCCGACTGGAGCGCTTCCTTGCGGGAAGCCAGGTCGGCCACGTCCGCCAGGTCGTCCGCCCCGGCCAAAAAGCGCCGGCGTTGGTAAAAATGGAACCCGAAGGCGATCAGCAGCACCAGGACGACCAGGGCGCTGGCGAACAGCCAGAGCCCGACGGGCAGAAAAGATGAATTCGGACCGCTCATGTATTTTTTCCTGTGGAATGAGTGATGGCTGGAGCCCCGGGCCCGGCCAAATGATCTGGATGGAGGCGATTCAGCCAGTTCCCGGACAACCAAATGTCAGCCAAATCGTTTTTCGGTGGCGCATTGCCACATTCGGGGCTCGGGCGGCGTTCCATTTTCATTTGGGCGCGGCCGCGGAAACGGCCGGTTCGGCGGATTCACCGCCGGGCTGGTCCGCGGCGGAGGCCTTCGGGGAGGGCTCCCGCAGCCGGGCCGAGACGCCCTTCACCAGTTCCTGGGCCGCCTCGACGCTTTGCCGCAGCTCATCCAGCCGCCGCAAAAGGGTTTCACCTGATTTTTGGGTTTGGCTCGCTTCATCCTGAAGAGTTTTCGTCGCTTTGGAAAAATCCCGGGCCTGGTTTTGCAGCGGGCCGACCATCCCGGCCAGGTTTCGCATCGCCGTGGTCTGCCCCTCCAGGGCCTTGACCTGGGCGGCCAGCCGGTCGGCGCCGGCGGACAGGGATTTCAGAGCGGTCTCCAGGTTTTTGGGCAAAGGAGTCAGCGCCCGCTCCACCCGGCCCACGTCGGCCAAGGTCTGGTCGGAACGCTGGGACCATTTGCGGATCTGGGCGTCCATCTCCTTGCCGCTCTGATTCAATGACGAGACGGCGGCCGTCAACGTCTCGACCTGGCTTTTCAACTCGCGCCTGATTTTTTCATCCTGCTCGGCGGCCCCGGCCAAGGCTTTGTTGCGGGCGGTCAGTTGGGCGATTTGCGCTTCCAGGGGCTGTACTTTGTCGGCGATGGCCGCGGCCTCGGTTTTCAGGTTGAGGGTCGAACCGCCGAGGTCGGAGGTGACGGTGGTAAATTTTTTGGCCGCCGCGTCGGCGTCTTTCGCCGCTTGATCCAGGCCCCGGGCGCTGGCTTTGACCGCGTCCGAAAAATCCGCCAGGGTTTTCCGGTCATTGAGCATCCGTTCCAAGAGTTCCCGGGCGTGGTCGCGTTCGCGCTCCAGGCCTTTGAGGTCGGCCGCCAATTGCGCTTTTCGGGTTTCTTCCCCGGCCAGGGCTTCGCGCAATGACAGTTCCTTGACTTTTAAAACCGCCAGCCGGGCTTCTATGGCGATCAACATCGGGCGGCCGGTATTTATCTCTTCGATGATCTGGGTCAGTTCCCGTTGGGCTTCCCGCTGGGCGTTCTGGGCCAGGTAATTGGCGCTCAACGTTTCGTCCAGTATTTTTCGCGCCTCCTGGCGCTGTTGCTCAAGCTGGGCGACTTCCCCGTCCAGGATCTGGCGGTTTTTTTCCAGGGCGGCGGTCAAAGAGGTAAGGTCGGCGTGCCGGCGTTCCAGGGTGGGCAGTTCCGCCGTATATTCGGCCAGATCGGCCTTTTCTTTTTCCAAAACCGCTTTCTGTCTGGCCAGGTCGGCCCACTGCTGATCCAGGTGGACCATATTCCAGCCGGCAAAAACCAACCCCAGCACCACGACAAAGACGCAGAGCCCCAACAGCCTGATCGAGGGGAAGGCCGTATCCAGGCGGGGGCGTCCGGCCGGTTCGCCGGGAGCTTTCGTGGTTGACTCGGTCATGGTCCCTCCAGATGGTTTCCCCGGGCCAGACGCGTCCGGGCGGTTTCCGGACGGTGGTCGTTCAAAACAGGCACGGTCCGCGCGGAGACAAAAAATGTGAGTGTTTGTAAATCCGTTTACAACCAGAACGACAAAAACAAAGCGGACTAAAATATTATAAAATATATATATTATCATATGATTGTGGTTTTGTCAAAAAGCGGTCCCTCCGGACCAGGGCAATCGCTTGAAAGCGGGGTGATGCATCGCGGCGGTCTCGGCGGCCGCCGGGGCGCTGCCCCGGACCCCGCCAGGGGAGGGTGCTGCGCGCACCCTGCCCTGGACCCACCCGCGCCGGGGGCTGCCGCCCCCTGGACCCCCGAAAGGCAATACCGTTGGGTCAGATAGCTGGTCGTAGCGCCGCTGGAACTCGCCTGTACGGCTCAAACACCCGGCGGCGCGGTGACGGTTTGAGCTGATAACGCC
>JAVBLB010000066.1:0-7532 GCA_031553735.1 Candidatus Adiutrix sp.
GGCAGCTGGTCGTAGCGCCGCCGGAACTCGCCTGCACGGCTCAAACAACCGGCGGCGCGGTGATTTTGTTTGACCAAACCGCGACTACAAAAGTTTTCGGGCGGAAAGAGTGTGGCGTCAATGCCCACACCCTCACCGCAGCGCCAGTTGTTTGAGCCGTTCAGGCGAGTTCTGGCGCTGCTTATGGGTCATCGCGGCTTCACTAACGATTCCAAGGGGGTCCAGGGGGCGACAGCCCCCGGCGCGGGTGGGTCCAGGGCAGGGTGCGCGCAGCACCCTCCCCTGGCGGGGTCCGGGGCAGCGCCCCGGGCGAACGCCGAGACCGCCGCGATTCATCCCCTCGTTTTTCAGGCGACTGCCCTGGCTTTAATGATGCCGGCTCTTTTCTCTTTTTCCGGCCTGTGTTATACTTTAAGATTACGGAGGGACGAAAGACCATGGCTGAAAAGATCGAATATAAAGACACCCTGAACCTGCCCCGCACCGACTTTCCGATGAAAGCCGGCCTGACCCAGTTGGAGCCCAAGCTGTTGGAGCGCTGGCGGCGGCAGGATATTTATAAGAAAGTGGTGGCCCGGCGGGCGGAACAGAAGGCGCCGGCCTGGGTGCTGCACGACGGCCCGCCGTATGCCAACGGCCACATCCACACCGGGCACGCCCTGAATAAAATCTTGAAGGACATCATCATCAAGTCCAAGACCATGGCCGGCTTCTATTCGCCCTATGTGCCGGGCTGGGACTGCCATGGCCTGCCGATCGAACACCAGGTGGACAAGGCCCTGGGGTCGAAAAAGCGGGAGATGAGCCAGGGCGACATCCGCCGCCAGTGCCGGGCCTATGCGGAAAAGTTCGTGGCCATCCAGTCGGAGGAGTTCCAGCGGCTGGGGGTCTTCGGCGAGTGGGACCGGCCCTACCTGACCATGGATTACGAATATGAAGCGGTCATCGCCCGGGAACTGGGCCGGATGGCCCTGTCCGGGGCCATGTTCCAGAGCCCCAAGCCGGTTCTGTGGTGCGGCAGCTGCCGCACGGCCCTGGCCGAGGCCGAAGTGGAGTATGAAAACCACACCTCGCCCTCGATCTACGTGGCCTTCCCCCTGAAATCCGACCCGGCCGAGCTGGATCCGAAGCTGGCCGGGGAGAAGGTCTTTATGGTCATCTGGACCACCACGCCCTGGACCATCCCCTCCAACCAGGGCATCGCCTACAACCCGGAATTCAAATACGGGGCCTGGAAGCTGGCCGACGGCCGGGTGGTGGTGCTGGCCGAGGGCCTCAGCGAAACGGCCCTGCCCAAGTTCGGGCTCGGGGCCGAAAAGCTGGCCACGCTGGACAACCGCCGGCTGACGGGCCTGGCGGCCCGCCATCCCTGGTACGACCGGGATTCCAAGGTGGTGCCGGCCATGTACGTGACCCTGGAGCAGGGCACCGGGCTGGTGCACACCGCGCCGGGCCACGGCCGGGAGGACTACGAAACCGGGCTGGCCCACGGCCTTCCGACTTTCTCGCCCCTGGACGACGGAGCCCGTTATACCGCCGAGGTGCCGGAATGGGAGGGCCGCCCGGTGCTGGAGGCCAACCCGGCCATCATCGAGCACATGAAAAACGTGGGGGCGCTTCTGGCGGTGGAGACGGTGGATCACCAGTATCCCCACTGCTGGCGCTGCAAGAAGCCGCTCATCTTCCGCTCCACGCCCCAGTGGTTCGTGTCCATGGATCAGACCGGGCTGCGGGAGCGGGCCCTCACGGCCATCGACGGGGTGCGCTGGGTGCCGCGCTGGGGCCGGGAGCGCATTTACGGCATGATCGAGAACCGGCCGGATTGGTGCATCAGCCGCCAGCGCTCCTGGGGGGTGCCCATCACCGTGTTCCTGTGCCGGGCCTGTGGGCAGTGGCATTACAGCCCGGCGGTGATGGACCACCTGTACGAATTGTTCCGTAAGGAAGGGGCCGACGCCTGGTTCGACCGCCCGGTGGCCGACCTGTTGCCGGCCGGGGAGAAGTGCGCCGGCTGCGGCGGGACCGATTTCGAAAAGGAAACCGACATTCTGGACGTCTGGTTCGATTCCGGCTGTTCCTTCGTCGACACCATGGAAGGGCGGGATTACCTGCCCGACGTGGCCGACATGTACCTGGAGGGCTCGGACCAGCACCGGGGCTGGTTCCATTCCTCGCTTCTGGTCTCCATGGCCAACCGGGGCCGGGCCCCCTACCGCGAGGTGCTGACCCACGGCTACGTGGTGGACGGCCAGGGCCGCAAGATGTCCAAGAGCATGGGCAACACCATCGGGCCGGAGGAGGTCATCAAGAAATACGGGGCCGACCTGCTGCGCCTGTGGGTGGCCGCCGAAAACTACCAGGACGACATCCGCATCTCCCCGCAGATCCTGGACATGCTGGCCAAGGCCTATTTCAACTTCCGAAACTCCTGCCGCTTCATTCTCGGCAATCTCTTCGACTTCGACCCGGCCCGCGACGCGGTGCCCACGAACGACCTCGGCGAGATGGACCGCTTCATCCTGGGCCGGCTGGACCAGTTGGTGGAAAAGATCCGCGCCGCCTACGACGAGTATGAATTCCACGGCATCTATCATCTGATCAACAACTTCGTGGTCGAGCTCAGCGCCTTTTATCACGACGTCATCAAGGACCGGCTCTACACCCGGGCCCCGAACGACCCCAAACGCCGGGGCGCCCAGACGGTCATGCACCGGGTGATCAGCACCCTGACCCGGCTGATGGCTCCGATCCTGTCGTTCACCTGCGAGGAGATCTGGGGTTTCCTGCCGGAAGGCCGGGCGGGGGAGGGCAGCGTCTTCCTGGCCGACCTCCCCGCCGCCGGCGCGACCCCGCCGGACCCCGAACTGACCCGCCGCTGGGAGGATTTGCTCAAGATCCGGGCCCTGGTCAACCGGGAACTGGAAGCCGCCCGCCGCGACAAGATCATCGGCGCCCCCCTGGACGCCCAGGTGACCCTGACCGCCTCCGGCCGGGCCTGGGACCTTTTGAAACAATACGAAAACGAACTGCCGGACATCTTCATCGTCAGCGCCGTTCATCTGGTCGAAGGGCCGGCGGCGGAGACCGAGGGTCTGGCCGCGGCCGCCCGGGTCGAGCCCTGTTCGCACCCCAAGTGCCCCCGCTGCTGGGTGCACGCTCCGGAAGTGCCGGAAGATCAGTCGATTGTTTGCAATAAATGCGCTGACGCTTTAGAACGCATCCGCGCCTGAAAAACTCGAGGCCGCCGTGTCCTATCTCGTTCTGGCGCGAAAATACCGGCCGCGGACCTTCGCCGACCTGGTCGGTCAGGAGCAGGTCAGCCGGACTCTCCAGAACGCCCTGGCCACCGGGCGGGTGGCCCACGCCTACCTTTTTTCCGGGCCCCGGGGGGTGGGCAAGACCACCGCCGCCCGGCTCCTGGCCATGAGCCTGTCGTGCCTGGCGGAAAGCGTGGCCGACCGGCCCTGCGGGGTCTGCGAGAACTGCCTGGAGATTCAAAGCGGCCAGGCCGTGGACGTCATTGAGGTGGACGGGGCCTCCAACCGGGGCATCAACGAGATCCGCGACCTGCGGGAGACGGTTAAATATCTCCCGGCCAAGAGCCGCTACAAGGTCTACATCATCGACGAAGTCCACGCCCTGACCAAGGACGCCTTCAACGCCTTGCTCAAGACCCTGGAGGAGCCGCCCCCCCACGTGGTCTTCATCTTCGCCACCACCGAAACCCACAAAGTCCTGCCCACCATCCTCTCCCGCTGCCAGCGCTATGATTTCCGACGCATCCGGGTGGAGGACATCGTCGCCCGGCTGGCCCGGGTGGCGGAGCTGGAAAACATCCCCGCCGAACCGGAGGCCCTGGAGATCATCGCCCGCCAGGCCGAAGGGGGCCTCCGGGATTCGCTCTCCCTGATGGATCAGGCCATCGCCGCCGGCGGGGGGAGCCTGACCGCCGAAGAGGTGCGCCGCTCCCTGGGGCTCATCGACCAGGCTCTGGTACGGACCGTGGTGCGGGAAACCCTGGCCGGCCAAAGCGCCCCGGCCCTGGCCGCCTTGGACGAAGCCTATCTGCGGGGCTATGATTTCAAGGACCTGGGTCTGAAGATTCTGGAATACAGCCGGGCCCTGACCCTGGTCAAGATCAGCCCGCAAAACGCGGGTCCCCTGAACATCACCGAGGCCGAGGAGGCGGACCTGGCGGCCGTCAGCGCCGGGCATTCTCTGGAGACCCTGCACCGCCACTTCGACGCCTGGCTGCGGTTCCAGCGCGACCTGGCCTACAGCGCTCAGCCCCGCTGGCTTTTGGAAGCCCAGATCATCCGCCTGGCCCAACTGGCGCCCCTTCAGCCCGTGGCCGAACTGGTGGCCCGGCTGGAGCGGCTTTTAAAATCGCCGCCGCCCGCTCCGGCCGGCGCGCCCGCCTCGATTCCGCCCCGGGCCCCGGCGGCGCAATCCCGACCCGCTCCGGAGGCGCCCGTCCGCCCGGCAGCGCCGTCTCCGTCTCCCGCCCCGCCTCCGGCGGCCGCTTCCCGACCGGCCTCTCCGCCGCCCCCGGATGACCAACCGGCTCCGGCCCGGCCGGTCGGCGCCGAAGCGGGAACCCCCGCCGCCGATGATTCGGGCCCCTGTCCGAACTGGGGCCAGTTCCTGCGGGAGTTCGGGGACCAGTTGAACGACTGGGCCCGGGCCAAATTGAAGGGCTCCACGGCCGCCCAATTCGACGCCGGGGCGGTGACCGTGACCCTGGCTCCCGGCGAGCCCCTGCCGGGCTTCCTGCTCCGCCAACTGCGGGATGACCTCCTGCCGCCCATTCTGGCCCAGGCCCTGGGCGGCCGGCCCATCCTGAACCTGATCCAGCCGGAAGACCCGACCCGGGATGTGAACGTTCTGGCCGAGCGGCTGGAGGAAATCAGAAACACCCCGGAAGCTCAGGAACTGATGCGGGAAATCCCGGGGCTGTTCATTGAATTCCGCCCGGCTTCGCCCGGAGACGGCGGGGCCGCCGACGAGGCGGAAAATGGCGAGGCCGAAAACGGCGGCGCGGATACTGGTCTCGAAAGCCCGATCGAAGACGATTCGGAATAATTTCCAACCCCATTCCCTCAGGAGGAAATACGATGGCCCTGGATTTTGGCGCCATGGGTGATCTGGTCCGGCAGGCCCAGGAAATGCAAAGGAAAGTCGCCGAGCTTCAGGCCGAACTGGCCCAGCGGACCGTCAGCGCCGCCGCCGGCGGCGGCATGGTCACGGTCACGGCCAACGGCGCCCTGGAGATCGTTTCCATCGCCGTGGAAAAAGAGGTCATCAATCCCGAGGACCCGGAAATGCTGACCGATCTGTTGATGGCCGCGGTCAACGAGGCCCTGAAAAAGGCCCAGGATATGGTGGCCCAGGAAATGAACCAGCTCACCGGCGGGCTGAGCCTGCCGAACCTGTTCGGCGGCGGTTCCGGCCTTTGAGCCGCTCTTCGATGGAGACGCTTCTGCGGCGGGCGCTGGGGCCGGATGGGCCCCTGGCCCGCGCCTTCCCCGGCTATGAATCCCGGCCGGGGCAGTTGGCCATGGCCCTGGCCGTGGCCCGGGCCTTCGAAGAGGACGACTTCTGCCTGGTGGAAGCCGGGACGGGCACGGGCAAAACCCTGGCCTATCTGCTGCCGGCCCTGATCAGCGGCAAGAAGACGGTGGTCTCCACCGGTTTGAAGAACCTGCAGGACCAGATTTTCGAAAAGGATCTGCCCTTCATCCGCGAGTTTTTCGGCGACAACTTCCGGGCCGCCCGCCTCAAGGGCCGGGAAAATTATCTCTGCCGTTTTTTCCTGAAAAAGGCCCTGGCCCAGGGGGCCCTCTTCGAGGACGACGACCTGGCCGTGCTGCGCGAGGTGGAGCGCTGGGCTCCCGAAACCAGGCACGGCGACCGGTCGGAATTTCCGTTCGTCCCCGAGACCGGGCCGCTGTGGGGCGAGGTTTCGGCCCCGGCCGACCGCTGCCTGGGCCAGCGCTGCCCCGACTTCGTCGACTGCTACCTCTGGCGGGCCCGGCGGGAGGCGGCGGCGGCCGACCTGGTCCTGGTCAACCACCATCTCTTCATGGCCGACCTGGCCGTGCGGGCCGGCGGCTTCGGCGAGGTGCTGCCCGATTGGGAGGCGGCCGTTTTCGACGAGGCCCACCTTTTGGAGGAAGCCGCCACCAGCTATTTCGGCCGCACCCTCAGTTCCCTGGCCTTAAGCGGCCTGCGGCGCGACCTGGAACGGACTTTGACCTCCCTGAACCTGACCACCGGCGCCCGGATCATTCCCCTGGCCGAGGTCTTCGGCCGCCAGGCCGAGGCTCTGGGGGCCCGCTTCTATCGCCGGCCCGGCGAGTGGGAACTGTGGGGGGAGGGCGATCCCGAGTCCGGCCCCTTGCGCGATTATCTCCTGAACCTCCACCACGACGCCCTGGCCCTGGCCGAAAGCTTGAAAGCTCCGGCCAAGGAGAATGACGATCTGGCCCCGGTCCTCTCCCGGGTCCAGGAGACCGCTTCCACCGCGCTCTTCCTGGCCGAGGCCTCCGACCGGGAATACGTCTACCAGGTCGAGCGCCAGGCCCGGCGCCTGACCCTGTCGGCCTTGCCCATCAAGGTTTCCCGCCAGCTTTCCCAGGGCCTGTTCTCCACCGGCCTCACTCTGGTCTTCACTTCGGCGACTTTGAGTTCCGGGGGCGATTTTTCCTTCTTCAAGGACCGCCTGGGCCTGTGGCCGGAGGTCCAGGGCCTGGCCATCGATTCGCCCTTCGATTATCAGAACCGCACCCTGGCCTACATCCCCCGGACCCTGCCGCAGCCTTCGGAGCCCGCTTTCCCCGAGGCCGTGGCCGCCGAGGTCGAGACCCTCATCAACCTCACCCGGGGCCGGGCCCTGGTGCTGTTCACCTCCCACCGCAGCCTGGAATTCGTGGCCGCCCGTCTGCGGGGCCGGGTCCAGTGGCCGATTCTGGTCCAGGGGGAGATGGGGCGGGCGGCTATCCTGGAAGAGTTCAAGCGGCGCATCAGCTCGGTGCTCCTGGCCACCCACAGCTTCTGGCAGGGGGTGGACGTGCCCGGCGAGAGCCTGTCCGCGGTCATCGTCGAAAAGCTGCCCTTTCCCCGGCCGGACCGCCCCCTGGGGCGGGCCCGCTCGCGCCTGATGGAAGAGGACGGCCGCGATCCCTTCATGGAGTATTATATCCCGGAAGCGGCCCTGACCCTGAAGCAGGGCCTGGGCCGCCTGATGCGCCGGGCCGGCGACCGGGGCCTTCTGGCGGTGCTGGACGTGCGGCTGCTGAAAAAAGGGTATGGCAAGAAGCTGCTCAAGACCCTCCCGCCCAGCCGCCTGACTTCCGATTTGGCCGAGGTGGCGGCCTTTTTTCAATGACCTGATTCATTCATAATCGCTTTCTTCCATGCCTTCCATCGCGCGGCCGTGACCGTTGCGTTGTCTTGAAAAGCGGGTGGCCCGTCCGGAATCTACGGACGGGCCACCCGCATTTTCATATCCGGGCGGGGCCGGGCGGTATTCA
>JAVBLB010000108.1:0-2577 GCA_031553735.1 Candidatus Adiutrix sp.
ATCGACGGCGCCCAGGGCGTCCTGATCAACATCACCGGCCCCAGCGACCTGGGCCTGGAAGAGGTCAGCACGGTCTGCAGCCTGGTGACCCGCGAAGCCCACCCGGATGCCGAAATTTTCCACGGCGTTACGTTTGATGAAAGCCTGGCCGAAGAGGGCCTGATCAAGGTCACGGTCATCGCCACCGGCCTGGGCGGCATCAAGGAACGGGAACTGGAAAAAGAGCGGGAACGGGAAGCGGCCCGGCTGGCCGAAGAAAAAGCGCGGGCCGAGGAAGCCTCCCGGGCCGCCGAGGAACAGGCCCGGGCCCAGGAAAAGATCCGGGCCGAAGAGCGGGCCAGGGCCGAGGAACGGGCCAGGGCCGACGAAGCCGCCCGGGCCGCCGCGGTCCGCCCCGCCCCCGAAGCGACGCCGAATCCGGAGGTCATTCCCTATACCCAGTCCCGGGGCGTTCAGCCGCCAGAGGAACAGCCGGAACGGACTCCTGCCCGGCCTCGAACCGTTCCCTCCGGCGGAACCGCCCGGCGCAATCGTTTGAGCAAGCGTTACGAGTCGATCCACCTCGATGGCGACAATTTCGATATCCCGACCTATCTCCGTCACAGTGCGGATTGAAGGGAAGACGATGACGGGGAGTGACCTCGTCATCGTGGGCCCGAAAGGGTCCGGCGCCGCGAAGGAATCGCATTGACCTGGAACATCAAGGCCCGGCAACGGAAAATCACCGCCCTGGAAAAAGGGTTCCACCCCAAAGACCCGGGCGGCCGCCTGAAGGTGGCTCTGATCTGGCCCGGCACCTATCGGGTGGGCATGTCGGCCCTGGGCTATCTGTCAATTTACGGCTGGCTGAACCGACAGCCCGACCTTCTGGCGGAGCGCTTTTTCTGGCCGGACGGTGAATTGGCCCGAGAGTATGGCCGGACCGGCGACCCTCTGCTTTCCCTGGACAGCGGACGGCCGCTGGCGGAATTCGACCTGGTGGCGGCTTCGCTGTCGCTGGAAAACGACTACTGGCTCCTGCCCCGTATTCTGGAGCGCGCCGGCCTGCCCCCCCTGGCGGCCGATCGTTCTCCCGATGATCCCCCCGTGCTGGTCGGGGGGGTGGCGGTCTGGGCCAATTCCTGGCCCCTGGGGCCCTTCGTCGACCTGGTTCTGGCCGGCGAAGCCGAGGCCCAGTGGCCTCGCCTGGTTTCGGCCTGGCGCGCGATCGGTTTCTCCCCCCTCCCTAAAGCCGATCTGCTGCGCCTGATACGCCGGAATACTCCGGGGGCCCTCCACCCTGGAGTGGTCACGGAACCCCTTGCCCCCCCCGGCGAAGGGCTCCGTGACCTTAATTTTTTCAGCGAACCGGCGCGGCCGGCCATCCTCGCTTGGCCCCCCGCTCCCGGAGCCGGTGCGCCGCCGGTGGAGCTTTTCCGGGCCCGTGATCTGGCCCCCCCGGTTTCCCCCATCATCACCCCGCAGGCCGAATTCGCCGACACCCGCCTGGTGGAGATCAGCCGCGGCTGCCCTTACGGCTGCCGTTTCTGCCTGGCCGGCGTGCTCTTCCGCCCCCACCGCCCCTGGCCCCTGGCCGGCATTCTGGAAGCCCTGGGGCCCCCGGAACTGCCCGGCGAAAAAGTGGGCCTGATCAGCCCGGCCGCGGCCGACCACCCGGATCTGGCCGAACTCCTGGCCGCGCTTTTCGAGCAGAACCGCATCGTGACTCTTTCCTCCCTCCGCCTGTCGGCCGTCACCCCGGCCCTGGCCGAAAAGCTGGCCGACGGCCGTCTCTACGGCGCGGCGGTGGCTCCGGAGGGCGGCAGTCAGTCCCTTCGTGACCGCCTCAACAAGGATCTTTCCGAGACCGTCATCCTGGAAGGCGCCCGCCTCCTGGCCGAGGCCGGCCTGCGAAAGATAAAACTCTATTTCATGATCGGCCTCCCCTGTGAAACCGAAGACGACCTGGCCGCCCTGATCGACCTGGTCGGCAAAATTCGGGCCGTGGCCCGGCGCGGCGCCGCCCGGCCCGAACTCCTGGTCTCGCTGGCCAACTTCACTCCCAAAGCCCACACGCCCTTTGAAGACGCCCCCATGGATACTCCCGCCGAGTTGAAGCGCAAAGGCCGTCTCATCAGTCAGGGGCTCCGGGGTCAGGCCCGTCTCTCGGTGAACTTCGATCCGCCCCTGTGGTCCATCGCCCAGGGGCTCCTGGCCCGGGGCGGGCCGGAGAGTTGGCGTCTGGTGGAGGCCCTGGCCCGTCACGAGGGCCGTCTCAAGCCCAGTCTGGCCGATTATGGCTACGGCCCCGATCACCCACTTCATCGCCCCTGGCCCGAAGATCGTCCCCGTCCCTGGCGCCTCATCGAGCCCGCCGTCGGCTTCCCCTATCTAGCCACTGAAAAAAACCGAGCCCGTCAAAACTTCCTCACCCCCCCCTGTCCCCCCACCCCCTGCCACCGCTGCTCCGCCTGCCAGGGCTGAGCCCTGGACCCACCGGATGCTGGCGCATCCTCTCCGAACCCGCTTCGCTGGGCTTCGGTGGCCGCAACGTTTGGTCGGCCGAGACCATCTTGGTCATCCACATGGGAGAAGGGG
>JAVBLB010000138.1:0-5270 GCA_031553735.1 Candidatus Adiutrix sp.
GCGGTTGGGGGGGGGTGTTGTGTGTTGTTGTCGCCCCCCGTCGTCTCTGGGGGGTTGGGTGTGGTGTGGCGGGCCGCCCGCCGCCCCCCCGCGGCGGCGGGGGGGGGGGGCGGGCCCCCCCCCCCCCCCCCCGCGGGTGAGACCGTTGCGGCCCCATCCCTCGATCACCGCCGCAGCGCCACTTGTTTGAGCCGTTCAGGCGAGTTGTGGCGCTGCTTACGGGGCGTCGCGGCTTCATCACCGACTCCGAGGGGGTCCAGGGGGCGACAGCCCCCGGCGCGGGTGGGTCCAGGGGAGGGCCCTCGCAGGGCCCTCCCCTGGCGGGGCTTGGGGCAGAGCCCCATACCTTCAATGCTCGCCGAAGGCGGACAAAATCCTTTCCGGACGGGGCTTGGGGCAACGTCCCATACATACTTCAAATCGCTCGCCCCTTTGGGGCGCGCCCAAATCAAGGTTAACCGACACAACACAATGAATACCACCATCAACATAGTGCCCCTGGGGGGCCTGGGCGAGATAGGCCTCAACTGTCTGGCCCTGGAATACGAAAACCGCATTCTGGTCATCGACGCCGGCCTCATGTTTCCCGACGCCACCACCATGCCGGGGGTGGATCTGATCATCCCCGATTTCAGTTGGATCACCGAGCGGGCCGACCGGGTCAGCGGCCTGGTGCTGACCCACGGCCACGAAGACCACATCGGCGCGGCCGGCTTTCTGATGCGGGAGCTGGGCGAGAACGTCCCGGTCTTCGGCACCCGCCTGACCCTGGCCCTGACTCAGGAAAAGCTGCGGGAGGCCAAGCTCGACCCCACGCTCACTGAAATCGTCCCCCGGCAGAGGCTCCAGGTCGGGCCGTTCGACCTGGAATTCCTGCGGGTCAACCACAGCATCGTCGACGGGGTGGCCGTGGCCGTCAACACTCCTTTGGGAGCCGTCGTCCACACCGGCGATTTCAAAGTGGACCAAGCCAATTCCGAAGACCGCATCGACCTGTATAAATTCGCCGAATACGGCGAGCGGGGCGTCCTGGCCCTCCTGTCGGATTCCACCAACGCCGAGATGCCCGGCTGCACCGACAGCGAAACGGTCATCGGCCGGACCCTGACCAACATTTTCCGCGAGGCCCCGGGCCGGGTCATCCTGGCCTGCTTCGCCTCCTCCCTGGCCCGCATCCGCCAGGTGGCCCGGGCGGCCAAAGCGGTGGGCCGCAAGCTGGTCTTCGAAGGCCGGGGCATGATCCACATCGTCAAGCTGGCCAAAAGCCTGGGCTACCTGGACATCGACGACGACGACGAGGTTTCGCTGGCCGCCTCGATGGACCTGCCGGACGACCAACTGGTCATCGTGGCCACCGGCAGCCAGGGGGAGCCCATGAGCGCCCTGGCCCGCATGGCCCAGGGCGACCATCGCCAGATAAGCATCCGCGAGGGCGACACCATCATCCTCTCGGCCCGCTTCATCCCCGGCCACGAAAAGGCCATCGCCCAGCTCATCGACCAGTTTTACAGCCAGGGGGCCAAGGTGGTGGACGGCCGGGGCGGCATGGTCCATTCCTCGGGGCACGGCCAGGCCGAAGAGCTCAAGCTGATGCTCAACCTCACCCGGCCGCGCTACCTGGTGCCCATCCACGGCGAGACCCGCCAGTTGATCCGCCACGGCGAACTGGCCCTCTCCCTGGGCTGGCGGGACGACCAGGTCTGGGTGCTGAAAAACGGGCGCTCCCTGGTCCTGGATCAGGATGGGGCCCGCCTGGGCGACGCGGTGGTCAGCGGCCGCAAGCTGGTGGACGGCAACCGCCTGGGCGAGCCGGAGGACCCGGTGCTGCGCAGCCGCCTGAAACTGGCCGGCGGCGGCCTGGCGGTGGTCACGGTGGTGCTCTCGGCCGACGGCCGGCGGCTGTTGGCCCCGCCCAAGGTGACCATCAGCGGGGTCCACTATGAAAGCGACCTGGACCTGACCCTGGAAGCCGTGGCCGTGACCGAACAGGCCGTGCGCGACTGGTGGAAGACCCGGGAGACCGAAAGCTCCGACTCGCCCCCGGCCACCGAGGAACTGGCCGCCCTTATCCAGAAGGAGGTCCGCCAGCTCTTCCGGCATTCCATCAGCCGCCGCCCCAACGTCTGGCCCCAGGTCATCTTCGTCGACGAGGATCATCCCGACCACCCGGCCCTTCAGCCTGATACGGAGCCCGAATCATGACCGACATCAGAGAAACCGCCCGCCGGGCCGCCCGGGCCGCCCGTGACCTGGCCCTGGCCGACACCGGATTGAAAAACGACCTTTTGACGGCTTTGGAAGCCGGCCTGCGGAACGGCCGGGCCGAAATCCTGGAAGCCAACCGCCGGGACGCGGCCGAGGCCGCCGCCGCCGGCATGGCCCCCCACATGATCGACCGCCTGAGCCTCACCGAGGCCCGGCTGGAGGAACTGGCCCGGTCCGTCGGCCAGGTGCGGGCCCTGCCCGACCCGGTGGGTGAAATATCCGATGAAAAGGTCATGCCCTCCGGCCTGGTCGTCCGTCGGCTGCGCATTCCCTTGGGCACCATCGCCTTCATCTGCGAAGCCCGCCCCGGGGCCCTGGTGGAGGCCGGGAGCCTGACCCTCAAGACCGGCAACGGCCTGATCGTCAAATGCGGCAAAGAAATGGCCCGCACCGCCGCCGCGCTCGGGGAGATCTTCGGAAAGGCCGTGGGCGGCCGGGGCTTCGACCCGGCCGTGGTCACGGTCCTGCCCACCCTGGACCGCGAGGACCTGCGCGAACTGCTGACCCTGGCCGACCTCATCGACCTGGTCATCCCCCGGGGCGGCGAGGGTCTGATCCGTTTCGTCAGCGAGAACAGCCGCATTCCGGTGCTCAAGCATTTCAAGGGCGTCTGCCATTTGTACGTCGATCAGGGGGCCGACCTCAACCAGGCCCTAAAGCTCCTGGTCAACGGCAAAACCCAGCGCCCCTCCACCTGCAACAGCCTGGAGGCCCTCCTGGTCCACCGGGACGAAGCGGCGGATTTTCTCCCCCGGGCCGAGGCCGAATTGACCGCCCGGGGAGTGACCCTCAAGGCCGACCCCGGGGCGGCCGCCCTCCTCCCCCGGGCCCTCCCGGCCGCCGCCGACGACTGGGGCCGCGAGTTTCTCGATCTGACCCTGGCCGTCAAAGTGGTGCCGGATTTCGAGGCCGCGCTCCGCCACATCGCCGAATACGGCTCCAACCACACCGAAGTCATCGCCACCCGCGATCCGAAGCGGGCCGACCGCTTCCTGCGGGCGGTCGAAGCCGGCTGCGTCATGGTCAACGCCTCCCCCCGCCTCAATGATGGCGGCTGCCTGGGTTTGGGGGCGGAAATCGGCATCAGCACCACCCGGCTCCACGCCTACGGCCCCATGGGGCTTCGGGAGCTGACCACCACCCGGTTCATCGTGACCGGGGAAGGTCAGACGCGGGAATGAGGTCAGGAATGACCCATTTAAATCGTTATATTAAAAAAAATGATAGCTATTTATTGCTAATTATGCTTAAATAGCGTTGACCAATTTTTTCCAACGCCCCACCGGGGCACTACGCCGCCGTGGCCACCTCGTGGCCGAACCCCGGCGGCCGAGACGGAGGCCCGATGGTCTCCAACCTCTCAAGTGAGTGGGCGCCTATGGCTAGAGAACTCGTCGCTTTCTTGAACTTCAATTTCGAATTGAGCCAGATCGATCCGGGGTCGGCCTATGGCGACGGACCGAACGAAGTTCCCCGCTATCTCATCAACTGGCGGGACTACCAGGCCGTCCTGGCCGCTCTGGGGGTCCGGGAACACCCGTCTTTCGAGAGCTACGCCCGGCCCCTGTCCGACGATTCCCTGTATCTGGAATTGGTCGGCTTCCAAAGCGACCTCCGGGCCCGACTGACTCCGGTCACCCGCACCGGCGTCGTCTCCGCCGAATTTTGGCACCAAGTCTTCCGGGACACCGCCGGGATGCGGATTTTCAATCCTCCCGAAGGCGGCCGGGATCTGACGGCGGCGGATTACGAGGCGGTGATCTTCGACCGCGACTCCGAAGTCGTGACCTACCAGCAGTATATACTGAATCTGGTCCGGGTGACGATCATCAACGGGCGGGTGTTCGACCTGGCCGTCGACGGCGACGGCCGGTTCAGCCTGCCGACCGCGACGGCCGACACCCCAGCCCTGACGGCGGCCGTGGAGGAACGGCTGCCCCAGGCCCTGGCCGCGGCGGTGGAAGACCGGCTGCCCGGCGCCCTGGCCGCGGCGGTGGAAGACCGGCTGCCCGACGCCCTGGCCCCGGCCCTGGCCGCCCAGATGAACATCCACCTGCCCATGCTGGTCAGGGAGAGGCTGCCCGAACGCCTGAACCAGGAAGTGGAGGCCAAGCTCCCGGAAGCCCTGGCCGCCCGGATGGACGAGGAACTGCCCCGGGCCCTGGAAGAGGCCATCGAAGCGCGGCTGCCGGCCATTCTCGACGAGCGGGCCGAGGCCAAGCTGCCCATGGCCATGTCCATCAAGGTCGAGACCATGCTCCCCTATGCCCTGGCTTCTGCGGTGGACAAGCACCTGCCCCAGGCCCTGGCCAAGGAAGTGGAGGACCGGCTGCCCCAGGCCCTGGCCAAGCAGATAACGGTCAGGTTTCCCGAGGCCTTGGCCAATGAGGTCAAGCTGAAGCTGCCCCAGGCCCTGGCCCAGGAAATCGAATCGCGTCTTCCCCAGGCGATGGCCCCGGAATTGACGGCGCGCCTCCCCCAGGCCCTGGCCCAGGAAGTGGAAGCCAAATTTCCCGAAGCCCTGGCCGCCAAAATCGAAGAGCATCTGCCCGAGGCCCTGGCCGCCGAGCTGGCCGCCAACCTCCCCCGGGTGCTGGCCGCCGAAGTGCAGGAGAAACTGCCCGCGGCCCTGACCGCCAAGGTGGCCGAAAAGCTGCCCGATATTTTGAACCAGGAAGTCAAGGCCAAGCTGCACGGGACACTCTCCGCGGCTGTGGAAGCGCGCCTCCCCGTGGTCCTCAACGGGGCCGTGCAGGCCAAGTTTCCCCAGGCCCTGGCCGCCAAAGTGGAAGAGGCCCTGCCGAAGGCCCTGGCCGAAGCCGTGAAAACCCGGCTGCCCGAAGCCCTGAACGCCGAAGTTGAAAAAAAGCTGCCCGGCGTTCTGGAAGCCATGGAGACGGAACGGGCCGCGGCCCTGACCGCGGCCGTCAAGGCCGCCCTGCCGGAGGCCCTGGCCGGGGCCGTGCGCGAGCGCCTGCCGGAATCCTTGCGGGCCCGGGTGGAAG
>JAVBLB010000162.1:0-20689 GCA_031553735.1 Candidatus Adiutrix sp.
CGACCGCGATCAGCAGCCACAGTGGAGCGCCGCCCACCGGGGCGCCGCTTTCGCTCTCAACGGGGGGGATTTCGCCCGGGCTGGTCCTGGTCCTTTCGATGGCCGTGGACAGCCGCGTAAGGACTCTTCTCGCCTCCACGAAGCAGTCCCGCGCCCGGTCCCGGTCACCGGAGGCCAGGGCGGACAGGAACCGTTCGACGCTCCAGGCGGCGTTGACGGCGTTGATCTTCAACAGGCTGTTCTGGAGCCGGCTCAGCTTGTCGACAGAGCGCCGCGTGGCTTCGCCGGTCATCCCGTCGGCGGAATATTCTTCGATGCTTTCATGGACCAGGGCGGTGAGCGACTCCAGAAACTTGAAGAACGCGGCGCCAGAGGGCATGGAGCTGAAGATGGAAACCACCGACAGGTCTGGAATGGCCATTAATTTCCGGAGACTGTAAACCGGCTTTTCCGTCATCGATCCTCGCTCCTTTGGTTGCGGTCTTCAAATTATGGCCCCGGTTCAGGCGCAAATAAAAATGAACGGCGGAAATCAGGCGGTTTCCGGGGCGATCATACCGCCCAGTTCTTCGACCGTGGAAGAGGCCGAGGCGAAATCGAACACGTCCACCATATTCTCCGCGTGCGCCAGCCGCTCGTTGAGGGGCTCGCCGTAATCGAACGCGGACAGATGGGACAGAATCTCTTTGGCCGCGGTGAAGTCGAACTCCTCGAGACACTCGCTCAAAATAACGAGGCCGTGACGCAGGACCTGCGGATCGCCGGCCGGCCTATGTTCAGGCACTTCGAAGTCCTCGAAAAGGCGGCGGAAATGCCGCTCCAGGGCCTGGACGCCCTCCAACAGGGCGGGAAGTTTTTCCACGCAGACCCCGATGTCGCCCGCTTTCGCGTTTTGCTCCAGCTCCAGGGCTTTTTCGGCCAGGGCCAGCGCCCCCACATGTCTCAGACTACCTTTCAAACCGTGCACTTCGATGGCCAAAAGGCGCATCTGATCCGTTTCCAGGGCCTCCCGCATCACGTCGGCGATGCGCGGCATAGTCTGCATCAGGACCCGCAGAAGGTCCCGATAGGCCTCCTGCTTTCCGCCGAGCAGGGCCAGCCCTTCCGCCACGTCCAGCCCCTCGATCCGGGCGGCCTCCTTCAAAAAAGGCGACCAGGGTTCATCCGCCGGCGCCGCGCTCTCGGACCTTGTGAAAATCATCTTTTCCGGCGGCAGCCATTTGGCCAGAATCTGGCAAAGCTGCGATTTGTCGATGGGCTTGGGCAGGAAATCGTCCATGCCGGCCTCCAGCAGAAATTCCCTGGCCCCCGAGACGGCGTTGGCGGTCAGGGCGACGATGGGCGGCCGGCCCCTGGTGAAGCCTTCCGAGCGCAACAGGCGCATGGCCTCCAGGCCATCCATGTCCGGCATCATCTGGTCCATCAGCACCAGATCGTAGGACCCGCCGCGCACCTTGTCGACGGCTTCCTGGCCCGAGGCCGCCAGGTCGCAGACGATGTCGAACAGTTCCAGCATGCCGGCGGCCACCCGGAGATTCACCAGCTTGTCGTCCACCACCAGGATTTTGGCCTCCGGCGCGGAAAGGCGCTGGAACTCCACCCGGTTCGCGGCCGCTTCGGCGGGCGCGCCCGGCACATACGGCAGAGTGATGTGGACCTGGGTGCCCTTGCCATATTCACTCTGGATGTTGATGGCGCCCTCCATCTTGTCCACCAGCTTTTTGGTGATGGCCAGCCCCAGCCCGGTGCCGATCACCCGGCGGTTCTTGTGCGGATCGAATTTGGTGTATTCTTCGAAAATCGACCGCAGGTCATCCTGCCGGATGCCGATCCCGGTATCCAGAACCGAAAAGGAGAGCCGCCCGTCGTCTAGACCGGCCAGGAAGGTGACGGCGCCCTGCCGGGTATATTTTACGGCGTTGTTGAGGATGTTGATCAGGACCTGGCGGACGCGCACGTCGTCGCCGAACACGTATTCCGGCAGGTTGGCCTCGGATTCGAAACGGAACAGGACGTTTTTAGCGTTCGCGGAATAGAGGAACATCGAGTTCAGGTTTTCCAGCAGTTCTTTCAGGTTGTAGTCAGCGGGCGCCAGATCGAACTTGCCTGATTCGATGCGGGAGAGATCCAGCAGGTCGTTGATGATTTCCATGAGGGACGACGCGGAAGCGTTGATGTCGCGCACCAGACGGCTCTGTTTATCGGAGAGGAATTCGTTTGACAGCAGATCCGTCATGCCGATGATGGCGTTCATCGGGGTGCGGATTTCGTGGCTCATGTTGGAGAGGAACCGGCTTTTGGCCTTGTTGGCCTCTTCGGCGGCTTCTTTCGCGGCCGTGAGTTCCCGCTGGGTCATGATGTGGGGGGTGACATCCACCAGAAGGCCGGTGAGGCGTTCGATCCGTCCGTCCTCCCCGCGCAGGGTTTTGCTGTAGTTGCGGCAGAAGCGCTTCTGGCCGTCCGCCAGGGTGAGCGTCAGCTCCGGCGGCGAGAGGCGGTTGAAGGTTTCCGCGTCGCCCCGGTTCAGCGCGTTTTCGTATTTCGACCCGGCGAACCCTTCCTGGAAAGCGGCCAGCAAAGCGCTGAACTGGGCGATGGGGAGCCGGTCGCCCAGCCCCAGCCCCAGCATTTTGGCGATCCGGTCGCCAAAAAAGACGTCGCCCTCGTTGAAGTCGATTTCCCAGACCACCGCATCGGAAGCGGACAGGGCCACCTCCAGGCGCCGGGCGATGGTCACGATCTCGGCGTCCTTGGACAGAAGTTCCTCGGCCGTGTGGAGGCTTTGCTGGACCTCGAGCAGGTGTTAGTTTTTGTTGCTGATGAGAGCGGAAAAAATGATCAGCCCCAGGATGGTGAGCAAGGCCAGGACGAACAGGAGCAGTGCAAGGAACAGGGCGACCGGGTTGGTTTCGTAGAGAGACGGCGGCCGGTTGATGATGATGCTGCCGTCCGGCAACCGACTCTCATCGATGTTCATTTCGGTGAGTATTCGATAATCGAACATCCAACGGTTGAGCCCCCGGGTGTCGACCAGCGGCGGAAACGAGCGGACATCGTGACCGTCCAGCACCCTCAGGGCGATGCGGGCCGCGGCTTTGCCCTGCAACCCCGATTCCACGTAGTTGCCGCCGACCTGGCCATAGCCGATGCTGCCGTGGCGCAGACCGAAAATGGGCACCCGGCAGTGCTTGCCAAGCTCGGTCTGCATCTCTCTCTGTGAATAATACTGGCTGGCGCTGTCCAGGTTGTAGGTCCCGCAGAGCACGACGGAGTTCGGCGGCAGCGCGGCCACCTCGTCCAACGTTTTTTTCAATAATGTGTTTTTGCTGAATATAATGTTCAGATCGGCGGTTTCGGCGATGTTTTCCAACTGGTCCCGGATCGTCCGGCGCCACTCCCGCCCCGTGTCCGAAGAACCGTTCAAGACGTAGATGTTTTTCGTATCCGGGAAGAGCCGCAAAATCAACCTGACGGTCTCGTCCGCCGGGATGGTTTCATAAATCACGGTGTTCAGCCCGCCCACCTTCCAAAGTTGGTCGGAAATATCGCCGTTCTGTGCGCAAAAAATCACCGGCACCTTGCAGAAGAGCAGGCCGTAATATTGCATCACAAACGCCACGGCGGCATTGTCGGAGGCGATGAGCACGTCCGGCGGTTCCGAAAGATACAGCGTGCGGAGCGTGGACATGACGCTTCGGGAGCGGTTGTTTTCGTCCAGGGCGCGGTTTGCGTTGAGGGCCACGTTGACGTATCGGATGTCGTTTCTTTCGGAAAAAACATTCGTGACGGTATCGACGAGCTCGCTCTCCCAGGGGTCGTCGGCGTAATAGGAGGAGATGTGCAGAACCGTTTTCTGCGGATGCGGATCCACGCTTTCGTGGTCGGCGATCCTCCAATACAGTCCATCTTCCTTGATGGACCGAACCGCCTCGGCCAGATCGGCGGCGATAAATTCATATTTTTTGTTGAGGTAAATATAAGTGGGTACGGAATCGATGACGCCGACGCGGGACACGTCGTCGGGAACCCGCTGGGTATGGTTGAGCGAAGCGGCGACGACGACCACATCGCACGCGTCCGCCCTCAGAGCCTCGATCAGGTCGATATTGCTGTTCCGGTAAATATGCTCGATGTCGTCCGGCAGGTGGGCTTCCAGATAGAGTTTGTGCATCAGGGTGCCGATGCGCAGACCGCCGAGGTCGTCCCAGTCGTCGATCGGCCTGGAGAAGCCGACTTTCGCATACACTTCGAAGTGCTCCTGAGCCAAAGGCTCCGGCACCTGGACAAGATTGGGATACTCTTTTTCCAGCCCCCCCGTCTGCGAGATCAGGGCGTCTTTTTCGCCGCTGTTGGCCATTTGGACGGCATAGGCCATGGGGGCGGCTTCCACGGTCATGTCAAAGCCGGACAGTTGGCGCAAAGAATGATAAACAAGGCGGTCAACGGTCGCCGGTTCGTCCAGGGCCACGGAAAAATTGATGATCGTCTGTTCCTCGGAGGCGGAAACAAAGGCGGCGGCCAATAAAAACATGAACCCCACCAAGGCCGAACTCAAAAAAAACCGCTTCATACCCATCTCGTTTTAAGGCTAATCGGATCTAATTTATTGTTTTATGAATCTCACTATTAACGTAAATATAGCAAATGATATATGATTTTACAATGCTTCGCCGACGGCGAAACGCGGCCTGGCCGTCAGGTCGTCACGTGCGTTGCATAGGAAAGGAATCGCATTGCGTCAAAATAGTTCACGATGGGCCACGCGCCATCCAACCGGGAACGGATTTTAACAAATTATATATTCATAAGGTCGTTAGATTTTCCAATATCTTATAAAATAACCCCCTCCCCAGGTTAAACAAATTTTTTTGTCACTTTTTGCGTCGACGGACCTCAGGAGTCAATGGGCCGGCGGATATAAGCCTCGTGATCCAGGCGCACTTCTTCGTATTCCAGCTCGAACAGATCGGAGGAGATGACGAAGTCGGCCGTGGAGCGGGTGCAGGCCACCACGATGTTGGCGATGGCGGACAGGCGCAGGAGGGCCTTGATGTCCACATCGTGGGGCTGCATGGTCATGGGGTCGGTGAAGAAGATGAGGATATCCAGCTGTTCGGAGGCGATCAGGGCCCCCATCTGCTGGTCGCCGCCTAAAGGGCCGGATTTCAGCCGGGTCAGGTCGAACGGCAGGTCGGGGTATCTTTCCTCGAACACCTCCTGGATCAGGCGGCCGGTGGTGCCGGTGCAGATCAGCCGGTGGGGGCTGAGGCGCCGGGCGTTGAAACTGACCCATTCGACCATGTCTTTTTTGCAGGCGTCGTGGGCGATGAGCCCGATGGTTTTGATGCGATTCATATGATTCACCATTTTGCGGAGGGAGTTATTGTGTCTCCGTCCCGGTTCGATGCGTAACGAGGGCTCGCCGCCCGTCACCCGGCTGGGGCGACGGGGCCTCTCCATGACGCGGCCTCGGCGGCGTCTGGCCCTTCCGGGTTCAGTATACTGGAAGGGATCGGTTCCTGGCAAGGGAGACGGCTAAGCCGGCCGGCAGCGGAAAAAAATTGGAATTTACCGCCAAACAGGCCGATACCGGTTGAATTTTTCCGGCAATGGGTATATGGTACAGACTTTGTCCGAGGGTGTCACTCTCGGGATGGACTTCCCCGTGACCAGACGATCCGCCCGGATCGGCCCGGCCACGGCCCGCCATTCCGAAAGTGATGCTCTTTTATTTCGGCCCGCAGCCTGGTGCCGTTCTATAGGGCTGCCCACGTGGTGTCCAAATGTCCGCCCGCTTTTTTTACCCCAAGCTCGTGTCCTGCCTCAAAGAGTATTCCCTGGAAACCTTCCGCAAAGACGCCCTGGCCGGCCTGGCCGTGGGCATCGTGGCCGTGCCCCTGGGCATCGCCTTCGCCATCGCCTCGGGCCTCACCCCGGAAAGCGGGCTCATCACCGCCGTGGTGGCCGGCTTTCTGATTTCGCTCCTGGGTGGCTCCCGGGTGGCCATCGGCGGCCCCACCGGCGCCTACATCGTCATCGTCCTGGCCATCGTCCAGCAATACGGCGTGGCGAACCTTCTGATCTGCACCATCATGGCCGGCCTGATCCTCCTGGCCATGGGGCTTCTGCGTCTGGGGGCCTTCATCAACTACATCCCCTTCCCCCTGATCAGCGGCTTCACCAGCGGCATCGCCGTGCTCATTTTTTCCACCCAGCTCAAGGATTTCCTGGGGCTGCCCCCGGGCCAGGCCGAGTCGGGCTTCATCGCCTCGGTCAGCACGGTGCTGATCAACCTCGGCCTGACCGACTGGCCGACCCTGGCCCTGGCCACGGCCTGCTTTCTGGGCATCGTCTTCTGGCCCAAAAGCCTGCGCAAGGCCCTGCCGGCGCCCATCGCCGTCCTGATCCTGGCCACCCTGGCCGCCTGGCTGTTCGAACTGCCCGTGGCCACCATCGGCACCCGCTTCGGGGGCTTTCAGGCCGGCTGGCCCCAGTTCCAGGTGCCCGCCTTCAACGCGGCCACCTTCAACTTCCTGCTGGGTCCGGCCCTGACCATCGCCCTGTTGGGAGCCATCGAGTCGCTCTTGTGCGCCGTGGTGGCCGACGGCATGATCGGCGACCGCCACGATCCCAACCAGGAACTGATGGCCCAGGGCCTGGCCAACATCATCACCCCCTTCTTCGGAGGGCTGCCGGCCACCGGGGCCATCGCCCGCACGGCCACCAACATCCGCAACGGCGGGGTCACGCCGGTGGCCGGCCTCATCCACGCCCTGGTGTGCCTGCTGGTGTTGCTGGTGGCCGCGCCGGTGGCCAAAGCCGTGCCCCTGGCCGTGCTGTCGGCCATCCTGATGACCGTGGCCATCAACATGGGCCAGTGGCGGGAGTTCCTGCGGCTGAAGCGCTATCCCAAGAGCGACGACGTGGTGTTCCTGCTCACCTTCGGGCTGACCGTGGTTTTCGACCTGACGGTGGCGGTGGAAGTGGGCATGCTCACCGCCGCGGTGCTGTTCATCAAGCGCATGGCCAGCCAGACCGACGTGGAAATGCGGCCCATGGTGGTGGAGGTGGATGAAATCGACGATCCCCACCCCACCAGGGGCGTCAACGAGGAGATCATGATCCTGCGGATTCACGGGGAGCTGTTCTTCGGGGCGGCCCAGAAACTGCAGACGGCCATGCACTATCTGGCCAGCCGGCCCAAGGTCATCATCGTCAAGATGAAATACGTCTTTTCCCTGGACGCGTCCTCCCTGATGGTCCTGAGCGACTTTGTGGCCCAGGCCCGGCGGAAAGGGGTGGTGGTCTTCATGTCGGGCCTCTCCCGCCAGCCCCTGGAGGTGGTGCGGAAATCCGACCTGTATGAGCAGATGGGCCCGGGCTCCTTCTTCGAAAACCAGGCCGCGGCGGTGCAGGCGGCCTGCCGGCTGGTGGAAAACCTGGGCCGGCGGGACTGCCCCCCCGACGAGCCCACCGGCGGCACGGATGATCTGGGCCGGGAGGCGTCGCCGGCCGCGATCTGAGCGAACGCGATACACAAAACCAACTCGGGCGGCCCGCCCAAATATCCATTTATTTGACCGGGCCGCCCGATTCGCAATCCGCCTGAATTGTTATTTTGCCTCTGGGGCCGCCTCGTCGGGGCCGGCTTCGGCGGGCTCCTCACTGACCACCGTCCAGCTGGAGTCGGGATCGAAAAGTTCCAGCTTCGCCGCGGCCTGGGCCGTCTCCGGCCCCAGATCCTTTTCGTAGACGGCCCCGGCCTGGTTGACGATGAAGCTCATCACCCCCGAGGCGCCGTATTCGGCGGGATAGGCCAGAAGCCCGAAGCCGCCCAGCATCTGATCGCCGTCGAGATAGCTCCAGGCCCCGCCGGAGGCGTTGGCCCCCTGGCCGGTCAGGATCTTGTAGTAATAGCCGTAATACGGCCGCTGTTCACCCTGTTTGGCTGCGGAAACCTCCGCCCCGGCCATGAGTTCGCCCAGCGGGCTGACCGGCCGGTCTTCGGCGGCCTCCCAATACAGGCCGTCCATCTGGCCCGGCTGGCTGACGATGTGCCGGGCATAGTGTTTGGCGGACGATTTTTGGGGGTTCATCTGGTAATATTCCTGTTGGGCTTCGAAATAGACCCGGCAGACCTCGATGGCGTCCAGTTCGTTGCGGCCCAGCCGGCGCATGGTCAATTCATCGTGCCCGGCCTCGACGTCGAAATACCATTTCCCCTGCTCCGTCTTGGCCAGGGGCACGGGAAAGGGCCAGTTGTCGTCGCCGACCAGAAGCACCTGGTAGGCGTCGATGGTCGTCAGCTCATGGTGCTGTTTATAGGCCCGGCTGAAGGCCGCCAGTTCGGCCGGGGCGGCCAGGTCTTCGGCCGAGCCCAGGAGCGCGCCGGATTCCTGGCCGAAAATGGAGGCCAAAGCCTTCATGTCGCTCTTGGCGGCCGCCGCCTCCAGGGCCGCCGTCGCCTCTTGGGGAGTGGCGAAAAGCTTGACCGAGGACTCCTGGGCCACGGCGGATCCCGGGGCCAGCATCAGCGCCAGCGCCAGGCCCAAACCCAGCCCGCGCCACACCGCCTTCATCAGGTTCATATTTCTTTCGGACATAGAGTCATCCTTCCCTTTTTCAGAAACGGACTATAAAAAAACACGGAGTTGGATCGGGGGGGCAAATCCGCGCTTACCGGTGGCGCAGCCCGCCGCCGCCATGGAACCCGCCGAAACCGCCGCCGCCACGAGAGGCTCCGCCGCCGCCGTGGGGCAGCCCGCCGCCGCTGATCTGAGGCCCGTGACCCATCACGCGCTGTTGTCCCTGAAAGCCCCGGTTACGATCCGGCCAGGCCTGACCGCCGCCGTTCACATGGGAGAAGACGTTTCCCTGTCCCCCGGAAAAGCGCTGCCCCTGATCGTGCCCGCCGACCCGGGTGTGGCTCGGCTGCTGCCGGGCCGGGCCGGCGGAAGGCATGTGCATCTGTCCGCCGCCCTGAGCTCCGGTTTTGGCCGGGCCGGCCGAGGGCCTGTGCACCTGGCCGCCGCCCTGAGCTCCGGTCTTGGCCGGGCCGGCTGAAGGCATATGCATCTGGCCGCCGCCGTGGCTTCCGGGCTGCCCTTCGGGACGAAGAGGCTGAAGGCCGCCGGCATGGGCTCCGGGCCGCTGGCCGGGTTGACCGGGCTGCAAACCGCCGCCGAATCCGGGCCGCTGACCGTGGTTCCCGCTTCCGGCCAACAGGGCCCGCTCCTGATCGGCATGGCCTCGGAACTGCTCACGGGCCTGATTGCGGGCCGCGCCCCCGGGCTGATTGGAGAACCGGTTCTGCACCATCGGGTTCTGATAGGGCACGCCCCGGCGGTGATCGGGGTTGTGGTTCCAGGGGCCATACCCGTCCGGCCGGGGGCCCGGTCCGGGGCCGGGGCCGTGAGGCGGCGGGGGCGGGTTGAAATGGGGATTGTAGGGCGCGTAATGATTGTAGAAGTTGTTGTAGCCGTCGATGTGGATATCGACGTCGTCATGGTGCCAGTCGCAGTCGCCCCACAGGGCGTACCCGGTGGCCACACCCAGGCCGAAGGAGATGATGCCGGTCGCCAGCGCTTCGCCCGGCGAATACCAGGAGGGCGGCGGCGGCGGGGGATACGAGGGGTAGGGCCAGGCGCCGTAGACCGTGGTCGAGTCATAGCCGGGCACATAGACCACGTTCGGCTGGCTGGGCTGGATGACGATCACCTCCTGGGAGGCGGAGTCGGCCGAAGCCGAGGGCGCGGGCGTCCGGGGCTCGGTGGTGACGGTCTGCTGGGCCGTGGATTTCAGGTTGCCGGCCGCCTGGGCCCGCTGCCGCAGCGTCTGCACCGCGTTCATCACGTCGGTCTGCTGGGCCAGAAAGGCGTTGCCCAACTGCTCGGTCCACTCGATCTGGTCATTCATCATCTGCAGAACCTGGGGAAAACTCACCAGGGAAATGACGCTGGCGTCCCAACTCTGCTGGGCCAGGGCCTTGTCCAGGTCGGCGCCTTTCAGGGTCGAATTCGCCTGGGCCCAGCGGGAGGCCGAAACCACTTCCAGGGGATAGGTGGCGGCCATCAGCACCTGGGCCAGCAGGGCATCGGGATACAGGGCGATCGGGGCCACCAGTTGCTCCAACTGGGCCTCGGTCAAGGGCGGGGCGGCGGCATCGGCCGGAGCCGCTGTGGGGACCGCCGTGGGGACCACCGCGACCGGGGCGGCCGAAGCGTCCTGCGCCCGGACGGGCTGGGCCGCGCTCAACAGCAGCGCCACTCCCAGGATGCCCGCCAACCAAAAAAAACTTGACAACCTGACCATACTAAAGGCCTCCATGTACGGCTGGTGGCGTTGAATTTTTTCGTTGTCGCGCCGCCGCGGTTCAGCCACCAGGATATCGCGGCGGCGCAGGGCCCTTCGGGCCGGGACGCGCTCATCGAAATCATGCTCTGTATCGCCATACGCAAACCAGACCCAGTATAGAAACTTTGTCATGGCCTGTCAAATGCGCCTTTCAGCGGGCCGTATCTGGCGTTTTTTTGAAATTGCCGTATAATAAAACCCAGACGAAAAAGCGATTAAGCCCGACAAATCCAGTCGGCGGGCACCTGTCTACCGGACTATCAATTTCAGCGCCGCCACCGCGATGCGGCGCCCCGGAAAGTCCCCGCGCCGTTTGCGCTTCGCCCCGGTTTGCCCGTTCGCCCGGTGTCCAGGCCGGGACGAAGCCTCAACAGTCTCCATTCTTCCCGAAGGCTCCGGGCGGCGCACCGCCTCTGGGCCGGGAGTGCCACATGCCCACGACCAGAGTTTTTCACGCCATGGCCAAGCCCGCCGGGCCGAGCTGCAACCTGCGCTGCACCTATTGTTTTTATCTGGAAAAGAAGGCGCTGTACCCCTCCTCCGTCCACCCCCGCATGAGCGGCGAGGTTTTGGAGCGGTATGTGCGGGACTATATCGATTCGATCGAGGAACCCGGCGAGGTGGCCTTCACCTGGCAGGGCGGCGAGCCTACCCTGCCGGGGCTGGATTTTTATCGCCGGGCCGTGGAATTGCAGCGACGCCACGGGCACGGCCGGCGCATCACCAACAGCTTCCAGACCAACGGCCTTTTGATCGACGAGGCCTGGTGCGAATTCCTGGCCGGGCACGGCTTTCTGGTCGGCCTTTCCCTCGACGGCCCGGCCGACCTCCACGACCGTCATCGCCCCACCCCCTTCGGCGGCCCCAGCCATGAACTGGTCATGCGGGCCGTGCGTCTTTTCCAGCGCCACGGGGTGCAGTATAACGTCCTGGCCTGCGTCAACCGCCAGACGGCCCTGGAGCCTCTGCGGGTCTATGATTTTCTGAGGGAGGCCGGGGTGGAATTCATTCAGTTCATTCCCATCGTCGAGCGGCCGCCCGGGGCCCAGGAGGCCGCCCGGGGGCTTCGCCTGGGCGCGCCCCGGGAAAAGCCGGCCGAGTCCCCGGAAGAGCCGGGCGGCGCCAATGCTGCGGAAGTGACCGACTGGTCGGTGGGGGCCGAGGATTACGGCCGTTTTTTGACCGACATTTTCGACCATTGGGTGCGGCGGGACGTGGGGCGGGTTTTTGTGCTCAATTTCGAATGGGCCCTGGCCAATTTTCTGGGCCAGCCCGGCACGGTCTGCCATCACCAGCCCACTTGCGGCCGCTCGTTGGTGGTCGAACACAACGGCGACGTCTACGCCTGCGACCATTACGTCTATCCCGAGCGGCGCTTGGGAAACCTCATGAAGCAGAACTTCGCCGAGATGGTCGATGCCCCGGTCCAGGAGGAATTCGGCCGGGCCAAGTATACCGGCCTCTCCGGCCGGTGCCGGCGCTGCCCGGTGCTCCGGGGCTGTTGGGGCGGCTGCCCGAAGCATCGTTTCGTGCCCACCGGGGAGGGCGAGATGGTCAGCTATCTCTGCCCGGGCTATCACCATTTTTTCAAGCATCTGGGGCCATATCTCAAGGCCCTGGGCGATCTGTTGACCAGCGGCCGCCCGGCTTCGGACATCATGGGCGCCACCCTGGTCCACCTGGGGCGGGGCCGGAAGGCCGAGCGGGACTAGAGCACTTTTCAATTTGAAGGTCATGGGCATGAAATGAAAAGTGCCCGGATGTTTGCGCGTTTTGCATATTAATCGCCATGTACATTAAAGCAAAACGCGCAAACATATGGAGGGATCAATTTATCGCCGGAACGGCTTGGTCTATGGCCGCACGGCGGGGCGGGCCGGTCATGCTTCTCCGGTTGGCCGCTGCCCAACCAGGCCGCCAGTAACGGTCTTGACCTCCGATACGTTGCGTCGGCGACGTGGTCGGGGCCCACGCGGCCGCCCTTCGAAGTATGACCGGCCCGCCCCGCCTGACTTGACTTGGCTGACGAAATAAAACAATTCCAATGGAGAATTGGTATTGTGGTATTAAAGAGAGATCAGACATCTGATGATGAAATAGGAGACAAAAAAAACCGGCGACGCCGGTTTTTCCCTGCCTTATGACGGGTCGATGGTCCCGGCCGCCCAAACGTTGCGGCCACGGTCGTCCAGCGAAGCGGGTGCGGGCCAGATGCGGCAGCATCTGGGGGTCCAGGGCTATGCCCTGGGGGAGAGACGCCGCGGAGACCCTTGGGTGGTCTCCGCGGCGGTTGGTGGTTGAGAGTTGGTTTGGTCTGTTTTGGAACCTGGCGGCTTGGGGCCGCCAGGTTTTTCGCCAACATTTTTGAAAAAAGATCAGGTAGGCACTGTTTTTTCAAAAATATCAGGCCGCCCCCGAAGAGGCCGCCCATCACCGGCAATCCTTTCCAATTCCCCTAAAAGAAAAGGACCGTGGCGCAGGTGATCGGTCCTGGCCGATTTCTCGGCCAGATTGAAGGGAGAGTTCACGATCGGCCCGGTAGGCCCATCGTTTAAATCAAGATAATTCAAAAGGGTTTCACTGTCAAGGTTTATTTTTTAAAAAGTGCTGAAATATCTAAAATAAACGACCAAAGTTATCGAAAATTATCTGAAATTATACTATATTTAGTGCCCCCGGCCGGCTCGGCCTCAAGGGACGGGTGTTTCGCAGCTGGAAAAAATTTTTCTTCAACTGGGACAATAGCGGGCGAATGGGGAGCGATTGATCCAGGTTCACGGAGTGAATAACCGGAGCCGCCCCGCCGGCGAAATACAAGGCGGCCCGGATTTCGCCCTGAAAACCGGCCGCGACCAGCGCCTGGGCATAGACGCGAACCTGATGCTCATAGGCTTCCAGTTCCGGGCCGGGATGGAGGGCGGCCAGCTTGTAATCCACGATCTGGCCACCGCTCTCGGTCAGGAAGAACAGGTCGATGACCCCGGTCAGGGTCAGGGTTGGCGCCCCGGGAAGGCGGCCGTCCGCGCCCGGGGCGGCGACGGGTTCCGGCACGTCGGGAGGCCAGGCCAGGACCAACCGGAATTCCCGCTCCCGGTGATCGGGCCGCCCGGCGGCCAGGGCCTCCCGCCAGGCCCGCCCCAGGGGGCCGGCCAGAAAAGTTTCGATGGCGGTCGTCAAGGCGGCGGCCTCGGCCGGGGCGGGGTTCAGCCCCAGGCGGGCGGCCTCCCGCCGCAGGATGGCCTCCGTCTCCGGAGCCAGGGGGGAGATGGTTTCCAGAATGGCATGAAAAAGCGTGCCGGCCTCCGGAGGCGTCAGTCGGCCGGTCGGTTTCCGAACGGCCGACCCCTTCGGCGGCTCAAGGCGGAAAAAATCCTCCCCGGGACGCCAGTGAAAATCCCGGGGCAGCCCCAGGTGGTGTTCCCGGTAAAAGGCTTCGGGATCGGCCAGAAAACGGCCCAGGGCGGTGACGGCCAGGGTTCGCCCGGTCAGGGTCATGGGGTTCAGCAGCGCGGGCGGGGCCGGCGGCTCCCGGTCTTCGGCCGCAGCGCCGGCCGGCGCCCGGCCTTCCAACGGGCCGTCCGGGTCGTATTCCGCCATTCCGGTCAGGGCCATAGCCCCGGGATGATCCAAGAGAGCTTCCAGCCAAACGGTTTCCGGGTTTTTTTCCACATCATCGGCCTTGGATTCTTTGGCCCGGGCGGCTTCTTTTTTGGGATCGGGATCCCCCAGAAAGACCAGGTGATCCCGGGCGCGGGTGACGGCCACATAGAAGAGACGGCCGTTTTCGCGGGCGTCCAGGGCCCGTTCCTCTTCCTCGGCGGCCGTGAAATCGCTCGGCCGGGCTATCCCGCCGGCCGCGTCTTTAAAACGCAGGGCCAGTCGGCCGTCCCCGGAGACGGCCACCGGATCGGGCATAAAGCGGGGCCGGTTGTCGGCCTCGGCCAGCACCACCACCGGGAATTCCAGCCCCTTGGCCCCGTGGACGGTCATCAGGGTCAGGGCATGGTCGTCCGCGGGCGGTTCGCCGCCCTGGCGGCGGGGGTTCCATTCGCGGGCCATCTCCAGCAGTTCCTCGGCCGGTCCCAATGGCTGGTGGGGCCGACGGCGGTCCACCCGCCGGCTCAGGGCCAGGAAGCCGGTCACGGCCCGCACCCGGTGATCGCCGTCTTCTTCCAGCACAGCCAGGGGCAGGAGCCGGCGTTCCTCCACCAGGCGTTCCAGAATTTCCACGGTCGGCGCCCGGCCCACCAGAGGAGTCAGAGCCGCCAAAAGGCCGCGCAGTTCATCCAGAGTCTTTCGGTCTTCCGGGTCCAGTTCTTCCGGCCAGGGCCGGGGGGCGGGCCCGAAATAGTCGCCCAGACGCACTGAATGCCGCCGGGCCTCGGGCCAGGCCAGGGTCATCAGGGCGGCATCGGAAACCGGGCCCAGGGGGGAGCGCAGGAGGGCGGCCAGACTGAGGTCGCGGTCCAACCCCGACAGGAAGCGCAGGGCGGCCAGGAGCCCCCGAACCTCGGCGTAGTCGAAGGGGCTCTCCCCGACGGCCAGCCGGCATTTCCAGCCGGCTTCGGTCAAAGCTTCCCGGAAAACGCCCGCCCAGGTGAAACGGCGGAAAAGCACGGCCACGTCGCCGGGAACGGGCGACCGCCCCCGGCCGGTCCCGTCATCCACCAGCACGCCGCGACGGCCCTGAAAGAGATCGTCCAGATAGCGGACCAGGAGCCCGGCCTGACGCCGGGCCCGCGCCTCCCCGCCCGGGCCGCGCTCGCCCGTTCCGCGCAGCACCACCACCTGGGGGGCTTCGTAAAGGGCCGGGCGGGCCGCCGCCTGAAGATCGCGGGAGTCGAAGCCCTCCCCCAGATGTTCGGGGAACAGGGTGTTGAAAAAGGTGATGAGCGGCCCCTGGGAACGGTAGTTGTGATCCAGGGCCAGCACCCGCCCTCCCCCACCGTCGAAAGCCGCGCGCAGGCCGGCCATGATGTCCACCTCCGCCCCCCGGAAGCGATAGATGGATTGCTTGAGGTCGCCGAAGACGCTGAAGCGGTCGGAAGCGGCCGCCCAATCCATGTCCCGCCACAGCGGGTGGTCTTCGGGGTAGACGGTGGTATCTTCAGGAGGAAGCAGCAGATAGGCCAGGAGGTCGGCCTGGAGGCGGTTGGTGTCCTGGAACTCGTCCACCACCACCAGCCGGCGGCGGCGGATCTCCCGGCGGCGGACCTCCGGCCGGGTGGCCAGAAGCCGCCGGGAGAGGATCAAGAGGTCGTCGAAATCGATGACCCCGCGCCGATGCTTGCGTTCGGCCAGGGCCCCGGGCAGCCGGTTGACCAGCCGCAGAAGTTTTTCCTTGAGCGGCCCGGCCAACTGATCGCAGCGCCGGGCCCTGATCTCGCCCAAAGCCGCCAACAGCCGCAGGCGCATGGGTTTGCCCAGGCGGCTGTACCAGGCTCCCCCTCCCTCGACCAGAGAAGAAAATACGGCCAGGTTGGCATCGAGGTCGGCGGCCAGTTCCTCGGCCGGGGGGGCCAATCGCCGCGTCAGCTCCTCCATGGCCGTCAACACTTTTTGATAATACGGCTTGGAGCGGTTGAGGTCGCCGTGGCGCACCAGGTCCAGACCTTCGGCGGCCAGGGTCTTGAAATCGTTTAATAGAGCGGGGAAATCCGCTTCGACGGGTCGCAGTTCGGCCGTCAGTTCCCGAAGCCCCCAGGAACCGAGGCGGGTGGCGCATTTTTCCAGCATCTCCAAGAGCGCGGCCGGGCGATACCGTTCCAGGAGCCCCAAAAGGTCCGGATCGCCGGCGTCCAGCCAGTCGAGAAAGAGGTGCCTGAGGTCGCGGCTCAGGGCCCGGTCGTCGTCCTCCAGGTCCGGCACCGTGGTTAGGCCCAGGGCCGGGGCGTTCTCCCGCACCAGTTTCGAGGCATAGCCGTGGATAGTGCCGATGTCGGCCCGGTCCAGGCGGGCGGCCTGGCGGCGCCAGAATTCGGCTTCGGCCGGGGTCTCCGCCGCCCGGGTCCGGTCGGCGAAGGCCCGGGCCAGACGCTGGCGCAGTTCGGCCGCGGCTTTCTCCGTGAAGGTCAGGGCCAGGATGTCGGTGATGTCCAGGCGCTCGGCCGGGTCTAAGTTGGCGGCCGTTTCAGACAGGCGCTGCACCAGGGATTCCACCAGGGTGCCGGTTTTGCCGCTGCCGGCCCCGGCCAGGACGCACAGGCGGTCCCGGCAGGCCAGCACCTCCGACTGGGAGGGGTTGGGGCGAAAGGCGCTCATGATTCGGCCTCCGATTCCCGGCCGTTTTCCGCATCCCGCCCGTCCCGGCGGGGGCAGAACAGCTTGAGGGAACACCACTCGCAGCCGGTGGCCCCGCTTTCGGCGGGGAAAACTCCGGCCGTGACGCCCCGCCAGGCGGCGGCCAGAAGGCCGGGGAAACTGAAGACGCCCTCCTTCGGTCCAGCCATCTCCGGCTGATCGGTATCCATGAGGCGCACCCGGCCGGCTTCGGCGGCCGGATCGATGATTTCGAACCAGGCCTCGGCCGGCCGGCCCGACGCGCGCGAAGCGGCCAGGGCATAGACCAGCAGCGGCCAGGCCTTCGTCGGGATGATCCGGGCGCCGTCTTTGGTCCGCAAACGGAAATCCCGGTGGTCGCGCAATTTGTAATCCCGCACGGCCACGCCCGGGCCGGCCTGGTCCAGGCGGTCCACCCGGCCGTGGAAATAAATGACCTCCCCGTCGCCGACCGGAAGCGGCCAGGGGGCGGCCTGATCTTCGGCGGCCGGGCCGAAGGACCATTCCAGCCGCCAGGGCCGGGTCGGTTCCCGATCCGGGGCCATCTCCCGCCGCAGCCAGCCGGTGAGGAAATCCGGCAGCCGATCCCGGCGCAGGCGCCACAGGGGCAGCCGCCCCAGGGGTTCCCGGCGGTCCCGGTCCCGGAGTTCCTCTTCCAGGATGGCCAGCAGTTCGGCCCGGCAGGCTTCGAAATCGGCCTGGCCCGGCCAGGGCGGGCCAGGCTGGTTCGGGTCAGCCCCCAGGCGAGCCCGAAAGAATTTTTCCAGCACCCCGTGTATCAGGGTGCCTTCACTGGTGGAAGGCCACTCCTCCAGGGGCTCCCCGTCATCAGCCAGCCCCAGGACCTCACGGGCCCAGAAAGCCAGGGGACACTCGGCGAAGGCGGCCAGAAAGGCCGGCCGCATCAGCGGCGAGCCCTGGTGGCCGGGCCGCCGCGAAAGCCAGAGCCGCACGGCCTCCGGCCCCGGTCGGGCTTCGTTTTTCAAAGCCCGCCAGCGATCCCGGCGGCGGCGCAATTCCCCGGCCATGGCTTGGTGCTCGGCGCAATTCGGGAGATCGGCCGGCCAATCCGCCGGCGGCGACCGCATCAGGGCCACCCGCAGTTCATCGGGACCGGCGGCCCGGGCCAGGGGCGGAGCCGAGGTCCACTCCACCGTTTCCTCCACCAGTCGGGAGCCGCCGGCCCCGTCGGGCCACAGCTCGGCCAGGGCGGCCAGGAGCGGCGACGGCAGGGCCAGCCGGCCGGCGTCCTCCCCGACGGCGTGGTGAAAGAGCCAGACCCGCCGGCGGGCCTGGCCCAGGCCGGCGGCCAGGAGCAGTTCCTCCTGCCGGTAGCGGTCGGCCGCTTCGGTCCACAGCGGGCGCCCCAAAAGGCCCGCCGCGGCCCGGGTAAATTCCTCCGGCCACCAGCGGGTTTCCGGGGCGGTCTGGGGAAAGACCCGCTCGTTTACGCCCAGGAAAAAAATCTCGTCGAAAATTCCGCCGTGGAGGTCATAATAATTCAGCACCCGGATGCGCCCTTCCGGGTCGCGGTCCCAGCTCAGGTGCCGTTCGGTCAGAACGGTCTCCAACCAAAGGCGGAAGTGGTCCAGCCCCACCGGCGGGGCCTCCCGGCTTCCGGCCAGGGCCGTGGCCAGGCGGTCCAATTCCTCCCCGAAGGCGGCGGCCGAGGCCAGATCGGCCCCCCGGATGTTGAGCGGAGTCTCCGGGGCCCGGTCCAGGGGGCCGGGCCAGCCGAGCCGGTTCAGAAGCTCCTTGAACCAGAGGATGAAGGCCGGCCAGTCCCCGGCTTCATCCAGTTCGCTCCGGGCGGCCGTCAATTCCCGAACCAGATTTGCCAGACGCCGGGCCAGGTGCCGATCCGGCCCGGCGGTCTCCATCCGATCGAGATTGTCGCCGAAACCGCCCCCGGCCCGGCGGTCGGTGACCCCGGCGGCCAGGGCCAGTCGATGGGCCGCGACCAGGTCAATATCCAGACTGAAATACGGGCTGCGGATCAGATTCAAAAGGCGCGGCCGCTCCCAGTCGGAAGACCACAGGGCCAGGAGGTCCAGCACCGCCCGGGCCGGGCCCTGGCCGGACAGGGGCGTGCCCCGGCGGAAATGGAAGGCCAGGCCGAAGCGCCGCCCGACGTCGTCGATCAGGGGGCCGTAGCGGTCCAGATTCGGGATCACCAGGGCCAGGTCCTCCGGGGCCAGGCCGGCGGCCAGGCTTTCTTTGAGACGGCGGGCCGCGGCTTCCACCTCGTGATAGGCGGTGGGTGTTTTGACTATCCGCAACTGATCGGCGGGGTCCGGGGGCTCGGCCAATCGGTAGGCGGCCGGAGCCAGCAGCGTTTCGGCGGCGTAGGCCAGGGCCGGGGCGGCCGGGGCGTCGGTCTGGGCGGCGAAATCCAGCCACAGGCCAGGCTGGTCGCATTTTTCGATCCGCCGGATGGTCCGCAAGAGGTCAAAGCCGGACCCGTGATCGATGTTTTCATCGCGCACCCAGGCCGGCACGGTGAGCGTCAGCCGCACCTGGCGGCCCCGGGCCAGAGCCAGCAAAAAATCGGTTTCGAAGGGCGACAGGCGCTGGCACCAGCGGCAGACGATCTCCTCCACCCCGGCCAGGGCTCGGAAAGTGCGGCCGGCCTGGAGTTCTTCCAGCATCCGGCGGCGTCGGTCGAAGCGGTCCCGGCGGCCCAGGCCGGCCAGGCGGGCGTCGTGGCGGCGGCCCAGGTCGGCCAGGAAAGGGCCCAGGTCCCCCGGAGGCAGGCTGGCCACCTGGTCCCAGGTCAGGCCAGCCAGCTTCAGCCGGTCAAAGCCGTCGCCCAGGTCGTCGGCCAAGGCCTGGAGATCGGCCGGGGCCGGGCCGTCGCTCGCGCTCTCCGGCCACAGCTTGCGGGCCAGGGGTCGGGCCAGGTCGTTCAAAAGAAAACGCCGGGTGAGATCGTCGACTTCCGGAAACGGCAGTTCCCGGGTCAGGAGGGCTTCCAGGGAGCTGAAGGATTCCAGGCGCGGGGCCGGCCGGGCCAGGGAGCCGGCCGACTCTAAAGAAGCGAGCGCTTCCCGCCGAAGCTGGGAACGGACCAGTTCGTTGGGCGCCAGCCAGATGACGCGAGGGGAAGAAAAGAGGGCGCGGAAATGGGGGATGGATTCAGTCACGAAAGACGATCAGGAAATCGACCCGGGCCCCGCCGTCGACGGCGACCGCGATGTGGAAGGCCTGATCGGCGGGGGCGAGGGCCGGCGGCGTTTGGCCGCCGAGGTTTTTCGGCGTGGAGAAACGGATGTCGAAGCCGTGTTCGGACCAGTCGGCTCCGGCCAACCCGACGACGATGTTGAGGTATTCGCTCAGGATGTCGGTGGGTCCGTCGGCGGTCTGGAGCAATTTCTCATCCAGGCCCAGATGCCGGGTCATGGCCGCAAGCCAGGGCCGGGCCTTCGCCCGGGTGGCCGAACCAGCCAGGACGCACCCGCTCACCGGGCGCCGAGAGGCTTCGGGCGTATCCGGGGCGCATTCGGTCAGGCAGCCCTGAAAATCAATGCCCACCGCCAGTTCGCCGATCGGCGACGCCTGGGGCCGGTCGTCGACCACAATCTCGACGGGCGTCAGACCGCTGGTACACCGCAGGACATCGGCGGCGTGTCTGCCAAACATCCCGGCGTATTTCTCCAGCATGATCCCCTCCCCCGTTCAGTTTGGGCCATTATAGCCGGGGGCGGACCGCCGGTCAAGGTGAAGGCGGAATCGCATCGGGGCAACCGTTTTACAAGCGGGGTGATGAATCGCGGGGGTCTCGGCGTCCGGCCGGGGCGCTGCCCCGGACCCCGCCAGGGGAGGGCTCTACGCGAGCCCTGCCCTGGACCCACCCGCGCCGGGGGCTTTCGCCCCCTGGACCCCGAAGAATTTTCCGTTGTGTCAGTTGCCACCCGTAAGCAGCGCCAGAACTCGCCTGTACGGCTCAAACATCTGGCGCTGCGGAGACATTTTTAGCCAAGCCGAGACCACAAAGGCTTTCGGATGGCAAGACGGTGGCGTCAAGGCTCCCCCCCTCACCGCGCCGCCACATGTTTGA
>JAVBLB010000098.1:0-26750 GCA_031553735.1 Candidatus Adiutrix sp.
CAGGGTAGGGCTCGCGTAGAGCCCTCCCCTGGCGGGGTCCGGGGCAGCGCCCCGGGCGGACGCCGAGACCCTCGCGATTCATCATAATCCTGTCTTTCAGGCGAGTGCCCTGCTCCGGCCGGTCATGCTATTTACAAAAGAAGGGCAAAGTGTTACCCTGAAGATTGCCTTTCAGGCCGCCCAAAAACTGCGGCCGGGCGACGAGGGCGTAATGCGGGTGATACTTGTCGGACGGGACCGGGAAACCTTGGAGCCGCTCATCGACCAACTGACCCGGGAGGGTTTCGAGGTCGGGCTGGTGGATAACAGCGCCGGGGTTCTGTCTCTCATTAAAAAAGAAAGCCTCCACTTCCTGGTGGCCGAGCCTTCGCTCCTCCTGGATCACAACCTGGGCCGGGAGGTGCTGAAGCGTTGCCCCCTGGCCCGCCTGGTGGCCCTGGACGCCCGCCCCAGCCTCCTGGGCCTGGCCGACGCCCTGGCCGGCGGACTGACCGATTATTTCCCCAGACAGCCGGAATATTTTGACGAGGTGGTGCGGACCATCGTATCCGAGTCCCGGCGGGTGGCCCGCTGGCGGCGGTTGCTGCTGTCCGGGCTGGCCCCGGGGCCGGGATCGGAGGCGGGATGACCATGGCTTTCGATCTGGAACACGCGGAAGAGCTGCTGAACGCGATCAGCCTGGACCTGATGATGATCTCCACGGACAACCTGGTGGAGATCGGCGGCATCCTGGGGCAGATCGAGGCTCTGCCCCCGGCCTTCACGCCGCTGGATTCGGACCTGCCTGAACAGATCATCGAGGCTCTCCAGGAGGAACTGAAGGCCGTCATTCGCGGTCAGGTCGTGGAGATCGACCGGGCCATGACCCTGGTGGGGGAGGGCCTGTCGATGCTCCAGGAACTGGCCCGGTCCCTCCCGGTGAACGCTCCGTTCAAGGGCGATGTGGCCGGCTGGGTGACGGCTCTGGAAGCCCTGGTCACCGCCCCGGGCTTTCTGGAGGATGACCAACTCCCCGTGGAAACGGAGACTCCGGGGCCGGTCGATCCGGAAGCGGGCGGCCCGGCCCCGGCGACGTACGCCGGAACCGGCCCGGAGAAGCGGGGGGCCGCCGGTTGTCCCGGGTTGGAAGGGGGGCCGCTGTCGACGGAGGCCTTCACGGCCGAGTTCATCCCGGCGGTGGAGGAGATCCAGGTCCTTCTGGTGGCCACCGAGCAGAAGAGCGACCCCCAGGCCGCCCTGGGCGAATTGGCCCGAAACTTCCGGGCCCTTCTGGCGGCCGCCAGCCTCCTCGGCCAGGAGGACATGTCCCTGGTGGCCTACAATGCCGGCGGCCTGATCGAATACGTGGCCGCCGACCAGGTGCCCTATTCCACGGCCGTCACCGATATTCTGCTGAGGGCCTGCGATTACCTGCTCAAGGGCTTTCGCGGCCTGAGCCCGGCCGGGGACGGCCTGGGCTGGCGCCTGGACCCCGCCGCCTATCGCCGTGAGGACCTGGAGGCCTTCGCCGACGCCCTGTGGCTGGCCCGCCAGGGGGTTCTGCCTACCGCGGCCGAAGCCGATGGGGTCGGCTCCGGAGTCCACCAGCCGCCGAAGCCGAAGAAGATCGGTGAAATCCTGGTGGAAAAGGGCCTGATTTCCGAGGGCGACCTCGGCGGCCTCATCGAGGCGCAACAGCAGGCCCGCAAGGTCACCCTGGGCGACATCCTGGTCAAAGAGAAGTACATCACGCCCGAGGACCTGGAAGAGGCCCTGGAACAGCAGAAACAGACCCCGGACAAGCGGCTGGGGGAGATTCTGGTGGCTCAGGGCAAGCTCGATTACGAACAGATCGAGCGGGCCATGAAGAACCAGGAGGAGAAGCGTGAAACCAAGCTGGGCGAATTTCTGGTGAAATCCAAGATCGGGGCCCCGGAGAAGGTGGCCATCGCCTTAAGGGAGCAGAAGCAGAGCGAGGGCGGCCCCGGCGGCCGGATCTCGGCCCAGACGGTCAAAGTGGAGACCCCGAAATTGGACGGCCTGATCGACCTGGTGGGCGAACTGGTCATCGCCCAGTCCCTGATCACCTCCAGCGAAGCCATCGGCGGCTTGAAGGAGCAGAAGATCAGCAAGGATCTGGCCCAGGTCTCCCGCATCACCTCGGAACTCCAACGCAACGCCATGAGCCTCAGGATGGTCCAGTTCGGCCAGACCTTCCAGAAATTGAACCGCCTGGTGCGCGATCTGGCCCACCGCTTCGACAAGGACGTCAAGTTCGAAACCCTGGGCGGCGACACCGAGATCGACCGCAACATGGTGGAATCAATTTTCGATCCCCTGGTCCACCTGATGCGCAACGCCCTGGACCACGGCCTGGAACCGCCGGCCGAGCGCCGGGCCGAAGGCAAACCGCCCCAGGGGCTGGTGCGCCTGAAGGCCTATCATCAGGGTGGGAACGTGGTCATCGAGCTGTCCGACGACGGGCGGGGCCTGGACACGGAAAAAGTGCTGCGGAAAGCCATCGACCAGGGGCTGGTCGCCCCCGGTGAAACCCTGAGCGAGGCGGCCGTCCACGCCCTGGTCTTCGCCCCCGGCTTTTCCACGGCCGACCAGGTCAGCGACATCTCCGGGCGGGGCGTGGGGATGGATGTGGTCCGGAAATCCATCGAAAAGCTGCGCGGCAAGGTGGATTTCACCTCGACCCCCGGGCGGGGCTCGACGATGACCATCCGCCTGCCTCTGACCCTGGCCATCATCGACGGCATGATCGTGCGGGTGGGCGAGCACCGCTACATCCTGCCGACCATTTCCATCATCGAATCCTTCCGCCCGGTCCCGGCCGACTATTTCACCGTCCGGAACCAGGGGGAGATGATCCGGGTGCGGGATCATTTGATGCCGCTGATTCGCCTGGACCGGATCGTCAACGCCCGCGGCGCCCTGACCAGCCCCGAGGAGGCCCTGGTGGTGGTGGTGGAAAACGAGGGTGAGCCGCGCTGCCTGATGGTCGATGAAGTGCTCGGCAAGCAGGAAGTGGTCATCAAATCCCTCGGCGAGCGGCTCAAATATGTGCGGGCCCTGGCCGGCGGCACCATTTTGGGCGACGGCCGGGTGGGCCTGATCCTGGATGTGGCCGGCCTGTTCGAAATGTCGGGGATGTCGGGTCTCGCCGGCGGGCCGGCCGCCTTCGGCGGGGAGGCCGGAGACGCGGACGCCGGCGATTGGGGCATGGACGACCATGATTCCTGGGGGGCGGGAGCCTGAAAACCGGCGCGGGCGCCCTGGATTTTGAAGCCGGCCGTGATTATCTTTAGTGGCTGGAGGCGATCGGACCGTCGTCCCGGTCGCCGTTGCGTCATTTGTGGTCAAAAATGAATCGTCACCCCGTTCCGGCCGGCCGCGGCCGGCCGCCCGAAGGAGAAGCCAGACCGATGCCCGCCGCCAGCCCGCGTGACGATTCCGGCCTTCAAAGGCTGATGGATCAGGACAACAAGTTCCTCCAGTTCGAACTTGACGGGGAATATTACGGAGTGGACATCCTGAAAGTCCGCGAGATCAACGGAATGATGGATATCACCGCCGTGCCCCAGACCCCTTCCTTCATGAAGGGGCTGATCAACCTGCGCGGCAAGGTGGTGCCGGTCATCGACCTTCGGTTGAAGTTCGGGCTGCGGGAGGCCGAATACGACGAGCGCACCTCCATCATCGTCATCGAGTTCCGCTCCATCCACGGCCAGGTGCAGATGGGCATCGTGGTCGACACGGTTTCCGAGGTCATCAACATCCCGGCCCGGAACATCGAGTCCGCCCCCAACTTCGGCGTCCGCCTCAAGAGCGACTACATCCGGGGCATGGCCAAGGCCAAGGACCGGGTGATCATCATCCTGGACATCGACCTGATCCTCACCGACGAGGAACTGACTTTCGGCGGCTGAGGGCCCGGGCGTCAAGGGTCTCCGGCGGGCCGGGGGTTCCGGCCCCCTGTTTTTATGTAATCACCGTTTTCGAGGTTTCCGACATGGCCGCCTTCACCGCCCCCGGCGATTTCAACATGGAGTTGAGCGACAAGGACTATCTGGAGATAGCCGAGTTCGTCCACAGGACCGCGGGCATCAATCTTAAGGACGGCAAGAAGGAGCTGATGCGCACCCGCCTGTCCAAGCGGATGCGGACTCTGGAGTTCAGAAGCTTCAAGGAATATTTCCGATACGTCATGAACGACCGGACCGGCGAAGAGATCGTGTTTCTGCTCGACGCCCTGGCCACCAACCTGACCAGCTTTTTCCGCGAGCCGCAGCATTTCCAGTTCATGGCCAAAAAAATGCTGCCCGAACTGGAGGCTCGGCTCCGGCCCCTGAACAGCCGGCGGCTGCGTATCTGGAGCGCGGCCTGCTCCTCCGGCGAGGAACCTTACACCATCGCCATGGTGGTGCTGGAAAACAGCCCCTACTTCGCCCAGAGCAACGATTTCAAGATTCTGGCCACCGACCTGTCCACCAAGGTGCTGACCATGGCCAAGCAGGGTCTCTACGGCCCCGAGCGGGTCCGGGACATTCCGCCCCAGACCCTCGCCAAGTTCTTCACCCGGGTCGACACCGGGCGGGGCGAGCGGATGTATCAGGTTTCCGAGCAGATGAGGCGCCTGATCGCCTTCCGTCGTTTCAACCTGATGGATCCGCTGCCCTTCAAGGGGCCGGTGGACCTCATCTTCTGCCGCAACGTGATGATTTATTTCGACAAAGAGACCATCGCCGCGCTGGTGGACAAATACTACCGGGTGCTGGGCCCGGGCGGCTACCTGTTCATCGGGCACTCCGAAAGCCTTTCCGGTTTCAAGCACCCGTTCAAATACGTGGCTCCCTGCATTTACTTGAAAGAATAGGGGGAAGACCGTGATCAAAGTCCTGGTGGTCGACGATTCCGCCATCGTCCGGAAAATATTCACCGAGGAACTGTCCAAGGCGCCCGACATCCAGGTGGTGGGCTCGGCTCCCGATCCCTTTGTGGCCCGGGACAAGATCCTGGAATTGCAGCCCGACGTCATCACCCTGGATATCGAAATGCCCCGGATGGACGGCATCACCTTTCTGAAAAAAATCATGGCCCACCGGCCGCTGCCGGTCATCGTGGTCAGTTCCCTGACCCCCAAGGGCAGCACCATGGCCCTGGAGGCCCTGGACAACGGGGCGGTGGAAGTGCTGGCCAAGCCGGGCGGCTCCTTTTCGGTGGGTGAAATGGGGGCCCAACTGGCCGACAAGATCCGGGCGGCCTCCCGGGCCCGGTTTCTCAAGCGGCTGCCCCCGGCCAAGAACGCGGCCACGGCCCAGATGCGTTCCGGGGCCATCACCCAGACCACCAACAAGGTCATCGCCATCGGCTCCTCCACCGGCGGCACCGAGGCCCTGACCCAGATCCTGACCCAGATGCCCCCCGGCAGCCCCGGCATCGTCATCGCCCAGCACATGCCGGCCAACTTCACCCGCACTTTCGCCGACCGCCTCAACGGCCTGTGCCACATCCGGGTCAAGGAGGGCGCGGACAACGACTCCGTGGTCCCCGGCACCTGCCTCATCGCCCCCGGCAACTTCCACATGCTCCTCAAGCGCAGCGGGGCCCGGTATTACGTCGAGGTCAAGACCGGGCCTTTGGTCCACCACCAGCGCCCGGCGGTTGACGTCCTGTTCAATTCCGTTGCCAAATACGCCGGCGGCAACGCCGTGGGGGTCATCCTCACCGGCATGGGCGCCGACGGCGCGGCCGGCATCAAGTCCATGAAGGAGGCTGGGGCCAAAACCATCGCCCAGGACGAGGAATCCTGCGTGGTTTTCGGCATGCCCAAGGAGGCCATCAAGACCGGTTGTGTCGATAAAGTGCTGTCGCTGAAGAAAATTCCCCAAGGCATCATGGATATGATATAATGCTTAAACTTCTTTTTTTGGCCGGCCGGCCGTTTTGGCGGGACTCGATCGCGCCGGCCGAAGGATGGATGCCGTCGGATGAAAGCGGTCAAACTCAGATCCAATGAGGCCGCCCTGAAAAAGGACGGCCCGGAGCTCGAAGGCGGCGCCTGTTGCCTGGACCGGGCCAGCGGATTATATACCGTCGGGCACTTCGCCTCGGTGCTGGGACAGGAGATGGCCCGGCTGGACCGCGGGGCCCGGCCGCTGAGTCTGGTGCTCCTGGAGTGGCCGAGCCTCCCTGATCCGGTCTGGTCGGCCCTCGGGCGCCTGATCCAGGCCTCCCTTCGCCCGATCGACCTGGCCGCCCGCCTGGACGCCCGGCGGGTCGCGGTCATCATGCCGGACGCCGACGGCGGCCGGGGCCGGCGCTGGCTTTTGGATTTGCTGGCCGACCTGAGCCGTGACGACCGCCTGGCCGGCCAGCCGGTCCGCTATGGCCGGGCGATGGCCCGGCCCTGGGAGGGCCGCCGGGGTTCCGAGCTCCTGGCCCTGGCCGAGGCCGGCCTGGGCGCCGAGGACATGGGCTGCCCGGCCCCGGCGGAAGAGGCGGCCTGGGACGGCGAATCCGTCACCGCCATCGCCACCGAGGAGCGCAATCTGCTTTTCGACGGCTTCAAGGCCCTGGAGGCCGCCCCGAAACACTGAATGGAACGGGGCCCGATGATCTGTGGCCCCGACAATTGATATGAAACTCTTTTTCGATCGCGAATTGTATTGCGCGGATATTTCCGGTTTCGGATGTGAATGAAAATGGCCCGTCTCAGGGCCGGATCAAGGATTACCTGCCATGTCTTTCCCCACGCTGACCCTCGGCGATAAAATTCTGCCCCTGCCCATCATCCAGGGCGGCATGGGCATCGGTGTTTCTTTGAGCGGCCTGGCCGCGGCGGTGGCCAACGAGGGCGGGGTGGGCGTCATCGCCGGAGCCTTGATCGGCTTTCGGGAGAAGGACATCGCCCAGAAGCCGGAGGAAGCCGACAGCCGGGCCCTGAGTTCGGAAATCCGCCAAGCCCGGGCCAACAGCCAGGGGGCCCCGGGCCTCCTGGGCGTCAACATCATGGTGGCCCTCTGCAATTTCGCCGTTCTGGTGCGGACCGCCCTGGCCGAAAAGATCGACGTCATCTTCTCCGGGGCCGGGCTCCCGATGGACCTGCCGGCCTATCTCCGGGAGGCGGCCGAAAAAGCCCAGGAGGAAATCCACACCAAGCTGGCCCCCATCGTCTCCTCGGCCCGGGCCGCCAGTCTCATCGCCAAGAAGTGGATTTCGAATTACAACCGCCCGCCCGACCTGGTGGTGGTGGAAGGGCCCAAGGCCGGCGGGCACCTGGGCTTCAAGCGTTCCGAGCTTGATTCCCCGGATCATCGGCTGGAGGTGATCCTGCCCCAGGTGGTGGAGGCGGTCAAACCCTTCGAGGACCGTTGCGGCCGGGCCATCCCGGTCATCGCCGGAGGCGGGGTTTACACCGGCGGGGATATGTACGACATCATGAAGCTGGGCGCGGCCGGGGTGCAGATGGGCACCCGTTTTGTGGCCACCTGGGAATGCGATGCCTCCCTGGCCTTCAAGAAGGCCTACCTGGAGGCCGACGACCAGATGATCATCGACAGCCCGGTGGGCATGCCCGGCCGGGCCGTCCGGTCACAGTTCCTGGAAGATATGGAAAACGGCCTGAAGAAGCCGCCCCACTGCATTTACCAGTGCCTGAAGACCTGCGACCCCAAGACCGCCCCCTACTGCATCAGCCTGGCCCTGGTCAACGCCCAGAAGGGGCTTCTGGACCGGGGTTTCGCCTTTGCCGGGGCCAATGTCGGCCGGGTGAAGGACATCGTCTCCGTGAAGAAGCTGGCGGCGTCCCTGTTGGAAGAATACGAGGCGGCCGTCTCGGCCGCCGCGGCCTGAGGGGCGGCCCGGCCTCAGTTTTCCCAGACGCCCCACATGGACGCCGGGTTGACCAGGAAGATGGGCTCGGTTCCCTCCGGCCCGGGGTGGCGCTGAATGATGTTCAGGGCTCGCAGTTCATTCAGGGAGTGCTCCAGGCCCTCCGGGGTCTCGTTCCAGCGGTCCCGGATGGCCGCCAGGTCGGGCTTCTGGCCGTCGGCCTGCAACGCGGCGATGATGATATATACGGACGTGGTCAGCACCGAGAGGCCCTGTTTGAAAATCTGGGTGTCCATGGGGGAGCAGCCGTAGGGAGTGGTGTTGTCGCTCATGCGGTTCGTTCCTTTTGACGGTCGATATTTGGTGCCCGCCGGAATATGGGGCGGGTTTTTTTGGCCCCGGCCGGGTTGACGGGGCCCGGCCGGCGCATCAATCGCTTCCGCCCGGTTTCGCGCCGGGGTCGGGGGCCGGACTTTCCACTATGGCAGACCACGCGCCGAATGGCAACCGAAAATCTCGCCGCCTCCTGGCCCCCCACCCCTGGCCGATCCGGCCCGATTCCGGGGCCGAGGGCCCGCTGTTCTACCTGTCCTGGCCCGGCTGGGAACTGTACCTGACCCGGCGGCTTTCGGTGACCCGGGACCCGGACGGCCCGGAGCCGCTTCTGCTGCCCGGCCGGCTCGACCCGGAAGCGGATTTCGCGGCCCTCGACCAATTGGCCCGGCGGGCCGGGGAACTGGGGGCCGGGTTCGTGAATCTTGACCGCCGGACACCGGAGAGCGTGCCGGCCCTGGCTGAAGCCCTGACCCGGTATCGGCCCGGCGGGCCGGCCTCGGAGGCCGCCGAGCCGTCCGGCCCTCTTCTGGATGATCGCTCCTATCTGGCTCTCTGGGCCATTACCGAATACCAGGCCCGCCAGGGTGAAGGGCTGCTGGCCGAGGCCGCGGCCCGGGAACGGGCCATGTGGGCGGCTTTGAAGGGCGAAGAGCCGGCCGCCGCGCCCAGTTCGAATTCTTCCTCTCCCGCCGGGGAGCCCGACCGCCGCACGGCCTATGCCTGGCGGTGCTGGCGCCGTCTGGCCGCCCCTCTCCTGACTCCCTCGGATCTGATCGTCCCCACCGCGCCCGTCCCTTCAGCCGACGAATATTGAACCGCCGACTAAACTGATTCGGAGTGATTTGGTCAAAGCCCCAAATCACATGCCTTGGTCGTCCGAGAAAGAATATGTTTAGCCGCCGAAGCTATAATATCATCCCCGCACCCGTTTCGTCGGGCGACGTTGGCCGCAGCGTTTGGGGGGCCGAGACCATCAGTTCGTCATTCGGAGGCCCGTCGGCGACGCGGTCGGGATCCACGTGGTTGTCCTCCGCCGCCTGGTCTGGCTGCCTTGGTCGGCGAAATCGAAATAATGTCGATGGAGATTTGGTATAAAGCTCTTTCTTCGGCCTCGCCTGGCCGTGATTTTGCTTGCCGACAAGGTATTGGCAACATTTTCCCACCAGCGCGGAGGTAAGGGCCATGCGGATCGGCGACCACGACAGCCCGTATGTCAACTCGGCATCTTTTCGTTTCAATTCCCAACGGGCCTCGGAAAAAACGGACGATTCCGCCGGGGCTTCGACCGAGGCCTGCGCGGTGAGCATCTCCCGGGAAGCCCGGGAGGCTTACCAGACCTACACTCTGGGGCGGAAAGCGGATACGGGGGAGAAGCGGGAGGTTCGGGAGGACTTCCTGGAATATATGAAGAGTTCCAGGGAAGCGCCCCGGGACAAAGAGGAGCGGATCAAGGAATTGAAGGGGACGCTCAAAAAGTTGCAGGCCGAGCTGAACCAGGTGGCCGGCGACGAGCGGATGCCCGAGGAAACCAAAAACGCCCGGATGGAGACGCTGAATATGCAAATCCAGGGCGTTCTCAAGGAGATCGCCGGCCTGTCCGAGGATCTGGCGGGAGAGGCGGCCGCAGGGTAAACCGCCGCGTTGAGCGGCGATATGTTTTCAGCCGGCCTTTCCGGGATCTCATGACCACCGGGGAGGCCGGTTTTTCATTTCATCGCCGGCCGGGCCGATATTTCGTGGGCCGCGATCATGAGAAGCCCGAACAGGGCCAGGAGGCCGGGCAGGATGTCCAGTTCGGTTCGCCGCATAATCAGGCCGACCGCCGCCGGCCAGACCGCCGCTCCAGCCAGGGCCGCCCCCACCTGAAAGCTGACCACCTGGTCGCCGCGAACCGGGCCGGCCCGGCGGGGCGTTTCGTGCATCATGGTCGGGTAGAGCGGCGAAAGGCCGAGACCCAGAAGGGCCAGGGCGACAGTAAAGGCGCCCGTGCCCGAGGCCAGGGCGGCCAGGATCAGCCCGGCCGCGACCAGGGCCAGCCCGCCGCGCACGAGAGCCGCGTTGGAAAAACGGCCGGCGATGAGGCCCACGGCGAAACGGCCCAGGGTCAGATGCCCCCAATAGAAGGCCAGGGCCGCGCCGGCGGCCGTCGGCGCGGCCTTGAGAACTTCCACCAGATAGGAGGCGCCCCACAGCCCGGCGGTGGCCTCCAGGCCGGGGTAGAAAAAGTAAAAAGCCACCCCGGCGGCGGCCCGCCGGGGGCTGTGGCCCGTTTCCGGGGCCGGGGCCGTCCGGGTTTCGGGCGGGCGGTCGGCGACCGGAGCCCGCCACCAGCCCAGGGTGGCCAGGAAAAACAGCCCCAGGGCCAGTTGCAGGCTGAAAAGGGCCAGATACCCGCCCCGCCAGGTGAGGCCCAGCCCGAAAGCGGCGGTGAAGACCAGCGGGCCGCCGGTGGCCCCCAGGCCCCAGCAGCCGTGGATCCAGTTCATCTGACGGGATGAGGAGTGCCGGGCCAGATGGGCGTTGACCGCGCTGTCCACCGCCCCCTGACCCAGGCCGAACAGGACCGTGGCCCCCGCCACCAGCGGAAGGCCGGGGGCCAGGCCGTAGCCCAGCATGGCCACGGCGGTCATCAGGGCGCTGACGGCCAGGATCCGGCCGGTGTGGTGCCGGCGCAAAACCCAGCCGGTGGCGAGGCTGGAGCCCACCGAAATCACCGTGGTCATGGTCATCAGGCCCCCGGCCCAGGCCCGGGGGGCCTGGAAGGCGGCCCGCATCTCCGGCCAGGCCACGCCCAGCACGGTGTCCGGCAGCCCCAGGCTGATGAAGCCCAGGTAGAGAATGAGCAGCAATCGCCGCTGACGGACCGCTTCTTCCATGTTTTTTCTTTATTCAATGAAATCCGAGGTCAACTTTCGTCGTCCTCCGCCGAATCCTCGTCCAGCATCAGGCTGTCCTCGTCCACGGGGGCTTCGGTTTCGTTGTCGGATGTGGCCCAGGCGTCAGGGTGGGCAATTTCAGGCGCCGGGAGCAGGTCGGGCACCAGGCTGCCGCTTAAGGGGGGCAGTGCCTCGCGGGGCGGCCGGGGCACGAGCCTTAAGGCCGCCCAGTCGCCCTCGGCCACCGAACCGGCCAGAGCCAGCCCGGCCCGGGCCGCGGCCCGCAAGAGGTGGGCCGTCTGGGGGCCGGGGGCGAACCCGCTGACCAGGAGGGCCCCTTCCGGATGCAGCCAGCGGGCCAGGGTTTTGAGCCGCCGGGCGGCCAGGTAGGGCGACAGATGGATGGCGATGAGGGTGAAACGGGCCTCCCAATCCGGCGGGCGCCGAACCAGGTCGGAAAAAGGCCGGGTGACGGCCTCTACCGCCGGCCGGCCGTTGACTTCGGCCAGGACGGCCGCTTCGACGGCCGCGGCTTCGTCGGCCAGGAGCGTCACCGCGCCGGCCCCGGCCAGGTCGGCGGCCAGGGCGGCCAGGGGCGGGGCGCCTTCCAGGACCAGCGCCGGGATCCCCCGGGTATCGGGGGCGCCGGGTGGCGGGGAGAAGTGTTCGGCCAGGGCGCCCAGAAGCAGAATTTCTCCGGCCCACCAGCGCCGGGAGCGGCGGCGGCCTGGGGGCAGGATGAGCTGGCTCGTCTCCGGGCGCGGCGGTTCCCCGTCTTCGCTCAGGGCGATGATTCGCCAGGGGCCGGCCGCCGCCGGCGGGGTCGCTCCGGGGAGGGGCTCGGCCCGGTGGGCGACGTCGAGCTCCACGGTCGGGCCGGCCCGGCCGCGTTCCACCTGGCGGCACCCCTCTTCCAGCACGGTCAGTTCGGCGTCCACGGTTCCGGGGATCAGGGGGATGGCCAGGCGCAGCCCGTCCCCCTCGAGTTCGATGTCCCAGCCGGGGCGGGCGGCCAGAAGGCGGGCCGACAATTCCAGAACCGAGGCGGTGGGGCCGCCGTCCCGGCCCGCCTCCGGCGGAGTCGCGGCGTCGCCCGGCCCAGTTGCGGGCAGGCCCGACTGCCGGGGCAGTCGGGCCTCTATGTGGAGATATCCGGACACGGGCGGTTTCAGTCGACCAGGAAAATCCAGTTGTGCGGATCGGGGCGGGCGCCGTACTGGATGCCGGTGATCTCGTCGTAGAGCCGCTGGGTCACCGGGCCGATGCCGCCGTCGCCCACCACCAGGTCGCGGCCCTCATAGTGCAACTGGCCCACCGGAGAAATGACCGCCGCCGTCCCGGCCCCGAAAGCCTCTTTCAGGCGGCCGGATTGCTGGGCGGCGGTGATCTCGTCGATGCCCAAGGGGCGTTCGGAAACCTTGATCCCCCAATCCCGGGCCAGGGTGACGACCGAGTCGCGGGTGATGCCCGGCAGGATGGTTCCGGCCAGGGGCGAGGTGATCACCTCGTCGTCGATGATGAAGAACATGTTCATGCTGCCCACTTCCTCGACGAATTTATGGTTGCAGGGGTCGAGCCACAGAAGCTGGGTGTAGCCTTTTTGGCAGGCCATCTCGGTGGCGTACAGGCTGGCGGCGTAGTTGGCGGCCGCCTTGACCTCCCCGAGGCCCCCCGGCACGGCCCGGCTGTAATGGGGCTCCACATATATTTTGATGGGGGCGAAGCCTTCGGGATAATAGGCGCCCACCGGGCCGGTGATGATCAGGAAGAGGTATTCCCGCGAGGGCCGCACCCCGAGGTGGGGCTCGGTGGCCACGATGAAGGGCCGGACGTAGAGCGAAGCCCCGGCGGTGTGGGGCACCCAGTCGCGGTCCACCAGGAGCAGTTCCTTCAGAGCGGCCAGGGCCAGGTCCTGGTCGAAGTCGGGAATGCAGAGCTGGCGGGCCGAGCGGGCGAAGCGGCGGAAGTTGTCCCGGGGGCGGAAGAGGGCCAGGCGCCCGTCCGTCCGGCGATAGCACTTCAGCCCTTCGAAGATCGACTGGGCATAGTGCAGGCTCATGGCCGCCGGCGACAGGCACAGGGGGGCGAAGGGCTCGATGCGGGGATTGCGCCACTGGCCGTCGTAATAATCCATCTTGAACAGGTGGTCGGAATAGATGTCGCCGAAGCCCAATGCGCGTTCGTCGGTGGGGAGGAAGCGGCGCTGGTGCCGGGGGAGGATGCGTTGGTCTATGGTCTCCATGATGCTTCACCTGCTGTTGGCTGGGATGGTTGTATCGGGAATCCGGCCGCCAGGGCCGTTCCCATACTGGAATAACAATCGCCTTCCGACCGGGAGTGCCCGCGAAGGGGGCCGGCGGAGACAACGCGCCGCCGAAGCATCTGAAATCGAACGCTTCGGCGGCCGGATAAACCTTCGACGGTCGATCGGTCAGCCGGCGTCCGGTCTTGCGGCCGGGCGGGGGAACTTGTCCCGCAGCCGCTTGGCCACCGAAGGAGGCACCATGGCGCTGACGTCGGCCCCGTAGGAGGCGGCCTCCCGGACGACGCTGGAACTGAGATAGAGCCAGCGGTGGTCGGTCATCAGAAAAACGGACTGGAGGTCGGGCGAGAGATGACGGTTGACCAGGGCCATCTGGAATTCATATTCGAAGTCGGCCGTGGCCCGCAGCCCGCGCAGGAGGGCCGCCGCCCCCTTTTGGCGGGCGTAATCCACCAGAAGGCCGTCGAAACTTTCCACCGTCACCCGGTCCGGCCCGAAGTCGGCCAGGGCCTCGCTCAGCATGGCCACCCGCTCTTCGGCCGAAAAGAGCGGGTTTTTGGCGGCGTTGCGGGCCACGGCCACGATGAGGCGGTCGAACAGCAGCAGACCCCGCTCCACCAGGCTCAGATGCCCCAGCGTGGGGGGATCGAACGAGCCGGGATAGACGGCGCATTTGGCCCCGAAGGGGCGCTGCGCCGCCGCGGCTTCCTTATTCATGGTCCGCAGCGGCCTCGTCGGTTTCGGCCGGCGGGTCGACCACGGCCGGGGCGGCCGGTTCCTGGCCCAGGCGGGCCGGGTCCAGCGTCTCGACTTCCGTGATGACGGCCTGGGTCTTGATCATGTCCAGGGTCTTGCTGACCCGCAGCCCTTCGCGCAGGTTGGCCATCAGGTTGCGGGACTGGTAATAGTCGCGCAGCATCTCGACCGACTGGCCGTATTCTTCGCTCATTTCAGCCAGTTCCCGTTCGATATCCTCGTCGGAGACTTCGATCTGGCTGTCGCGGGCGATCTGGTCCAGCACCAGGGCGGCGGCGACGCTGACTTCGGCCTGGGGCCGGAAGCGCTGGCGAAGCTGGCCGACGTCGATGCCCATCTTCTTGAAATTCAAGCCGTTGCGGCCGAAATTCTGGCGCATGGCTTCGATCTTGCTGCTGACTTCCCGCTCGACCATGGCCGAGGGCAGGTCGATCTTCACCAGCCCGGCCAGGGTCTGGGTCAACTGCTGGTTGAAGGCCTGGTCGGTGCGGTCTTCGGCGGCCTTGCCCAGGTCCGCCCGGATTTTGTCCTTCAGAGCCTCCAGGGTCTCGACCCCTTCGAAGCCCAGGTCCTTGGCCAGTTCGTCATCCAGGGCCGGCAGTTCCCGCTTGCGGATTTCGTTGACCGTGGTCCGCAGCACCAGGTGCTTGCCGGCCAGGTTCTTGTCCTCCAGGTCCTCGGGCATGGTCACCGGGATGTCCTTGGTCTCCCCGGCCCGCATGCCGGCCAGGCCGGCCTCGAAATCGGCCGTCAGGCGGTCGCCGCCCAGTTCGACGTTGAAGGGCCCGGCCTTCATGTCGGTCACTTCGCGCTCGCCCTCGAAACCCTGATAATTGATGTTGGCCAGGTCGCCCCGCTCCAGGGGCCGGTCTTCCTCGACCTTCTTGACCGTGCTGAGGCTCAGGCGCAACTCTTCCAGCTTCTTGTCGACCATCTGCTCGGTGATCCCGCTTTTGAGCTTCTGCAGTTCCAGGCCCTGCCAGCGGGGCGTTTCAAACACCGGTTTGAGCTCCACGGTCACGGTGAACTTAAAGGGGCCGCCCTCTTCGTGCTCCACCGTCTCCAGCATGGGCATGCCCACCGGCTCCAGCTTGTGTTCGGCCAGGGCGTCCGGCATGGCCTGGGAGACCAGTTCCTCCAGCACTTCGCGCTTGAGCTCGTCGGCGTAGATCTTGGCCACCAGGTTGCGGGGGGCCTTCCCCGGCCGGAAGCCCTTCAGCCGGGCTTTGCGGACGTATTCGTCCAGGTGCTTCCGCCGCGCTTTCTGGGCGTCTTCATCCGGGAGCTCCACGGTCAGTTTTCGTTTGATGCTGTTGACTTCTTCAATGGTAACGTTCATCCTTGCCACTCCCGTCGCCGTTTTGTCAGGCGGTATATTTCGCCGGCCAAACCCGCCCGGGCCGGCCTGTTTCAGAATCATTGATATTCAAGTTTCGCCCGCCGCGGCCGTGGTGCGAGAGAGGGGACTCGAACCCCTACGGCATGGCCGCCGGCTCCTAAGGCCGGTGCGTCTACCAGTTCCGCCACTCTCGCCCGTGCTGCAAGGGCCATGCGTCGCCCGGGGGATGGTCTCGACGCCCCGGAGGGGCCAGGCGATGCCGCAATTGCATCATGGCCGGATTGCGGCGGCCGGGACGAGAGCTCAATCGCCTCCACCCCGCGAGCCCCGAACGGTCGGGGACGAATTTATCGCCCCCGCGCTTCTGGGCGCATCGCGGACAAGCTTCTATTTATATGTAGGATAGGGGCAATTGTCAAGAAATATATTGCCGGATATCGTGGTTTCGGGGAGGTTGCGGGCCGCCCCCATCGCTTCGCCCCGGCCGCGCGCCTGTTTCGTCAGCCGGTGAAGAGCGGGAAGCGTGTTTTGGGAACATATATCGGGCTTATATTAATGATCAGGGCCCCCGGCGACCGATAAGAAGAGTGGAGATGATTGAACCCTCATCACCGCCGCCGCGAGGCGGCCCCGGCCGGACGCCTGGAGGAACCGAAGGCGCGGTTTCTCCGGGCCGGGCCGGATGTAAAAAAACGCTTGCCAAGCGGGGCCTGTATCTGTATAATGCGAACAAGGTAAGGACTTGTTATCCGGCCCGTCATCAAAAGTCAGCCCTTTTTGCCGATGGAGGCGCGGGATGGCGGCGGGCGGAAGCGGTTGCGAAGCAAAAAGAATGGCAAATTTTTGTATTTGGGCCGTTTCCGGGCTTGCGGTTTCGCAAGGTTTGTGGTAATCTGTGTTCTAGAGTTTTACAGTTGATGGGTTCAATCAACTAAGGGCCGCCGCTTGAGGCGGGGTAGCTTCAAGCGGTGTATATGCCCGGTGTCTAGCAGGCGCTCGGGCGAAACGATAAGACAACAAGAGGAGAAAAAGCATGAAAAGAGCTTTAGCTATGGCTTTGGGCGCCATGATGGTTGCCGGCTCGGCCGCTCCGGCGAGCGCGGCCAGCCACATCGACTTTTCCGGTTACTACCGGACGGTCTTTGTGAGCGACACCAACAACTCTTTCCGCAGTGAGCCCCGGGCTTTTACCGATTCCTATTTCATGGATCGGCTTCAGATCGACCTGACCTTCAGCCCCACCGACGAAATTTCGGTTTACTGGCGTATGCGTGGTCCCGGCAGCTATCAGCGCTGGGGGGAGACCACTGGCGGCACCAATCTGCGCACCAAGTTCATCTACGGTGAAATCAAGCAGGATTGGGGCACCGTGCTGGTTGGTCGCCTGAGCGATGACCTGGATACCGCCGGTTTGGGCGCCCTGGGTTACATGCCCTCCACTCAGCCCATCTGGACCAACGTCGGTCCTTTCGACCGCGGCGACATCATGGATGGTATCCGCTGGACCAATACCTGGGACAACGGCTGGACCCTTTTGGCTCAGTATTCCAAGCTGGGCAACAATGCCGATAATTTGTGGGATGACGGCTTCCGGCATAGCGACCAGGACTGGGATCGTTACCAGGCTCTGGTTAACTATGTGTGGGACGGCGGCGGCGCTTCTCTGCATGTTCTGTATGACCGTGATGCCCAGTATGATGGCCGCTTTGTTGATGATGATGGCGTTGGCGTGTTCGACGGTTATGATAGCTCGCTCTTCAGCCCTTATGCGGGTACTTTCCCCACCAAGCAGGAACGTTGGTTCGTCAACCCGGCTGTTATGCATAGCTGGGGCGATTTCAGCTTCCACTTCGAAGGTATTGCCGGTTGGGGCACCCAGGATTTCACTCAGACAAGCGTGTGGGGTAAGAAGGCCGGTAGCTTGGATATGTCCGGTTACGGTGCCTACCTGGATTTCGACTACAACTATGGCCCCGGCAACGTGACTCTGTCCGGTTGGTGGACTCAGGGTACTGATCTGGGCGAAGGTTACGGTAATATCGGCGGTGGTTGGTATGCCTGGGATCCCAGCCAGTGGGGTAAATCCAAGAGCTTGGCCGATATCGTTGGCGGCAACTTCTATCCGTTGTTGGTAGCTTACGGTGGCGTGGCCGCCGGTTACAGCCGGTATGACGTGCGCGGCGGTGTCGATGGCTCGCCTTATCCGACGGCGATCGCTTCGGCTAACAACGGGTTCGTCAACTATGTTGCGGAAGGCTACTTGACCCCTGGCTTCCTGAACACTCCTGTTAACATGGCTACTGGTGGTGTTAGCTGGGGTCAGTGGGAGGATATGGTCGGTCTTGATTACGGCGATATGTCCGTCATGTCTTCGAAGATCAACCTTCGCAGCTTGAACAACGACACTAACTCCAACCACTGGGCCATCGCCTTCAGCGGCAACCATGCCTTCACCGACGACATTTCCATGCACTATGCCGTTGGTTACCTGGGCCTGACTCAGCCGAACTACCGCGTTGTGAATTCCGCCACTTACAATTCTGTTGGCGATGTTGTCCGCACCTTCAAAACTCAGGATAAAGATCTGGGTTGGGAACTCGACCTGGGCTTCAGCTTCCAGCTTCTGGACAACCTGAAGTTCCACACTGCCTTCGGTTATATGTTCGCCGGCGATGCTTACAAGAGCCAAAAGGGCTGGACTGGTTATCGGGCCGCTGGGGCTACCAGTGCGGACAACTGGGGTCGCCAGGGTGACGGCATGAGAGCCGTTTGGGAAGATGCCGACGACAGCTACATTTGGTACAACACCCTGCAGTTCGACTTCTAAGTCATACCCGACTTAACAGTCTTACCGCTTGAATCAAAGCCCCGCCGGTCACTCGACCGGCGGGGCTTTTTTAGATAGTCATTTCAAAATGTAATGACTATCGCTTCATTTTTAAGCCTTCACGGAATATTCAGTGCGCCCTTCGGGCGGGCGATGAAGAAGTATGGGGCGCTGCCCCATGCCCCGCCAGGGGAGGGCCCTGCGCGGGCCCTACCCTGGACCCACCCGCGCCGGGGGCTGTCGCCCCCTGGACCCCCATTTGCTTGGGTGCCAATGCCGATACGACCCGTCAGCAGCGCCACAACTCGCCTTCGGCTCAAACAAGTGGCGCTGCGGCGGCGACCGGTGCGGGATGCGGCCGGGGCGTCAGCCTCGAACATAGTTGGTTCGGGAAGCGGTTTGTGGTTAACGACAATATTTGACTGCCGTTAAACTGTTGATGTAGAACGCCATCCGCCTTATCGCCCAAGCCGCCGTCCCATCGGTCCTCCCGCGCAGCGCCACTTGTTTGAGCCGAAGGCGAGTTGTGGCGCTGCTGACGGGTCGCAACGGCGTTGGCACCCAAGCAAAATGGGGGTCCAGTGGGCGATAGCCCCCGGCGCGGGTGGGTCCAGGGTAGGGCCCTCGCAGGGCCCTCCCCTGGCGGGGCATGGGGCAGCGCCCCATACATCTTCATCGCCCGCCCGCAGGGCGCACCATTCAACTCGGCTTGCCATATTGCACCAAATTTGCTACGTTAGAAATATAGAGAAAGGTATCTCCACGACAGCCCGTCAAGAAAGCCCGATCTCCGGCGGAACCGGCCAAGTGCGCTTTGGTAAACAAGGCATACAAGTTCAGAGTGCTTTTCTATTGATAAGAAACGAGCATATCCGGGAGACGGCTTGCGTGGCTAAATAATGGTTTTGGCCATGGCCGGAAAGGAGGGTGCATTGAATATTTTGATCGCCGGATACGGAGGGATAGGCCTGGCCGTGCATACCCTGCTCAAGGCCCTGCCTTTCGACTGGATCAACGACGTGCTCATCGCGGACATCAAGGACGGGGCCTCGGGCCAGGCCATGATCCGCGACCGGCACGAACGCCTCGATCTGGTGCTCAACGTCACCACCGACGACGCCGCTTCCATCCGAGACCTGTGCCGGCATTACGACATCCACTACCTCGACACCGGCCTGGATATGGCCCGGGACATAGTCGATCTTCTGCCCGGCCCCGACACCAGGCGCTCGGTGCACCTTTTGGGCTTCGGCATGAATCCGGGGCTCATCGAGTTCATGTATCGACGGGAGCGCCCCAGCGGCCGGCACAGCGCCCTGATGTTGGAAAAGGACACCGCCGAAAGGGGCGCCGCCCCCTTCGCCACCTGGTCGCCCCAGATTTATTACAGTGAGGCCATGGTCGAGCCGCCCTTCGTCTGCGTGGACGGGGAATTGGCCGATCTCGCCTTCGGCCGCAGCCGCCCCTCCGTGCGCCTGGAGATGGCGGATCTCTTGCCGGAGGACGACTATCTCTGGGTCCCCCACGAAGAGCTTTTCTCCATCGTCGCCAACAACCCCGACTGCGAGTTCGCCGGCTACCTCTATTCCGCCCCCAACCTGATCCAGGATCTGGCCATCGAGTGCCGGGCCAGCGGGCGCGATTTCCCGGAAGTGCCCGTGCGCCACGACCTCCGGGGGCGCGACACCGTGGGCCTTTTGTTGACGGGCGAAACGGAGCGGAGCCGATACGTTTACAATACGGCCGATCACCAACAATGCTTCCGCCGCTTCGGCATCAACGGCACCGCCTGGCAGGTGGCCTGCGGCGTGTGCGCGGGCCTGTATCTGACCCCCCGCCTGGCCCCGGGCAGCTACACCCTGTCGACCCTGCCGGAGGAGTGCCTGCCGCTGGTCGGGCACTGCCTCGAGCGCCTTGATTTCATCATCGACAGCCGCATCCTGCAACTGCCGCCGGACCTGGCCGGCCTTTCGGTGGACCTGGCCGACGGCCGCACGGTGGCCTGCTGCTCCTGAATAAACGAGCGGCGAAAGACGAAGGAGGATTTGACGCCATGAAGAAGAAATTCGCCTTTTTGCTGATGGACCCGCAATTGAACCCGGAGAAGGATCGGGCCGATTTTGAAACCGGCCGATTCATTTATTCTTTTTGCGCTGTGAGCGGGGCCGGGAACGCCAAAGCCCGGGCCGTGGAATTGATGGAGGAAGGTGTCGCGGCCATAGAGCTTTGCGGGGCCTTCGGCCCGAAACTGGCCCGCGAAATCGCCGAAGCCACCCAAGGGAAAGTGGCGGTGGGCTATGTGATCCACGATCCCGATCAGGACGAGGGGTTCGAGAAATTTTTCGCCCGCTGATGTCGGCAATACTCGATCGTGCATTATTACTCCGGCAACTAAATAAGTCACACTCGCGATTTCGCCAAAGCCCGAAATCGCTGGACTTGGCCGTCCGAGAATCGACTTCGTCAGTTGCCGGGTTAATAATGGGAGGGGCAATGCCGGGCGCATCCAGGCCCGGAGATTTTCCGCGATACTTGGGGACCCAACCTGGGGTCCCATTTTGCCAGCAATTTTCAAAGTAGAACTGCGGTTCCTGTTCCATCCCTGCCAAGAGGCAATTTTCATCCCTGACCCCACCGAAACCGCCCGCGTTGGGGCGGTTTCGGTGGGGGTCCCGGGGGCAATTCCCCCTGGCGGGGTTTGGGGCAGAGCCCCATTTCTTCTACTTTGAGAATTGCTCCCATTTTGCGGCTTCCTTTTTCAGCGGGCATAGACTACAATATACACGCACCAGGCTATGCGGAGTCTTCCTTCTATATTTGACACCTTAGACTCCACAATTTCCTGGTGCTTTTTTATCGGATCAAATGAATGGTCAAACAAACGGCGGCGGCATGAAAAACAACATCTTTCTGAGAAGACGCAACAGGATTTTTTTCAGCTCTGACGGAAATTCCGGCCTGGATGTAACTCGTCTGGTGGCTACCGCTCTGGCCAACATTCAACAGTATGATTACAACACAACCTTTGGTCCGAATCTTTTAGCGGCCCTGCGGCAAGCGACCCCCGCGGAAATCGAAAAGCTGTATCATGAAGTCCTGCCGGTAATCAAAGAGGGCAGAGGAGCCCACGTCGTCCATCAGCCGATGTATCCGAATTTTCCGACGCAGGTGATGGAGGCCAGAGAGGCCGAACTTTTGCTCAATGCGCTGGTCCATTACTGGTCCGGCGGCCGCATAAAGCCGGAAGGCGAGAAGCTGGCCCGCCCGGCTTTGGCCGGCGAGGAACCATCCGCACCGGCGGCCATTGAAATTGGCGATGAAGAAGAATTCGTGGAAATATTCGCCAACCTGATGCGCTCCCCCACATCCCTGTCGTCAATCGACCGTGATGATTTGTTGTGGTTCCTGCGCCACTATCGCGGAGCCCTTCAGCATATTCCCGGTGAAATCCCCTTTAAAGAAACCGCCGCCCTGGTCGCTTCGGTGCTCATTGAAAAAACTGACGGCGAGGATCTTGAAAAATTACAGAAGTACCTCAAAACAGCCACCGATGTCCTGCGTCTGGCCACGGTCATGTCAGGCGGAGATTCCAGCTTGGCGGAGCATTGCCGGTTCAAAAGCTTTCGTCGGCGCGAACGGCGCATTCTCCTGACTCTTCTGGAGAGCCTGGGCAATATTGAAGAAGACATGGCCCGCCAGCCGCGCCGCTGGCTGCGGCTGGGCGAACGGCTTCATCCCGGTGAATTTTCAAAGCTGGCCAAGGTTGCCGAGGCCTTTCACAAGCTGCGCGCCGGCTTGCCTATGAACACTTTTAACGGCCACCTGAATCGAGCCCTGGCCGCCGATTTTTTAAAAGCCCTGGCTCTTCTGGAATCAAGGCCCGGCGAACTGGCCCGCCGCCTGGACAGCCTATTGCGTTCGGGCGGCGACCAGGAGGCGGTACTCAAGGCCTTTGAAAATGCGGCCGGAGGCGTTTCAACCCGGGTTCTTCTCCAGGTGCGGGAGCACTTTCGCCATCGAAGCGAGCGAAGCACTTCAGCCAATGTGTTACAGACGATTAAAAACTTTTTCCGGCCCGCCGCGAACCATTTGCCGCCAATCAGAGTTTTCCTGCCAAAAGGCCAGGCGGCCAAAGCTTTTTATGGGCCCGATCGCTTGCCGCCCCTCTCTGAAAAATATTGCCATACGGTAGTGGACATCTGTGAAAAGGCTCTTCTTGAGGCCTATGCCAAACGTCCGCCAATGGGCCGGGTCTTCGTCGCCAAAGAGCTGGCGAATTATGTGGTCCCTTTTTCGCAGCGCAGCGCGGCCAAAGCTCTTAAGACCATCGGCCGAGGATCGAGGATCGCCATTTCGCCTTCAGCCAAAACCATCAGAGGCTTCCTGTGGTGGCGCAACGGCCGGGATCGGACAGACCTTGACCTTTCGGCGGTACTGCTGGACGAGTCCTGGAATTACCTGGAACATATTTCCTATACCAACCTGCGCTCCGCCAAGTACCAGGCTTGCCACAGCGGCGACATCGTGGACGCTCCCAAAGGCGCCAGCGAATACATCGACATAGACATCAGTTCGGTGGTTCAATACGGCGGCCGGTATGTGGTGTATTGCGTTTTTTCGTACACCCAACAGCCGTTTTGTGATCTGCCGGAGTGTTTTATGGGCTGGATGGAAAGAGTCGATCCCAAAGCGGGCGAGATTTTTGAGCCGCCCACCGTGGCTCAGAAAATAGATCTGACGAGCAATACCAGGGTCTGCCTGCCGGTTGTTTTTGACCTGAAGGAAAAAGTTTTTATCTGGGCCGACCTGGGGTTCGCGCGCAGTCCGCTTTTTAACAACATTGAGAGTCATAAGGCTTCGGCCATAGCGGTCTGTCGAGCCGTCGCCGAAATGAAAAAGCCCAATTTGTACGACCTGATAAAACTCAACATCACCGCACGGGGAGAGGAAACCGACGACAAAAGCCGGGCTGATCTGATATTCGAGGTCAATGAAGGGGTAACCCCTTTTGATGGCGATACCATATCCGCCGACTATTTATAAAGTCTGGTTTCGCGTACGCTGCTCCCGCAGAGTTCACCCATCACCCACCGCACTGAACTGACCCCTGGCTCTTTTGACAGCAGTCGAGCCGCGTCACCGGGAAACTCGGGACGATTTCGGGTAAATGAAAACCGCCCCGGGGGAGTCTCCATTCCCACGGGGCGGACTATTTGATCCCGCAACTCAGGCGACTTGCCCGGGCCTGCGGGGCGACCACTCCAGGCCTCTTTGCCTGTTATGGCTACACCCCTGTTTTTACAGTGGCCGGCCAGATATTCGACGGTCGAGCCATTCCACGAGAAGTTGCCCCGTGGTCATGGGTGATCCAGACCGGAAGGTAATGGGGAGGCCTTCCTCCCGCATCAACTGCCGGGCCGACTTCGGGTTCATACCCCGCAGCGCCCGGCATATCTCTTTTCAGCATCCCAACATCATGAATTCATGATAGAAAACCGGAACAGAATTGTCAACCAACAAGGAACCACCGGGCCTCCCTCTCGGTTCGGTACCCGCTTTGCAGAGGGTGCCCCTTTTTGATGCGTCCAGGGGCTTATAGGCCGGTTTTGACGGGGCCAACTGGTCCCACTGGGTTGTCAGGTGCCTGGTCATTTTTGGCTGGGGGTTGCCAATTCATTTTACAGCTTTGACTTTTTCCGGGACTATGGGTAGTATTTGACACAAAAAATATAAACATGTCAGGGTGTTTGAACCAAATAGCCAGTGGCGCTATTTTTCTGAAGTCCAACCAGCTTAAGGAGACGGTTATGTTCAACAGTTTTCCTGATTTTTTGGCCGGTGTCATCGTGTCTTCGTTTGTCTGTCCGTATTTATTTCGACTGTTTGACAAAGTGATTGTCGGCTGGGCGCTGCGTGGCCGGCGGGCCTGGAAGAAGAAAAGTGCACGTAAATCGATGGAAAAGCTGCAGAGACAATTGGATGAAGCACGGAAATATCATGATAATCCAATGGCCTTTATCCAGGCCGCCTTGTCGACGATTCTGGTGGCCATACCGTTGACTTTGGTTGATCGGCTCTTTTCGTTGTATTCGAAATTTTTTAATCTCCCGATACTGACCGCCCTGGCCAATTTTTTCGTGACCGCTCTTATTGCCTCGGCGGTTGTACTGATATGCATGCGAATGGTGGATATTTATGTTCGGGTGAAGAATTTCGAAGAATACAGGCTGGGCTGTGAAAAGATGATCGAAGAGTTGAGGAGCGCTTTGGCGGCGGAAGAAGAGACGAATTAGCCGCCGGGCTGATGGTGATCAGGGCGATTTCTCGGCCCGCACCTAGTGTCTAATTATAAAAATTATGTAAATAATTTTTATAATAAAACAAAGTCATTAATTGCAAAATAATATTCATTATTATTGCAATTAGACCCTAGGCCTGGTCGCGGCCGGGATATTGGGCGAAATCCGACCCGGCCAGCCAGTCGTCGACTTCGGCTTCGGTCAGGATGACCGGCATGCGCTTGTGGAAAGGGGCCATGCTGTTATTGGCCGCCGTGGTTAAAATGGTGAATGCTCGGGAACGCGGCCGTTGAGGGGATGGGGGGAACTGCCCCAGATACCGGCTAAAAATAAAAGCTTCTGGCCTGGAATGATGTACAGGTAGCGGTCTTTCTTTTTACCTTGGGGCGATGGGGTCCGTTCGAAAAAACCGGTGGTCAGCACAACCATCCGCCGGGTCAGCAGCGACTCCCGGAACGCTTCCTTGCCAGGTCCGTCTCGCAGTGGGCATTGAAGCCAACCCCCATTTTAAGCCAATTCGGGAAGCCCCAAATCATAGGCTTGGCCACCCGCCGGCCGTTTTCCACGATGAACACGGGGAATATCTCGCCTGAAAATTCAATGGGCAGATCTGAAAAAAGCTTCAACTGCACGTGGGCAAAGGTCTTTTCCAGATGCGTCTCCGGGGCGATGTAGAACCGTCCGCACATGATTGGCCCTGCCTCTATTTTTTCCTGGTGGGTGCCCGAGGCAAAAACGAAAAAGGGGCTAGACCATTTTAATGATCTAACCCCTTGAAAAATCTGGTGGAGCTGAGGGGGATCGAACCCCTGACCTCATGACTGCCAGTCATGCGCTCTCCCAAACTGAGCTACAGCCCCGGATCGGTTGCCTGTCCACCAGCGTCAGGCACTTTGTGATATTATAGAAACAAGCCTTCTGTGTCAAGCTTTTTTTTGCGTGAATACTCAATTCCACCCTCGCCGGGGCGGAGGCCGTCAACATCGCGGCCTTGAGGGGCAATGGCCGCCGCGGTTGATCCCTGGCCGTTACCGCCGGGTGGCGGTCAGGGTCAGCATGGCCCCGTCGAAGGGGCCCCCGGCCGGCCAGTCGGCCGGGGAGAGCACCTCCGGCCGGTGGAAGCCGGCTTCGGCCAGCAGCTCCTCGAAGCGTTCCAGGGTGTAGGCGGACAGCGAGGAGCAGTACATCTCCACCCCGCCCGTGGCCGCGTCCAGGGTGAAATAACGGGTGGTGGTCGTAGCCCCGGCGTCATTCCAGTAATTTTCCTGGAGGCACAGATGGGGCCGGGCGGAGAGGATGCCGTCGTCCGGGCCGCAGCTCCACCAGGAGGCCGGGGCCCGGCCACTCTCCCGGATGGATTCGAAGGTGTGCCCCTCCAAGATGAAAAGGCCGCCGGGGCGCAGCATGGCCGCGCAGTTGGCCAGGATCACCCGGGCGTCGGACTCGCTGAAGACGTTGAACTCCCCGAAGATAAGCATGACGCAGTCGAAGGGTTCCGCCGCCAGGTATCGCCGGATGTCTTCATGGACGTATTCCACCGCCAGGCCTTTTTCGGCCGCCCGCTCGCGGGCGTATTCGATGGAGGCCGGGGAGATGTCCACCCCCACGCAGCGGTGCCCGAGGCCGGCCAGGGCCAGGGTATAGAGGCCGGGGCCCGAGGCCAGGTCCAGAATGCGGCTGCCCGGGGCCAGGCGGCCGGCGATCCAGCCCACCTGGCGGTCGATGAAGTTCTGGCGTCGGCTGGCCCAGTCGTGATCCTGGGAAAGGTGATTTTGGAGCATCCGCCGGCTGAATTCGGGGTCGGGCCAGGGAATCTTGGTCGCTTCCTCCCAGGGCGGGGCGGGGTGGATTCGGCCGATGATGTCGGTCAGGTTCATACGCGGCTCTCTTGATGTCGGCGGGCGGGTTGGAGACAGCCGGCGGCTCATTCGCCGCCGGCCTTGTATTTCCGGTGCAGAAAGCGGAAGCGGTGATAACTCAGGCCCAGGAGGCGGGCGGCCTCTTTCTGGTTGAATCTGGCCTTGGCCAGGGCCTGATCGAACAAATCCAGGGCGAATTCGGCCACCAGGCGGTCGAAGCGGCCTTCGGGGAGGGGCCACTCCAAAGGGCCGGGGGCGCGGGGCTCCTCGTCGTCATGCCCGGGGCGGCGGGGCCGCCACGAAAGTTCCATCCGCTCCGTCCTGTGGCGGCGGTCCAGTTCCACGGGGTCGGGGCCCATGACCCGGCAGAGCGACCG
>JAVBLB010000117.1:0-26590 GCA_031553735.1 Candidatus Adiutrix sp.
TATTCCCCGCCGCCGGCCTTGGACATAACCAGGGTTATGGCCGCGGTGGTCGTGGTCTTGCCATGGTCGATATGCCCGATGGTACCAACGTTCACATGAGTCTTGGTGCGATCAAACTTCTTCTTGGCCATTTTCGCCTCCACTGCCCTTCTTTTTCGCTGCGCCGCGGGCGCTTGTATTGTGCGGCCATGCCGCCGGCTGATTCAGTTGTATATGTCGTTCGTCATTCGCGGTCGCCGGAGAGAACCCGGCGAAAGCCAGGCCCCTATTTGCTCTCCGCGGCCTTTTTGGCTTCCCGGGCGGCCACCACTTCCGCAGCCACGCTTTCCGGCATGGGCTGGTAGCGGCCGAACTGCATGGTGAACGTGGCCCGGCCCTGGGTGCGGGACCGCAGTTCGGTGGAATAGCCGAACATGGTGGACAGGGGCACCTCGGCCCGAACGATCTGGAAGCCACTCTTGGCCTCCATGCCGGTGACCCGTCCGCGACGGGAAGACAGGTCGCCCATGACGTCGCCGACGAAATCCTCGGGGGTGACCACTTCCATGTCCATGATGGGCTCCAGGAGGATCGGCCGGGCCTGGCGCATACCGTCCTTGAAACCGATGGAACCGGCGATGTGGAAAGCCATTTCCGAGGAGTCGACGTCGTGGTAGGAACCGTCGAACAGGGTGACCTTGACGTCGGTGACCGGGAAACCCGCCTTGACCCCGCCCTTCCGGGCGGCCTCCAGGGCGCCTTCGCCGACCGCCGAGTGATATTCCTTCGGCACGGTGCCGCCGACCACGGCCGTTTCATAAACCAGGCCGGAGCCGGGCTCCAGGGGCTCGAGACGCAGCCAGACGTCGCCGTACTGACCGCGGCCGCCGGACTGGCGGACATGCTTGCCCTGAACTTCGACCGACTTGGTGATGGTCTCCCGGTAGGCCACCTGAGGCGCGCCCATGTTGGCCTTGACCTTGAACTCCCGCACCAGCCGATCAACGATGATCTCCAGGTGGAGTTCACCCATGCCGGAAATGATGGTTTCGCTGGTTTCCTCGTCGGTGCGCACCCGGAAGGACGGATCCTCGGAGGCCAGCTTCGACAGGGCCACGCCCAGCTTTTCCTGCTCGTCCTTGGAGGCCGGGGTCAGGGCGATGTGAATGACCGGCTCGGGGATGTGGAGCTTTTCCAGGATCACCGGACGGGCCTCGTCGCAGAGGGTGTCGCCGGTGGTGGAGTTCCGCAGGCCGACCGCGGCCACGATGTCGCCGGCCCCCGCTTCCTTGATCTCTTCACGCTTGTTGGCGTGCATCTTCAGGAGGCGGCCGATCTTCTCCCGGGCCTCGCGGCTGGAGTTGTAAACCTGGTCGCCGCTCCGCAACACTCCGGAGTAAATCCGCAGAAAGGTCAGGTGCCCGACATAGGGGTCGGTCATCAGCTTGAAAGCCAGTGCCGAGAAAGGCGCGTCGTCGTCGGCCGCCCGCTCTTCCGTGTCGCCCTTGGGGGTCAGACAGGTCACCGGGGGGACGTCGACCGGCGAGGGCAGCAGATCCACCACGCCATCGAGCAGCGGCTGAACGCCTTTGTTCTTGAAAGCCGACCCCAGAAAAACCGGGACGATTTTCAGACCGATGGTGGCGGTCCGCAGCACTTCGCGCAACTTGGCCGGGGATACTTCCTGACCTTCCAAAAAGGCTTCGATCAGTTCGTCGTCGTCGACCGCCGCCGTTTCGATCAGCTGGTTGCGGGCTTCCTGGGCCTCGGCCAGCCGGTCGGCCGGGATTTCCTTTTCCTCAAAGGCCGTCGGGTCCTTGGGGTTCCGGGAATAATACAGGGCCTTCATCTCCACCAGGTCGATGAGCCCCTCGAACTGCTCCTCGGTGCCGATGGGCAGCTGTAGGAGGGCCGGGCTGGCCGACAGACGGTCCCGCATTTCCTGAAGGCAGCGGGTATAGTCGGCGCCGACGCGGTCCATCTTGTTGATGAAGGCCATGCGGGGCACGCCATACCGGTCGGCCTGCCGCCAGACCGTCTCCGACTGGGGCTGGACGCCGCCCACGGCGCAGAAAACGGCCACCACGCCGTCGAGCACCCGAAGGCTCCGCTCCACCTCCACGGTGAAATCCACGTGGCCGGGGGTGTCGATGAGGTTGAGGCGATGCTTGCGCCAGAAGCAGGTGGTGGCCGCGGAGGTGATGGTGATGCCGCGTTCCTGTTCCTGCTCCATCCAGTCCATGGTGGCCTGGCCGTCGTGCGTTTCGCCCAGCTTCTGGGAAACCCCGGTGTAAAAGAGGATCCGTTCGCTGGTGGTGGTCTTGCCGGCGTCGATGTGGGCGATGATGCCGATATTACGGGTCTGGGCTATGGGTACTTGACGAGCCAAAAGAGAAATCCTTACCAGGCCCCCTGGGGGCGATGGGCCGCGCGATGCCTTAAAGGTCGAACCGCAACGGCCGGGACGGCGCAGTATTCAACACCAATCGAGATGGCGAATCAAACCGCCCTGGAAAACCGAACGCCGACTTTTCAAAGAACACGGCGACCAAGACAGTCAGCCGCCGGGGTTGCCCGGCGGCTGAATTACCAAGCTGAAAACTCTACCAGCGGTAGTGGGCGAAGGCCTTGTTGGCCTCGGCCATGCGGTGGGTGTCCTCGCGTTTTTTGACGGAGGCCCCGCGGCCGTTGGCGGCGTCCATGAGTTCGCCGGCCAGCTTGGCCTGCATGCCTTTTTCGCCGCGGCTCTGGGCATAGTTGATCAGCCAGCGGATGGACAGGGCGTTGCGGCGGTCGGGACGAATCTCCACCGGCACCTGATAGGTGGAACCGCCCACCCGGCGGCTTTTCACTTCCACCACCGGCTTGACCTGTTCCATGGCCTTTTCAAAGACCTTCAGGGGATCTTCCTTGGTCCGCTCGGCAATGATGTCGATGGCGCCGTAGAAAATACTCTCGGCTGTGGACTTCTTGCCTTTGCGCAGCAGGTTGTTGATGAAACGGGCCACCATCTTGCTGCCGTACTTGGGATCGGGAATGATTTCCCGCTTGGAAACTTCTCTACGCCTGGGCATCTTGAACTATCCTTGCTATGACTGCGCCCCGGAGGGGCGATATGCCGCCGCGGCATTCTCAGATGACTGAAACGCGGCGGCCGGGACGACGAATTATCCGCCGCCGGCCTTCCGGCAAGCCGGACCGGCGATCATTTCGGACGCTTGGCCCCGTATTTACTGCGGCCGTTGCGACGCTTCTGAACGCCGATGGCGTCGAGGGTGCCGCGAATAATATGATAACGCACACCGGGCAGGTCCTTGACGCGGCCGCCCCGGATCATGACCACCGAGTGCTCCTGCAGGTTGTGCCCTTCGCCGGGAATATAGGCGGTCACTTCCATGCTGTTGGACAGGCGCACACGGGCCACCTTGCGCAAAGCCGAGTTGGGCTTCTTGGGGGTGGCGGTGTAGACCCTGATGCAAACGCCGCGTTTCTGCGGGCAGGCCTTCAAGGCCGGCACGGTGTTTTTCTTGACCTGGGCCTGGCGCCCTTTGCGAATCAACTGATTGATAGTCGGCATATTCCCTAACCTTTTATCCTGACGCCACTTTAGCGCGGCTGGCTGTTATAGCCCCGGACACAAGAATTCCTTCGCCGGGCCTTAAGACCTTTGGCGGCGAAAACCCCTTTGCCCGGCCCGGCCAGACAAGAAAAAAGCCTTGAAACGGCTTTTTGGTTTCCCCCGAAAGGTGCACCCGGGAAGGGCCTTTCGCGACGATGGCATCAAGTTCGGCATTCCGGACCGGAAAGCTCCCTGCCGGCTCAACCGGTTCGCGGGATATTCCAGGGTGAGGCCTACTCAGTTGCTTGGGCCATCGACATGGTTTGTGAGTTGTACCAGAAAAAACGACGGCTGTCAAGACTTTTTGAAATTTTTTTCCAATGGCTCCAAAGATGGCCCCCGCCGCCCGGAAGCCGGGCGCCCTCCCCGGCGGCATCGCTCCGGAGAGGCCTCGAAGCCGGACTCGGGGCGGGTGGTGGTCAGGGTTCGGCGGGCGCCGGCGCCCCGGCCGCCTGGTCGAGATTGTCGCCCAGAAGAAGAGTCGGGTCCAGCCTCCGCTCGGCGATGGCCTTGGTCAGCCGGGCCGCCTTGTCCGGGTTGACGTAGGCCAGGATCAGGCCGGCGTTGCGCCCGGGCATGGCCGACAGGATGTCCACGGCCACGTCGTCGTCGAGGCTGTTGACCAGGGTGCCGGCCTGCTCGGCTTTCATGCCCTTGTAGGCGGTGACCAGGTGCAGGATGCGCTTTTTCTTGTTCTCGTCGTCTTCTTTTTTCTGTTCCTCGCGCAGGGCCTTCATCTCGGCCAGGATGGCCTCGTTGCGCCGCAGGAGGGCTTCATTTTCACTCCGGAAGGCTTCGTTGTCCTCGGCCCGGCGGCGCAATTCGGCCTCCAGGGCGGTCAGGGCCTCCTGGCGGGTGGACAGGTCGGCTTCCCGCCGGGCCAGGTCCTGCTCCCGGTCCCTCAGGACCCGCATGGCCTCAGCCTCCTGGGGGGCCCTGACGGGTACGCTCGGCGGCAGGGGGGCCACGTCGCGGGTTTCATCACCTAAGGTGGGCAGGCTCGGAGTCGGCAGATGGACGGCCGGCGTCAAAAGGTCGGCATCCGGCGGCAGGGGGATGTCCGGGGGCGGGCTGGCCTGGGTCGCGGACCCCGTTCCGGCCTGGGCGCCGATGACCATGTAGGCCCCGGCCGAAATAGGGGAAACCAAAGCCGCCGTCGAAGCGGCCGTGGCGGTCGACAGGGACGCCGTGGCCGCCGGCAGGGACTCGGCCGGGGCCGCCTGAGCCACGGAGGGGCCCGTGACCCCCACCGCCGCCGCCAGATAGCCGTCGACTTTCGAAGCCTCCCGGGCCGGAGCCCCGGAGGCCGGGGCGGGCTTCACGGCCGAAACGGACGGGGCGGTCTCTTCAACCACCAGCCCGGCGGCCGGCGCCGGCGGGGCGGCCGCCCGGGTATCCGCCCGGGAACCGGACCACAGATACCAGGCGCCGATGGAAATCTTGATCAGCAGCAGAACGACCACCACCTCCAGAAGGGGCCAATTTTTTTTGGCGGGCCGGGGCCGGGCCGTCGACGGACTCGCGGCCTTCGGCTGGGCCGGCGCGGGCCGGGGGACCGTGCGGGCGGCGGGCGCGGCCTGGGGAGACGGCCGGGAGGAAGCGGCGGAACTTTGACGCGGGGCCGGGCGGGCGGGCGCGGCGGTTTGGGCGGCCGGCTTGTTCATGATTGTCCCCCGGCGGCCTGGCGGCCGGATTCCCGGTCGCGGCGGGCTTTGGCCAGCGCGGCCATTTCCTCCAGGTTGTTCTGTTCCAGATACATCTGATCGGCCACGAACTCGGCTTTCTTCTTTTCTTTCAACTTTTCCATTATCTTGCGATCCACCGAGGCCCGGGTCAGGGCGGCCCGTTCCTTGGCCTCCTCCCGGCGGCTCAAGCGCAGAAACTCGTGGAGCCGGGCCAGGTCTTTGGCCAGCTTGTGGTCGTAATCCTTATACAGGGTCAACAGGGCGATGGTGATTTCGCCGGCGTGGATCTTATCTTCCAGTTCAGCGATCAGGCGGAGCTTGCGGTCGGTCAGTTCCTCGATGTCCCGCTCCAGGTCCCGGATGCTGGCCAGGCGCTGGGCCAGGCGGGCCATGGCCTCCTCTTCCCTGCGCTGGCGGACCTTGATGAGAAAATCCATCCGGAATTTAAAAGCGGCCATGGTTCCGATCCTTCGACCCCGCGATGATGAGCCCGGCACATATTTATATAATGTAGTCCATCCGGGCCGGACTGGCAAGCGCTTTGACGAGCCGTCCTGTCGTATGCCTAAAGCAAGAACTCCGCCAAATTTTACGTGATCGTCAAAGCCGGCTTGGGGGTCGGCCCGCCCTATTCGGTACCGCCTTCGACGGCGCACCCGTAAATACGCGACTCCCCGCCCCACGGATGGTAGCCCTGAGCGAGATAGGTGAAGCCGTATTTTTCGTAGAACCCCACATGCTCAGTGGACAGGTAGACGTTCCGGAAGCCGAAGCCGGCGCAGTCGGCCCTGGCTTTCTCCAAAAGCCGCGCGCCATAGGCGTGACCCCGGTGGTTTTCATCGACATATAAGGCGCATATCCAGGGATATAAATCCATTCGGCTGATGAAATCGTTGGTGACCAGGCCGGCGCAGCCGATGGGCTCTCCGTCGCGCAGCAGCAGATACCATTGCGGCAAGGGAGCTTCGGCCCCGAGGCAATGGGTTATGCTATCTTCGTAGAGTATGGGGGGCACCGCGGGCCAGCGGCTCTGAATATAGCTGACGGCGGTTCGGGCGTAGGCCGGGGTTTCGCGAACCGAGATCACCTCAAGAGTTACCATATTTATCGGCCTCATCAAGACATGAATACAAAATCGCCGTGTCGACGAGATGGCAGGCTGTAATGGAGTCGCTGCAACCGAAAACGAGAGGGAGCGTAGCTCCCTCTCGTTCATCCCTCTCAACGACCTCGATGGTCTCGGCCACCCAGACGTTGCGGCCGACCAGTCCTAGCGAAGCGGGTGCGGAGAGGATGCGATCATCGCCTGCCGGGCGATCTCTGTCTATTACAATTCTGTCGAATTGTAATTAGCATCCGACGGGTCCAGGCGCCCCCTGGTTGATGATCTTTATGAAGGTGGAGGCGTCGAGGCTGGCCCCGCCGACCAGGGCGCCGTCGATATCGGGCTGGCCCATGAGCGTGGCCACATTGTCGGGCTTGACCGAGCCGCCGTAGAGGATGCGGAGGCCGGCGGCCAGGTCGGCGCCCAAAAGCTCGGCCACCCGGCTGCGAATGAAGGCGTGGGCCTCCTGGGCCTGGTCCGGGGTGGCGGTCAGGCCGGTGCCGATGGCCCAGACCGGTTCATAGGCCACCACCAGGTCGCCCAGGTCGGCGGCCGTGAAGCCGGTCAACCCCTCGGCGAGTTGCCGGCCGAGGACGTCGAAGGTGCGGCCGGCCTCCCGTTCCTCCCGGGTCTCGCCGATGCACATGATGGGCCGCAGGCCGGTCCGCAGACAGGCCCGGAGTTTGCGGTTGACCCACTCGCCCGTGTCGCCGAACATCTGGCGGCGCTCGCTGTGGCCGATGATGACCGCGCCGGCGCCGGCGGCTTTGATCATGGGCGCGGAGACTTCGCCGGTGAAGGCGCCCTCGTCTTCCCAGAAGACGTCCTGGGCGGCGATGACCACCGGGGTGCCCCGGACCGCCTCCACCGAAGCCTCCAGGCTGGGAAAAGGCACGCCGAAAGCCACTTCTCGGTCGCTCTTGAAGGGCGAGGCCAACTTGATCAGTTCGCTGAAGAACTGACGGGCCTGGGCGCTGGTTTTGAACATTTTCCAGTTGCCGGCCAACAGAGGTTTGCGAGTCATGTCAGGGTTCCTTTCCGGCGGCGGTCGCCAGCTAGAGGGGGAGGATTCCGGACAAAAGGGCAGAGGCGGCTGAACCGCCACCGCGGCCGAGGTGATCCGCCCATGACGCGGTCGCGGCGCCGCATCGCCCTTTCCGGGCACACAAGACCACTGCGAACTCCGGTCGAGGGCCGGCGGCGAACATTTTATCCGGGGCGTCGAAGCGCGGCGGTTGAGACACAGGTTCGACCACCGCAAACCGTGTGAACATAGCTACGCTTTTTAGTAAATATAGCAAAAAAGAAGAACCCCGGCAAGCCGGGGCGGGATCTGGCCGGGGCCATCGCTTGAAAAGCGGGATGATGAATCGCGGCGGTCTCGGCGGCCGCCCGGGGCGCTGCCCCGGCCCCCGCCAGGGGAGGGCCCTGCCCTGGACCCACCCGCGCCGGGGGCTATCGCCCCCTGGACCCCCGAAAGGCAATAGCGTTGGGTCAGATAGCTGGTCGTAGCGCCGCCGGAACTCGCCTGTACGGCTCAAACAACCGGCGGCGCCGTAATCGTGTAAGCCTTGACGTTGCCGTCTTCCCGTCCGAAAGCTTTTGCAGTCGCGGCTTATAGCTTCGGCGGCTAAACATATTCCTTCTCGGACGATCAAGGTTTTGTGATTTGGGGCTTTGACCAAATCACTCCGAATAAGTTTAGTCGGCGGGTCAATAATCAAAAAGATCACCGCAGCGCCAGTTGTTCGAGCCGTACAGGCGAGTTCTGGCGCTGCTTACGGGGACTTACTAACACAACGGAAAATTCTTCGGGGGTCCAGGGGGCGAAAGCCCCCGGCGCGGGTGGGTCCAGGGTAGGGCCCGCGCCGGGCCCTCCCCTGGCGGGGTCCGGGGCAGCGCCCCGGGCGGTCGCCGAGACCGCCGCGATTCATCATCCCGCTTTTCAAGCGATGGCCCTGGGAACGGGGGCGAAATGGCTCGACGGGGGAGTGTTTTTGGGCTATACTTCGAAAATATTCCAGCCTTGACGGATATGGGGGTGTCGATGCGCGTGAGCCCGGGCGGCGTTTGTGGTTGGTGGCTGGTGCCGCTGCTCCTGGTCTGGGTTCTCGCCGGGCCGGCCGATCTCTCCTCGGCCGAAACGCGGCCGGTGGCGCTTCAGACCACCACGCTCCGGGACTTCTCCACCCTGCCCTCCATATCTTTCCCGGACGTCAAACCGGCCTTCAAAGAAAAGAATTTTCCCCCGCAGGAGGCGGTGAACTACCGGGAAATCCGGAGCCTGGTGGGGCCGCTCACCCCCGCCCAGGAAGAGTATCTGGAAAAGAACCGCTTCCTGATCCTGCCCAAGCCGGCTTTCCTGATGGCCCGGCGGGAGAACCGCCCGCCGGCCGATGAAATGCTGGCCAACTTCGACGCCCTGGGCGGCAGCCTCGACCCGGCCCGGCGGGAGCCAGCCAACGCCCGCTTCGTGGGACCGGACGTCATCCTGCAGGCCTGGCGCCTCTATCTGGCCAACCGCCTGGCGGCCGCCGAGGCGGGCCCGCTGTTCGACAGCACTCGGCAACTTTTGAGTGATCTTCTGAAAAATGCGGCCGCCTTGAAGGCCGGCACCTCCGGGACCAGCGCCCGGAACTGGGAACGGCTGACGGCCCAGTTGGTGGTGCCCCTGGTGCTGCTGGAGAGCGGCGGGGAGAACCCGGCGGGGGACGACGCTTCGCCGCCGGATACCGCCGAACGGACCCTGGCCCGGTTCGAAGCCTACCGGGCCCGATTTTCTCCGGCCATGGCCAAAAACATCCGCACCGAACTGATCCGGATCCACCGGGCCGACACTTCGGCGGCCGGCCTTCTGGGCCTGACGCCGGCCTACCCCGGCGAATTGATCGATTACACCCGTTTTCAGCCCCGGGGCCGTTACGCCGGGCAACCCCGGCTGCGGGCCTATTACCGGGCCATGGCCTGGCTGGGAGACCTGGGCTGGAGCACCCGGACGGAACAGGGCCTGGCCGACGCCCTCAACTGCGCCCTGGCCACTTCCTATGATCCCGCCCCCTCCGGCCCGAACGGCACGGACCCGACCGACCCGCGCGCGGCCTGGGCCCGGGTCATGGAAATCAACACCTTCTTCCTCGGCTACCCCGACAGTCCCAGTTATCTGGAATGGCTGCCCTTCTTGATGAAAGAATCGGAAGTCCCCCTCTTCACCGCCGACACCGGCGCGGACGAGGAGGTCCTGCGGCGTCTGGCGGCGGCCTCCGATTCCATTGTCCCCCAGTCCCCTCATTTTCGCGGCCTGCGCCCGGCGGGCGACAGCCGGGTGCTCTGCATCTTCCCCCGACGCCTGAACTTGCCGGCCCTGATCGCCGAAGAGCTGGCCCAGCCGGCCCGGAAGGGCGATCCGCCGGCCGCGTTTTCAGCCCTGTCGCTGGCGGCCCTGGCCGGCCATCAGGATGCCCGGGCCATGCTGCCCCGGCAGGTGGCCCTGACCCGGGGGCTGAGCGAAACCGCCGAAGAAATTCCACCCCCTGATGACCCCCAGAAACCAACCTTGCTGACCCGTCGACTGGAAGCCCTGGCGGCCCGCTTCAAAAATGAGCCGGAAGCGGCCTGGCTCGCGTCCGAAGGCGCGGCCTGGCTGCGCCTGGCCGGCACCCTGTCCGCCGAATACGGGTCGGGCCATCCGCTGTACATGCGGAGCCGGGCTTTCGCCGTCAAACAGCTTGAAACCATGCTGGGCTCCCATGCCGGGCTGCTGCACGACGGGGGGGCGGCGGCTCTCCCCCCGGCGGCGGACCGGGCCCCGGCCGCCAAAAAGGAGCCCCCGGAACCGCCCGCCCCGCTGGTCAAAGGGCTGGTGGAGCCCAATCTGGCCTTCTGGCGGGAAATGATCCGCCAGGTCAGCTACACCCAGGCCGGCTTTCGCGACCACGGCCTGTTCCCGGAAGACCTGGCGGACCGCGGCGCCCTGCGCCGGTTTCTCAAGCGGCTGGAACGCTGCGCCGCCCTGGCGGAAAAGGAGCTGACCGGCGAGGATCTGACGGAGGATGACTACGAGTTCATCCGCCTGTTCACCCTCGATTGGATGGCCGAGCCGCCGGACGGCGCCGGCGGCCCTCGGACCGACGAGTGGGCCCGATCCGCCCTGGCGGCTAAAGCCCAGGACGTCTCCCCGGGCGACCAGAGCCCGGGGTTCACGGTGTACGAGGCCGTCGGCGAGCCCCGGCTCATGCTGGTGCTGACAGGCAACGAAAAATCCCCGCGTCTGGTCGTCGGCCTGGTCTACAGTCACTACGAATTCGTCGGGCCCCATGACCGCCGCCTGACGGACGGCGGCTGGCGGGAAACGGTCTATGACCGCCATCGGCCCCAAGCCTCTTCGAACGGCCGGCGTCCGCCCGCGCCCAATTTCTGGTACGACGCTCTGCGGCCGTAAAAAAAGCCGCCGAAGGCCGATCGTCACCCATTCCGCCTCCCGATCCTCCACCCGGACGGCGACCACCAACCGCCGTCATCCCCGCCGCTCCGCCCGCCTTGGGCAAACAAGCTCGACACTTTCGACAAAAGTTGAAAATCCGTTTATCTTTTTTCCACAAACGCCGATGAGTATACCATGAAAGGCCGGAAGATCCCGAATCTCCGGCCCGGCCGCCGGTTTATGGGCCGGGCGGCCGAACACACGTACTTTTCGAAGGATGAAGACGATTGCGCCTCCGCCTCGGCCGACGCAACCCGCTCAGGACGCGGTTTCGGCGGCGCATTGTCCCATTCGGGGCGATGGAGGCGATTGAACCGCTTCGTTCTCCGAGCGGAAACCAGCTATCGCTTGGTGAAGCGATCATATCGCCTGGCGGGCGACGATGCGGCCCGTTCATGACGCGGTCACGGCGGCGGAACGCGGCCCTTCCGGGCCCGGGGGAGAAGCATATGGTCCTGGTGATACAAGACGTTTTAAAAGCAACCCATATCGTAACAAGGCCGAAGGCTTTTGAACCTTCGTCCCGGCCGTCGCGGTTCGATCGTGGCGCGGCATTGGCCGACGGCCCCGGCGTGGCCCGGCCGGACGGCCCGGACGTCAGCGGAGGAAGCATGTATGAATAATATCAATGTATGGGAAAAGGTGAACCTGAGCATCGACCAGGTCTCTCAATTGACCGGAGTGAAAAAGACGACCCTGAGGTACTGGGAAAAGGAGTTTTCCGACTACCTCAAGCCCGATCGCACCGAAACCCAGCGGAGGCAGTATTCCCTGGAGGAAGTGGAAAAGGTGTCCGTCTTAAAGCAACTGATCGAGGAGGAGAAATACAAGTCGGCCGGGGTTCGCCTCAAGTTGGGGCTCGGGTCGACCACGGTCGCCCGCGCCCAGCCGGCCGCGGTCGAAACGGCCCCGACCGCTCCCGAATCGGCGCTGGAACCCGGCGACAGCGGCTAAGCCCCAAAGGGGCGAATCGCCGCGGCAGCGCCGCCAGTGTCTAATTATAAAAATTATGTAAATAATTTTTATAATAAAATAAATTTTTAATTGTAAAAACAATATTCTTGTTTTTACAATTAGACGCCAGGCCGCCGGGACGAAAAATCCTTCGTCTCCACGCCTAAAATTTCCGGAGCCCGGCGGGGCCCCGGTTGGCGGACGCAGGGAAGCGTCTTCCTCGCACCGGCCAGGGAAGGCCGACTTTATCCGGCGATTCACCCGGGGCCGCGAGCCGGGGGTGAATCCCGGGGCCGGTCCGTCCTGGAGAGGGCGGGCCGGACGTGGGCCAGAGAAGGTCCACCGGACCCGACCGGCCAGGGAAGGCGGCGGAATGAATTTCGAACCGAGACGAGGCGTGCTCCGGGAGTCGGACCACGCCTTTCGTTCGCCGCCGCGCCCGCACTTGGAGCACAGCCGCCAGGGAGGGCGGAGGGGAGGCGATTCAACCTGTTCCCGGACGACCAAATATCTGCCGGACCTCTCTTCGGCGGCGCATTGCCCCATTCGGGGCCCTGGATATTGGCTCACAAATTGCTTACCTGAGATGGCGGGCAAGATCGTCCCACCGGGCCGGCTTTTCACCGGCCCCCGGCCGAAAACTTTCACGGCAATTTACCGAACGACAATGGTGGCGCTATGATGGAACCCCCGACTCTTCCTGAAACGATTCAATATGTGCCCGAAGGCGAACGCCTGTTCGGCGAAGGACGCCTGGACGAAGCCCGGGCCATGTTCCTGGCCGCCACCGAGGACTGCCCCGGCAACGCCATGGCCTGGAACAACCTGGCCGTCATCGCCATGACCGAAAACCGCGACCGCGAAGCCGAGGGCTACCTGCGCCAGGCCCTGGAGATCAAAAGCGACCTTTTGGAGGCCCGCTTCAACCTGGTGGAGGTCTACTGCCTCCGGGGCCAGTGGCCCAAGGCCATCCGGGAGCTGGAACGCATCCTGAGCCTCAGGCCCGGCGACCTGCCGGCCATCAAACGCCTGGCCCAGGTCTACGTCAGCCTGGGCGAACCGGACAAAGCCCGGGAGATCCTGGACGATTCCCGCAGCCTGGGGGCCGTGAAATCCTTCATCGATTCGCTGTGGCTGGGCATCAAGTATTACGCCATGGCCGACGACCTCAGCCCCCGGGCCAAGCTGGAAAAATACACCGCCGCCATCCTGAAATTCATCGACGGCCAGGACGGCCGCAGCCAGCGCTACCGCCTGGTCGGCACCGATCCGGACACCGGCCGGGAAGTGGTGCTGGAAGACCTGGCCGAAGCCCTGTATTACAAAGAATCGCCGTCGATTACCATCGAAGGCGCGGAGGGCGGGGCCGACGCCTCCGGGCTGGTCCTGGTCATCGGCGACCACGAGGACTGGCTTTTCTTCCGCGAAACCCTGCGCGGGGAAATGCGGGCCGAAGGCGGCTGCCTGGGCGACTTCACCCAGACCCGCAAAGTGTTGCGCCGGGAACCCCGGCTGGTCAAATACAATCTCGAGAGCACGCTGCAATATTTTCGCGACAACGTCGGCCCCTGCGACTGCCACGTGCTGCGCGCCGTGCTGGTGTAAAACCGCCAACCAACTGAAACCAAAGATATATTTCATACGCCGGCCAAGAGACCGCCAACGGGAGGAGCCATGTCCTACAATCCCAACTATCTGCTCAACAATCCTCTGCACTTGATGAACCCCGCGGCCGTCAAGCCCCGGGAGGAGGAGGCCAAGGCCCCCGTTCCGCCCCCGCCCTTCGACCCGGACATGTATATCAACGCCTACGGCCGCCTGGGCATGCTGGCCATCGAAAACGTGGTCGATCTCGGCTGCGGGGCCGGCAATTTCGTCTCCGTCATGCGGGCCAGGAACCAGCGGCCGGAAATGTATCTAGGCGTCGATAACAACCACGGCCAGATCAGCATCGCCAAGGCCGCCTACCCGGGCTGGAAATTCATCTACGGCGACTTCACCCAGGAACGCATCCGGGCCGAATACGAGCGCTACGGCGCCTTCCTGATGCTCAACCTGGTCGACACCATGGAAGACGATATCAGCTTCCTGATGAGCATGCCCCTCGACAAACCCCTGGTCTTCTCCGTGCCGAAAATCGAAATGGAAGGCTCCCGGCTCTGTCTCCCCGAAGGCCGCGACATTTACGACCGCTATTCCTCCTTCCTCAGCATCCGCACCATCGGCCGCTACCGCAACGCCGCCGGCCAGGCCTGGAGCATGGTCATCGCCTCCCGCTGGTAACCCCAGGGCTGAGCCCTGGACCCACCGGATGCGCCTGCGGGCGCATCCTCCCCGCACCCGCTTCGCTGGGCGGCGGGGGCCGCAACGTCTGGTCGGCCGAGACCATCGGGGTCGTCTGCCGGAAAATGCACAAGAGAGGGGGAGCTTTGCTCCCCCTCTCTTGTGGTAATACCAAGTTGCAATCAAATTGCTTTGCATTTGATTGCAACTTGGTATACGTGGATCGGCTTCCGACTCCATCAAAAGAGTATGTGTTATACCAATTCTCCACCAGGATTGCTTTAATTTCGTCGGCCAAGTCAGTCAGGCGGGACGGGCCGGTAATACTTCGGAGGGCGGCCGCGTGGGCCCCGACCGCGTCGCCGGCTTTATTGTAAACGCCCCTGATGGTCTCGGCCACCCAAAGGTTGCCGCCACTTAGGTCCAGCGAAGCGGGTGCGGAGTTGGGTCCAGGGCTCAGCCCTGGCGGCCCGCCCTACCGCGCGAATACCGATAACGCCAGCTTGAAGGAGAATTGGTGTTACAATGAGCCACAGAATAACGACGGGCTTGAAGAATCGCGCGAACTACATTCCCGGCAGGCGGCTTTTACCTTGAAGCCGCTTTCAAAGCGCAAAATCGTCGCCACTGATCGGTGGTGTCCGCCTCAAAATCGCCTTGTTCGAGGTTGCCCATGGATAACCTGGCCATCTTATTAATCCTGCTTTTGATTGGGTACGGTCTCTACAAGGAATTGAGAACCGGCGCCGGGAAAAAAACCGCGCTTGAACCGCCCCCTTACGGCAAACCAAAGCCGTGGAATGTGAATATACGGGACCGAAGCGCGCTTCTCAAGGCCCTGCGCACCACCGAAGAATTGAATGACGTCTATCGCCACCTGGCCGGTGAAAAACCCGCCGCCCTGCCCTATCTGGCTGACGGCCTCATCAACCTGGCGGGCTTCTATCGGTATTTGGGCCGAGGGCATGAGGCGCTGACGCCCAGCGAGGAAGCGGTTGAAATATACCGCAAAGTTGTCGATACCCATCCCGGCGAGCCTCTTTTTCTCAGCGGCCTGGCCAGAAGCCTCCACAATCTGGGCGAGCGGTATGACGAGTCGGGGCGCGGCCCGGAGGCTCTGGAGCGCATCGAAGAATCAGTGGCCATAACTCGTAAACTGGCGGAAAACCAGCCAGGCGAGTTTCTGGCCGATCTGGCCGGCTGCCTCAACACCTTGGGGATTGGTTACGATAAATCGGAGCGCCACCGGGAGGCTCTGGCCGCCGCCGGGGAATCGGCCGCGATATACCGCAAGCTGGCCGAAGACGACCCCTCCGCCTATCGGCCATGCCTGGCCGGCAGCCTCACCAATCTGGGGCGCCGGCACATCCGTTCGGACCTCCTTGCAGCCGCCGGTTATGCCGAGGAATCCGTTTCGATATACCGCGCGCTGGCCAAGGACGGCGCCGCCTTCGCGCCGGACCTGGCCCGGAGCCTCATCAATCTGGCCGGCATCTATAAGAATTTGGGCCGCAACCACGAGGCCCTGCGCCTTTGCGAAGAGTCGGCGGCGATACGGCGCAAACTGGCCGAAGACAATCCCGCCGCATTTTCGCCGGCCCTGGCCAGGAGCCTCACCCTGTTGGCCGACGTGCTGCACGAGTTGGGCGACGGCGAGAGAGCGGAAAAAATCGAAGCGGAAGCGGCGGCTCTATCGGCCGCTTCCGCTTCGGAAAAGGCGAAATGAAGATAATCGTTTTTGGCGCCCCAAGGGGGCGCGCCCTTCGGGACGCCCAATCTCCAACCCACCGCCGCGTGTGGCATATAAAAATAGGCTTTGATCTGCCAAGCGAATGTGCTATAATATTCAGTTCGAAGCCGAGTGAGATCGGCACGAACAAAAAATAAAACAATCACAAGCGAATAGCGGGCCTACCATGAACATCATCATTGTTTCGATTCACGTGACGGCGGCCATCATCCTGGTGCTGACCGTTCTGCTGCAGGCCGGCAAAGGCGCCGGCCTGGGCGCCGCCTTCGGCGGCTCTTCCGGCACGGTGTTCGGCGCCCGAGGCCCGGCCACCCTGATCAGCAAGATCACCTGCGTCGCGGCCGTCATCTTCATGTGCACCTCCCTCAACCTGGCCCTCAGCCAGGGCGGGGCCAGCCGGAAGGCTTCGGTCATGGACGAATGGTCGGAAAGCGGCCCGGCCCCGGCCGCCACTCCGGCGCCGGCGGGCGCCATGGCCACTCCGGCCCCGACCGAGACCCCCGCCGCGACTGAACCGGCGGCCCCGGCCACCGGGAGCGCGGCCGAATCAGCGACCCCGACGACCGAGGCCCCCGCCGCAAGCGAATCGTCGCCCGCGGCTGACACCTCAAGCGCCGCCGAACCGACGGACGCGACCGCCGCGCCGGCCCCGGCTGAAACGCCGCCGGCCCAGGAATGAGCCCCCGGCATCTTTATTCTTGACTCCGGCGTCTTTTGGATTACAATAACCCCTTTGTCGGCCCTGTGCGCGAGGAAGGCGACGGCGCCCGGTCACGGTGAGGCGGGGAAGTGATTCAGTCTGTACCCGGACGACCAGATTTTAGCCGGGCCGCTTTTCGGCGGCACATTGCCCCATTCGGGGCGGTGGGGAGGCGGACTTGAAAATACCGGAACTCCAGGTCGGCCTGGATCAGATTCCGCCGGAAGGCCTGGAACTGGCTCTGAATATCGCTCCCGAATCCCTGGCCGCGCTGGTCGCCACGGATTCGGAGCCCCCGGTCGTCCGGTCTCCCCTGCTCGGCCGCCTGCGCCTCATCAGGCTGGATGAAGAGCGCCTGGCCCTCAAGGGCGCTTTCGAGGTCGAAGTCGAGATCCCCTGCGACCGCTGCCTCGGCGAGATCAGGGCCGTCCTGACGGGCGAGGTCAATGAAATTCTGGACCTCGTCGCCCCGGGCGGGGCGACGGCGGAAGACCGTGCGGAAGATCGCGACGAGAGCGACGGCATTTTGGAAATCCGGGGCGGCCAGGTGGATCTGACGCCGCTTCTGGCCGAGCATTTCTGGCTGGCCTGGCCGTTTCGTTTCATTTGCCGGGCCGACTGCGCCGGGCTTTGTCCCCGTTGCGGGGCCAACTTGAACGACGGCCAGTGCCGCTGCCCGGCCTCCGGTGAGAAATAAAAGGCCCCGGCCACTCGGGTATTACCCGGTTTGATTCCGCGCTTTTCAGGCGCGTCAGCAATAAAGGTGTGAAATGGCAGTACCGAAAAGAAAACAGTCCAAGATGAAAGGCCGCAAGCGCCGCACCCACTACACCGCCCTGACTCCCACCGTGGTCAAGTGCGCCCACTGCGGCGAGCCCAAACGTCCGCATCACGTCTGCCCCCACTGCGGCACCTATCGGGGACGCCAGTTCCTGACCATCGCCGACTGAGGGCTGAAGTCGACGGGGCCCCGGCCGCCGTCGTTCAATCTTCGGTGGGCCGGGAGCGATTGAACCCGTGTTCCAGACGCGGCAACGCATGGTCCTTTCGGAGTTCGGACAACACGTGAGCGGTTGCACAGCGGAATCCGCGACGAGACTGGTCATCATGGAAAGCTGCCTCAAATGCGGCTTGTGTGTCCAGTTGTGCCCGGTGGCGGCCATCAGGGTCAAAAACCGGGCCTTCGTCATCGGCCCGGCCTGCCTCGACGGTTGCCGGGGCTGCCTGGAGGCCTGCCCGGTCGGAGCCATCGTCGATGCCCCGACGGGGTGATGCGTCATCGCACCCGCGCCGTGGTGGGATCGCCTGGTCCTCTCCAGGCGATCAGCCCGAGACGAAGGCCAATCGCCTCCAACCCTGTATTTGAGGTTTGTTGATGGATATCACTAGAGTGGTGTTGGTCACCGGCGGTGCCCGGGGCATCGGGCGGGCCGTGGCCCTGAAGTTGGCCACGCCGGAGACGGCGGTGGTCTTCACCCACGTCACCCCCAACTCTCCGGGGGCGAGCGAGACCCTGAGTCTCTTGCGGGAAAAAGCCGGGGCCGCCGAGGCCCAGTGCTGGGCCGCGGAAAATCCCCGGGCCGCCCGCGAGCACATTGACGAGCTGGCCGCCCGTTTCGGCCGGCTTGACGTTCTGGTCAACAACGCCGGGCTGACCCGCGACAGCCTGGCGGTGCGCCTGACCGACGAGGACTGGCACCAGGTCATGGAGGCCAATCTCTTCAGCGTTTTCAACTGTTCCCGGATCGCGGCCAAACTTATGATGAAGCAGCGCCGGGGCCGCATCATCAACCTCAGTTCGGTGGTGGGCTTCACCGGCAACATCGGCCAGAGCAATTACAGCGCCTCCAAGGCCGGCATGATCGGCCTCACCCGCAGCCTGGCCCTGGAATTGGCCCCCCGGAACATCACCGTCAACGCCGTGGCCCCCGGTTTCATCGACACCGACATGACCGCCCGCCTGGACCCGAAAATCCGTGAACAGTTCAGCGAACGCATCCCCGCCGGCCGCTTCGGTTCCCCCGAGGACGTGGCCGAAGCCGTGGCCTTCCTGGCCGGGGACGGCGCCGCCTATATCACCGGTCAAACCATCCACGTCAACGGCGGCATGTATATGTGATCCGCCGCGGCCCCGCGATCCGGCGGGACGCGGCGACGACGCCCATCGCCTTCCCGGGGCCTTGAGTATTTATCGATTTTTTATTACAATGCGGAAATTGGCCATTACGATCCCGATGCCGGCTCGCGGCGACTTCAGGCCGTTTCGCCTAAAACTCGGCCGGCCGGATATTCCGACGAAATCCGGAGGCGGCATCGGCCGTCCCGGCCCACACACCGATCGCCATGATCCCAAGTGACATAAATCAAGGAGCAAAACATGTCTGAAGAAATTCTCGCCAGGGTAGTCAAAGTCGTCGCGGATCAGCTTTCCGTGGACACCGCCGAAATCCGCCCCGAATCCTCCTTCCAGGATGATCTGGGGGCTGATTCCCTGGACCTGGTGGAACTCATCATGGCCATGGAAGAGGAATTCGACGTCAAAATCGACGACGAAGCCGCCCAGAAGATTAAGACCGTGCAGAACGCGGTGGATTTCATCAGCAGCCTGTCCAAATAAATGTACCAAGGCGGGCGGGCGATTCAGCTCGCCCAACGGGCCGGCGAATACTCGGCCGACAAGTTGGCGAGTGCCCGTCCCCGGATGATTGAATCTCAGCCAAACCGCTTTTCGGCGGCGCAAGGCCCCATTCGGGCCCGGGCCTAAAGATGGCCGGCCGACGCGGCCGGGAATGATCCGGCCGAAGACCTCCGGCTTTCGGCGACCTCCGCGAGGCCGCCGAAAGCCGGCACCGCGTGGATTCCGGCGGCCCGGTTGACTATCATCCGGGCCGCGCTTTTCGTTTCCGCACCGGTTCGCCTGCCAGGCGGGGCAGTCATTCAGCCCGATCAGCCAGTTGCGGGTATCCGTACCCGAACGACCGGATTTCAGCCAGACCGCTTTTCGCGGCACATCGCCCTCGCGGGCTCAGACATGGAGGTGCCAATGGCTCGAACCCAAACCCCCCGACGGGTGGCCGTGACCGGGGCCGCTCTGCTTTCTCCGGTGGGCAATGATCTGGACACCACCTGGCAGGCTCTCCTGGCCGGCCGGAGCGGCATCGGGCCCATCACCAAGTTTGACGCCAGCGGCCTGAAAACCACCATCGCCGCCGAAGTCAAGGGTTTTGTCCCGGAAAACTACCTGGACAAGAAGGCGGTCAAGCGCTTCGACACCTTCATCCAGTATGCCGTGGCCGTGGCCAAGATGGCCCTGGCCGACAGCGGCCTGACCATCGACGAAGCCCTGGCCCCCCTGGTGGGCTGCTGTATGGGCTGCGGCCTCGGCGGGCTGGGCACCATCGAGGCCAACCACGAGACGCTGCTCAACCGGGGCGCCGACCGGGTCAGCCCCTTCTTCATCCCCATGATGATCGGCAACATGGCCCCGGGTCAAGTCTCCATCGAGGTGGGCTGCAAAGGCCCCAATCTCCTCATCTCCACCGCCTGCGCCGCCGGCACCCACGCCCTGGGCTGGGCCTTCCAGCAGATTCGCGACAACGGCTGCGTGGCCATGCTGGCCGGCGGAACCGAAGCGGTCATCACTCCTTTGGCCGTGTCCGGCTTCAACGCCCTTAAGGCCCTCTCCACCCGCAACGACGATCCCGCCCGGGCCAGCCGGCCTTTCGACAAAGACCGCGACGGCTTCGTCATGGGCGAAGGCGCGGGGCTGATGGTGCTGGAGGAGTGGGAACACGCCGAGCGCCGGGGCGCTAAAATCTACGCCGAAGTGGCCGGTTTCGGCGCCTCCGGCGACGCCTATCACATGACCGCCCCGCCGGACAACGGCGAAGGCGCCATCCTGGCCATGCAAGCCGCCCTGGCGGACGCCGCCGGCCGCGGCGTCGCCCCGGCCGACATCGGGTACATCAACGCCCACGGGACGTCCACCGACCTCAACGACATGATCGAGACCAAGGCCATCAAGGCCGTCTTCGGCGACCACGCCTACAAGCTGGCCATCAGTTCCACCAAGTCCATGACCGGGCACCTTTTGGGCGCGGCCGGCGGCGTGGAGGCGGTCATCACCGCCCTGGCCCTGAAACACGGGATGCTCCCGCCGACCATCAACCTCGACGAACCCGACCCCGACTGCGACCTGGACTATGTGCCCAATGTCTGTCGCCGGGCTCCGATCAAGGCGGCCATGAGCAACTCCTTCGGCTTCGGCGGCACCAACGGCTGCCTGGTGCTGAAAGCCGTCTGAGCCCGGGGCCGATCCCGCCGGACAGCTCCCAACCCATATCCGCGGAGGGCGGAACGATGAAACTGGTCATCGCCAGCGACCATGCCGGTCGGCGTCTCAAAAATGTCATTCACCTCCACCTGGCCGGACGAGGCCTGTCCATCCGGGACATGGGCGTCGATCTGTCGGTGGAAAAAGTCGACTATCCCGACTACGCCCGTCCTCTGGCCGAAGCCGTGGCCGCCGGGACCTATGACCTGGGCATCCTGGTCTGCGGCACGGGCACGGGCATGGCCCTGGCCGCCAACCGCATCCACGGCGCCCGGGCGGCCAACTGCACCTGCGAATTGATGGCCCGCCTGGCCCGGGCCCACAACAACGCCAACATTCTGGCTCTGGGGGAGCGCCTCCTGGGCGAGGAGTTGGCCCTGGCCATCGTCGGCGCATTTTTGGAGACCGCCTTCGAAGGCGGCCGGCATCAGGCCCGCCTGGACAAGATTTCCTGAGCCCCGCCGGGGGAAGAGACCCTTTTGAAGGACAGAGCATGGTAAGTTTACTGGAACGCCAGGACCCCCAGGTCGGCGCCATCGTCAAGGGTGAGCTGAACCGGCAGCGCCAAACCCTGGAACTCATCGCCTCGGAGAATTTCGCTTCGCCCGCGGTGCTGGCCGCCGGGGGCTCCATTTTCAGCAACAAATACGCCGAAGGCTACCCCGACCACCGCTATTACGGCGGCTGCGAGTTCGCCGACCAGGTGGAGACGCTGGCCATCAACCGAGCCCGCAAGCTCTTTCGGGCCGAGCACGTCAACGTGCAGCCCCACAGCGGCTCCCAGGCCAACATGGCCGCCTATTTCGCCCTCATGAAGCCGGGCGAGAGCCTCCTGGGCATGACCCTGGCCCACGGCGGCCATCTGACCCACGGCTCCCCGGTCAGCTTTTCAGGGCGCCTGTTCACTGTCCACGGCTACGGGGTCAATAAGGACAGCGAACTCATCGACTACGACGATCTGATGGAAAAGGCCGACCGGCTGAAGCCCAAAGTCATCGTGGCCGGGGCTTCGGCCTACCCGCGCATCATCGATTTCGCCAAGTTCCGCCAGGCAGCCGACCTGGCCGGAGCCGCCCTGATGGTGGACATGGCCCACTTCGCCGGGCTGGTGGCCGCCGGCCTCCACCCTTCGCCGGTGGAATGGGCCGACATCGTCACCAGCACCACCCACAAAACCCTGCGCGGCCCCCGGGGCGGCCTGATTCTCTGCAAAGGCGACCTGGCCCGGACGGTCGACAGCCAGATTTTCCCCGGCCTTCAGGGCGGCCCCCTGATGCATCTGGTCGCGGCCAAGGCCGTGGCCTTCGGCGAGGCGCTGACCCCCGACTTCATGGACTACCAGCAGCAGGTCCTCTTGAACGCGGTGCGGCTGGGCGGCAACCTGGCCGACGCCGGCTTTCGGCTGGTTTCCGGCGGCACCAGCACCCATCTGCTGCTGGTCGACCTGCGCAGCAAGAATCTCACCGGCGCCCAGGCCGAGCACGCCCTGGACCTGGCCGGCATCACCGCCAACAAGAACGCCATCCCCTTCGATCCCCAGCCGCCGGCCATCACTTCCGGTCTCCGGTTCGGCACCCCGGCGCTGACGACCAGGGGGCTGGCCGAAGCGGACATGGACCAGGTCGCCGAACTCATCATCGACGCCCTGAAAGCTCCCTCGGACGAGGGCCAGCTCAAGAAAATCCGCCGCAAGGTGGAGACGCTCTGCCAGAAATTCCCGCTGTATCCCGAGCTGTGACCGCCCGCCGCGGGCCCAAGGAGAGACCAGATGGCCGACGACCCCCGCCCGACCCCGACCTCCGGGCGCCCGCAATGGGATGAATACTTCCTGGGTCTGGCCGAACTGGCCGCCACCCGTTCCACCTGCCTCCGGCGGCGGGTGGGAGCTCTTCTGGTCTCCGGCCGCCGGGTTCTGGCCATGGGCTACAACGGCGCCCCCCGGGGCCTGCCGCACTGCCTGGAAACGGGCTGCCTCCGCGAACGGCTCGGCATCCCTTCCGGCGAACGCCAGGAAATGTGCCGGGCCATCCACGCCGAACAAAACGCCATCCTCCAGGCCGCCCAATACGGGGTGGCCGTCAATGCCGCGACCCTGTACTGCACCAACCAGCCCTGCGCCACCTGCGCCAAGATGCTGCTGAACCTCGACGTCATCCGCTTCGTGTTCCGCAGCCCGTATCCCGACCAGTTGGCCCTGGAGCTGATGCGCGAAGCGGGCTTCGAACAATTGCCGGGCGAGGGCTTTTTCGTCTGGAGCCGGAGGCCCTGACTTTCCCCGATACGGTCCGCTCCGGCGGGAATTCGTCCGCCCCTCCGGCCTTCTCGGAGGGGCCTTTTCTTGGTCCATGCCATTCTTCGATCCGATGCATCGCAATGCGAAAAAAGGTGCGCCCCGGCGTCTGATTGTGGTATACTCTTACTATCTTGAGCCATAAGCGTCCCCATCCCTTCCCGGCGCCGGCCGGACCGCTCCCCGAAGCGCGCCCGGATATGACTCGGCGGCGCCACCCGATGGAGAAGCCATCCGGCGGGAACCTTGCTTGGTGTGCCTGACAATGACTTCCGATCACCCGGTACAATTATCGACGTTGGCCCACGTCGCAGTGAGAAGTTTGTTTCTGGAGGCCTCCTGGAATCCGCAGGGTCAGCAGAACCTGGGATTGGCCGCGGCCATCGACCCGGCCCTGAGGCGTCTCCATCAGTCGCGGGAAGGGCTCAAAAGCGCCCGGGAACGGGCGATGGGATTTTTCAACACCAACCCCATCGCCAGCGGCGTGGCCATCGGAGTGATCATCAAGCTGGAACAGGACGTGGCGGCCGGCCGCCTGGCCGCCGAGGACCGGGTGCGCATGGCCGGCCGCCTGGGCCCCACCCTGGCCGCCCTGGGCGACGACCTGTTCTGGCAATCCTGGCTGCCGCTGTGCTGCCTGATCGCGGTCTGGGCCGTTTTGTCTCTGGATCAGTGGTGGACCCCGCTCCTGCTCCCGGGCCTCTTTGGTCTGCTGGCCGTCCCGGTTCGGTTCGCGGGGCTTTACCTGGGCTATCGCCGGGGCGAGCGTATCGTCGAATTGCTGTTCCGGCTCAAGATCCAACGGCTGGCCCAGGGTCTCAGGCGCCTTTTGGCTCTGGTGGTGGGCGTTTCCACGGTCGTTTTGATCTCCACCAAAACGGCCCTGGCCGCCGACTCTTCCCGGGGGCGGCTGTGGCTGGCCATGCTCGGCGTGATGATCGGCGTGTTCGCGTTGCGGTTGATGATTCGCCAGCCCAGCCGGCTGGGCTATTGGTATCCCATCGTGCTGGTGGCTCTGGCCTGCCTTCTGCTCCTGGCTTTGGGCCAATATTGATGAATATCGTTTTCAACAATTTATGCAACATTTCATCATTGTGATCATTGAGCTGTTTTTGACGATTGGAGAGCGTTTGAGGATGCGGCCGGGTGAAGTGTATTCCGGCCCCGCGAAACGGCCGGGTCGGGCCGAGGCCAGCCTGTCGGTCCGTGGTGACCGCTGCAAAATACCTGTGGGAAGAGATGACTATGTGCGTATTGGAAAGCAGTTCAGCCGAGTTGACCATCAAGAACCGTCTGGGGCTTCATGCCCGGGCGGCGGCCAAGCTGGTGAAAGCCGCCGGAGAATACCAATCGGACATTCGGGTGATCAGGAACGGCACCAGGGCCGACGCCCGCAGCGTGTTGAGCCTCATCAGCCTGGGCTGCGGCTATGACAGCAAGGTGGTCATCGAGGCCGAAGGCGTCGACGCCCACCGCGCGGTGTCGGCCCTGAGCAGCATCATTGAAGACCGTTTCGGTGAAGAATGAACCTGCCTCCGCCTTTTGTGCCTGACGAATCGGTGCTGGCCGGGGTGGGGGCCTCCAACGGCATCGCCATCGGCACCGCCTTGGTTCACAGCCACAAAAACCTGCGCCTGCCCAGCTACCGGCTTCTCTCGTCCCATCAGGTGGAGCAGGAGTTGAGCCGCCTGAAGCGGGCCCAGGAGACGGTGCGGCAAAAGCTCACCGCCTCCAAAGACTCCCTGCCCCCGGAGCTCCGCATCCAGGCCGGCATCATCGACGCCCACCTGCTGCTCCTCGACGACCCCCTGCTTTTTACCAAAACCTGTTCTTTCATCCGCGACGAACGGCACAACGCCGAGCAGGCCGTATTCAAGACTGTCGAAAGCGTGGCCGCGACCATGGGCGGCGTGACCGACGAATACATCAGCTCGCGCCTGACCGATGTGGAAATGGTCGGCCAGTCCCTGGTCGCGGCCCTCATGGGCGACAACGCGGAAGTACCTGAGACCCCGGCGGGTTCCATCCTGGTGACCCAAGACATCAGCCCGGCCGAGATGTCCCGCATCGCCGCGGCCAAAATCGCCGGCCTGGCCACGGAAAAAGGCGGACACACCTCGCACACGGCCCTGGTGGCCCAGGCGCTGGAACTGCCGGCCGTGGTGGGGGCCAAGGGTCTCTTGGCCAACATCAACACCGGCGACCTCATCATCCTCGACGGGCGCGCCGGTCACGTCATCATTCGTCCCGACCAGGACACCCTGAAATTTTACCGCACCCGCCAGGAAATGGAGCGGACGGTCAACGCCGAGATCGTCCGCTGTTCCCACCTGCCGGCGCTGACTCTGGATGACCGGCCCATCGAGGTTTTGGGGAATCTCGATCTGGTGGAGGAGTTGCCGGCCATCATGTCCTACGGCGGCGAAGGCATCGGCCTGTATCGCACCGAATTCATGTACATGAACCGCAAAATTCCGCCCACGGAGGCCGAGCTCTTCGAAACCTACCGCCGGGTGGTGGAAAGCACGGCCCCCAAGCCGGTGGTCATCCGCACCCTGGACCTCGGCTTCGACAAACAGGCCGACCGGGCGGACTGGACCACCGCCGAATTCAACCAGGCCCTGGGCCTGCGCGGCATCCGCCACTGCCTGCGCAACCGCCCCCTGTTCAAGACCCAGTTGCGGGCCATTCTGCGGGCCTCGATTTTCGGCGACGTGCGCATCATGCTGCCCATGGTCTCCAGCCTGGACGAACTGCGCCGGACCCGGGCCATCCTGGCCGATGCCGAGCGCTCCCTGGAGCATGACCGTCTGCCGTATGCGCCCCGCGTTCCCCTGGGGGTGATGATCGAAATCCCGGCCACCATCTTCATCGCTCGGGAACTGGCCGGGGAGTCGGCCTTTTTTTCCATCGGCACCAACGACCTCATCCAATATACCCTGGCGGTGGACCGCGGCAACCCCGAAGTGGCCGACATGTATCAGCCCTTTCACCCGGCCATTCTTCGCATGCTCCAACAGATTCTGAAAATCGGCCACGAAACCCGCACCCCCGTTTCCATCTGCGGCGATATGGCCGCCAGCGAGATCACCGCGCCCATCCTCATCGGCCTCGGCGCGGACATTCTCTCCATGCCCCCGGCGGCCATTCCGAAAATCAAGCGGATCGTCCGCATGTCCACCTTCAGCGAGCTGCATTCCTGGGCCGAAGACACCCTCAATTCCAAAACCGCGGGTGAGGCCGCCTCCAAAGCCATCCGCCACATCCGCCACCGGTTTCCCGAACTGTTCCGGTGACGGCCGGCGGGCCGCCCGTTTGATCCGGGAGGCGAGATCGGCGGGCGGGAGGCGTTGAGCCTTCGCCCCGGCCTAATTCACTTTACGAGCTGCACCACATCAAAAGCGGGGCTATG
>JAVBLB010000056.1:0-6233 GCA_031553735.1 Candidatus Adiutrix sp.
CGCTCCCCCTGATTCGGCGGCCACCCTTTGGGTGGCTTTATTATACGTATTGATGACTGATGATCCAACCAAAAAAATCTTAATCCGCCCCGGCAAAGCCGGGGCGGATTAAGAAGAGAGAGGACCGGAAAAGAATTCTCCGACATCCGAAAAGGACGGGAGCATAGCTCCCGTCCCATACCCCGCTGCAAACGACCCCGATGGTCCCGGCCGCCCAGACGTTGCGGCCTCGGCCGTCCAGCGAAGCGGGTGCGGGCCGGATGCGCCAGCATCCGGGGGTCCAGGGCTCTGCCCTGGTTACCAGCGGGCGCGCATGTGGGTGAGGACGAGGGCTTTGATTTCTTCGGCTTCGGCGAAGATGCGGCCGCGTTCGCTGACGATGTCGGCGGCGAAGGCCTGGTCTTTGATGGAGGGGAGGTTGATGTCCACCGACAGCATGGCCGCGCGGATGGCTGCCTCCAGGATGATGGCCGACACGCCGCAGTCGCTGATGGCGCCCTTGTTGCCGAAGGGGGCCAGCTTGGCGGCTTCGCGCATCAGTTCCAGACACTGGCGGCAGATTTTCATGGGGGCCAGGGTGGCCACCTTGACGCCGTCCTGGATGGCCTTGCTCCGGGCCGCCTTCTGCTCATCGGTGTCTTTGGGCAGTTTGAAGGTCTTCATGTAGGCGTCGAAAGCTTCCACGTCGCCCCGGGTGAGGTCCTTGAGGGTTTCGATGCCGGCCATGAAGGCTTTGAGGACGGCCGCGTTGGCTTCCTGGTGTTCCTCGTAGCCTTTTTTTCCTTCGGTCAGGCTGGCCACCATGGCCCCCATGGAGGCCCCCAGAGTGGCCACCACGGCCGAGACGTTGCCGCCGCCGGGCACGTGGGAACTGGAAGCGGCCACTTTCAGGAAGTCATTGATGGTCATGGTGTAGAAATTGCCGATATCGCTCATGACTCGTCCTCCGTTCAGTGTTCCTGAAGGCCGATGGCCTTCAACAGGTTCTGCATGATGACCGTGGTGGTCAGGGAGCCGACGCCGCCGGGCACCGGGGTGATGGCCCGGACGATCTGGCTGACGGGCTCGGTGTCCACGTCGCCGCAGAGGCTGCCGTCTTCCAGCTGGTTGATGCCGGCGTCAATGACCGTCTGGCCGGGGGCGACCATGTCGGCCGTGATCAGCTTGGGGAAGCCGGCGGCGGCCACCACGATTTCGGCGGCCTTGACGGTCGCGGCCAGGTCCACGGTCCGGGTGTGGCAGATGGTGACCGTGGCGTCGCGGCCCTTGGTGATCAGGAGGCTGGCCAGGGGCCGGCCCACGGTGTCGCCCCGGCCCACCAGGGTGACGCGTTTGCCTTTCAGCTCCAGGCCGCTTCTCTGGATCAGTTCGATGCAGGCCAGGGGGGTGGCCGGCACCAGGGCCAGGTGTTCCTGGCCGCCCAACAGATACCCGCGGTTGACCGGGTGAACGCCGTCGACGTCCTTTTTGGGGTCGATGCGGTTCATGACGTTTTCCTTCTGGATGGTCTTCGGCAGGGGCAGCTCCACCAGAATGCCGTGAACGGCCTTGTCGGCGTTGAGGTCATCGACCAGTTTGATGACTTCGGCTTCGGAGGTGGTGCTCGGGCGAACGTGCAGTTCCACCTTGATGCCCATCTTTTCGCCGACTTTTTCCTTGGATTGGGCGTAGACGCGGGAGGCCTCGTCGTCGCCCACCAGCACCACGGCCAGCTTGGGCTGGATTCCCTTGGTCGCGGTCAGGGTTTTGACCTGGTTGGTGATCTCTTCGCGCATGGCCGTGGCCACCGGCAGACCTTTAATAATTTCCGCGGGCATAGCAGCTCCTTCTTAGTTTTGGTGGGGATCGCCAAACATCGCGGGCGATGTTTGGGGCTCGAGTATAATTTTTATCGCGAATGCGCCGAATATGCTACAATCCCAAACGCGCGGCCGCCCCGGGCCTTACGGTTCGGTTTTGAGATGGTATTTTTTTGTTTAGGTATCGCGTCAACAATATACACCATGCGCGTCAAAATTCAAGCAATTATTTTCCCGCTCCTGGCGCTGGTCCTGTCGTTTCTGGCTTCGCCGGCCGATCTGGCGGCCGACGGCGAGGGCGGGGGCGCTTTGTCCGCCTTTTCCGGCAACGGCCCGCTTCGGGAGGCCATTTGGCGGCTGGCGGCGTTCGTCCCGGCCGGCGGCAAAGGCGGGGAACGGTCGGTGGTGGTGGAGGGTGTCGGCGGCCTGCCCCCGGTATCCATCAGCCTGACTTTCGGCGAGCCCCTGGATCCCTGGCCGTCCGGCCTGAGCCTGACCTTTCTGGCGGAAGACACCTCGCCGCCGACCCTGCTGACCCTGGCCGACCGGCGGCCCTTCGGCGGCCCCAACATCAGTCTCAGCGGCCTGGACGTCGACGGCCCGGCCCGGAAGGAAGCGGAAAATCTTCCCCGCCTCCTGACCGACCTTCTCGGCCGGTTGAACAACCGATTGTTGGCGGTCCGCCCCCGGCTGGGACCGATCACCTGGCGGGAGAGCGCTCCCGGTTTCGAAGCCGCCCGGTCCCGCCTGCTCTACGGCGCCCGGCTGGGCCCGAACGATCTCTTCCTGGCCCGCTTCGACCCCGCCCGCTTCTCCTTTCGTCCCTATCACGAAAAAGAGTATCCCGATTCTCCCCAGGTCAGCATCGGCGGCTGGGCCGAGCGCCTCGGGCAGGCCGCGGCCCTCATCAACGCCGGGCAGTACTATCCCGACCGGGCCTACATGGGGGTATTGAAGCGGGACGGGCAAAGCCTTTCCGCCGGGCCACACCCCCAGTGGAAGGGCTATCTGGTTTCCGAGCCGGCCGAAGACGCCCCCCCGGGGGCGCCGGCGGCGGCCATCATCGACCAGCAGACCAACCGGGAACCCTGGGAGCCCCGCCATTACCGCAACGTCATGCAGTCCTTCATGCTGCTGGATCAGAACGGGCGCATCCGGGTGCGCGACAGCCACAACCTGGCCTGCCGGGCGGCCATCGGCCAGGACCGGGAGGGCCGCATCCTTTTGATCATGACCCCGGCCGCCGTCAGTCTCTATGACTTGGCCATGGCCCTGAAAAGCTCGTCCCTGGGCCTGGTCCAGGTCGTTGGTCTGGACGGCGGCTTCGAGACCCAGCTCCTCTTACGGCAGGACGGCACGCCCTTCCTTTCCACCGGCCAGTATTCCATCACCGACCAGCGTTCCGTCTACATCCCCGGCTACCACCCGACCCTCCCCGCCATCCTCTCCGTCCAATCCCAGGCCATAGCCCCGGACCAGGGCATAGCCCTGGACCCACCGGATGCTGACGCATCCTCTCCGCACCCGTTTCACTAGGCCTGGTTGGCCGCAACATTTGGGCGGCCGGGACCATCGGTTCGTTATGAGAATTTGAAAGCCGGCAGCGCCGGCTTTTTTATTATTAAGGATGGAGGCGATAGAATCTCCGTCTCGGCCGCGGCGGCATGCGCATAACGAAATCACGGCGGCGCTTGGCCCCATTCGGGGCATTGTTGGCTACGATTGCCCGGTGGCTGTAGCTGCCAGGTGGGGCGGGGCGGTAATACTTCGGAGGGCGGACGCGTGGGCCCCGACCGCGTCGCCGACGTGAGGTTTCGGATGCCATGGTCGTCACCGGCGGCGTGGTTGGGAGAGCGGCCGCCGGGAGAAGTTTTACCGTCCCGCCCCACCGTGCGACCGCTTAGAATGTCGAGGGTTGACAGTGATGGCGGGTGGGAAAAGACGACGGCGGCCAGGGGAGGGCCGCCGTCGGATAAGGGTTGAACAACATGAAGGATGGATTTGGGCTTGCTTCCCTCGGCCGGGATTCCGCTTGGGGGAGCGGAGGTTTTCGCCGGGGATGGCCGCCCGGGTGTGAGCGCACCCGGGCGGTTGATTCGAGGGCCGCCGGCCGAAGCCGGCGACCGTGATTGGAGTTAAAATTCGAACTTGAGGCCGGCGGTGCCGCCGACGCCCCGCTGGGTGCCGCCGACGCCGAAGACGCCGATGTCCACCGAGTAGTTGGCCTCGCCCGGCTGGATGATGAGCCCGGCCTCGCCGAACACGCTGGAGCCCTTCAGCTCGGGGTCCTCGGTGCGGACCGTGGCCGCGTTGTGGCGGCTGGCGTGGACTTTGCCGTCGAACTCATATTCCCAGGCCGCGCCGAGGTAACCTTTGAGGTTGTTGTCCATATAGCCCTGGGTCAGGCGGCCGCCGAGGCGGGTGCGCAGGGAGTCCACGTCGTCGAAGCGGAAGCGCTCGTTGGCCCGGGTGGTGAAGCTTTCGCCGCTGGTCCGGGTCCACAGGAACTTGCCGTAGAGGTCGAACTCGCAGATGTCGGTGACTTCGAACTTCTGGCCCAGCCCCAGGTGTGCGCCGTAATAGCTGCTGCTGAGATCGTAGCCGGCCCGGCGATAATCCCGGACCCGGAAGTCGTTGTCCACCGAGCCGCCCCGGAAAGAGGCCTCCAGGTAGGTGCGGGTGCTGAACTCGTTGTGGAAGAACACGCCGCCGCCCACGTAGTTGGTCTGGCCGTCGCCGAGCACCTGGCTCAGGGTCAGGATGTTGTTATAGGTGTCGTAGCTGCCCGTGCCGGCTTCGGCAAAGAGGCCCACCGTGGTCACGCCCATGGCCGAAAGATTCTTGCAGGCCAGGCTCAGCACCGCGTGCAGGGCGTCCACATCCACGTGGCTGCCGGTCTTGCTTTTGATGCTGCTGCCGTCGATCCGCAGACCCAGCGCGATCACGCCGTATTTTTGGTCGCGGGCGAACTCGGTGATGAGGTTCAAGACGCTGTTGTAAGCGTCGCGCACGGTCAGGTGGCCGCCCAGGATGCCTTCGTAATACGGGGCGTAGTAGCCGTCCCGGCCGTCGGCGGCCAAGACCAGGTTGTTCTGCCCGTCCATCTGGACGGCGAAGAAGTAGTCGGTCAGGCCGAAGAAGCGGCGGTATTCGTCGCCGCCGTTGACCAGGGCGTTGGCCTTGATCTTCTTGCCGTTGGCCAGATCGGTGCCGGCCACGTTCAGGTTGTCGCTGGCGATCAAAGTCAGGTAATCGAGATTGGTCACTTCAAAATCGGTGACCTGGTCGAACCGGACATTCAGCACCGCGTTCAGTTCGCCCGCGCTGTTGAGGGCGCTGAAATCGAAGCCGGATAAGGCATCGGTGTTCAGCATGGTGGATCGATTGGGCGCCCCGGCCAGGTTGAAAGTGATTTTGCTGAAGCTGGTGGCGTCGGAAGCGTAATCCACCAGCAGGTTATTCAACTGGTTGTTCACCCCGTTCACCGTCAGCACCCGGCTGGCGAGGCTGTCGTCGACCAGGTAAAACTGGCTGCCGAAGTTGGCGTTCCCGGCGTCGAAGGTGGAGCCGCCGTCCAGGGTCAGATGGCTGAGGGTCACCTGGTCGGACGGGGCCCAAGATACGACGCCGCTGTTGAAAGACATGACGGCGGTTTTGCCCTTCGCCACTTCCAGGGTGTCGATGGCCACATCCAGGGTGCCGCCGAGGCTGCCGCCGGAACCAGCCGCGCCCTTGTTGAAAACCAGGTTGGGGCTGGCGGTCGTGCCGTTCATCACCAGGGTGTTGATGATCACCTCGACGTCGCCGCCTTGGCCGCCGGCGCCGCCGGCGCCGTTGGCCGCAGTTTCGTTGGGAGCCGGGACCGTTCCGGCATCACCGCCCTGTCCGGACTCGATGATGACATCGCCGCCGACGTTCAGGACGTCTGCGTTGATTGTAAGGGTGACGTTGCCGCCGTCGCCGCCGGCCCCGCCCTGCCCGCCGATGCCGCTGAGGGCCGTGCCGCTGGCCGGGTTATCGCCGCCCAGGCCGGCGGTGCCGCCAGTACCGCCGGCTCCGCCGGTGATGGTCAGGTTGCCGCTGATTCCGACCATATCGCCGCCGGACCAACTGGTCAGGTTCACGTCGCCGCCGTCGCCGCCGATGCCGCCGATGCCGCCGGCGCCGCCGCTACCGGGCGCCGCAGTGGAATCCGTATCCGGCGAACCGGCCTGACCGCCTTGCCCGCCCTGTCCACCCTGGCCGCCGCCGCCAGCACCGATGGTCAGATTGCCTGACACAGCGGTGGGAATTGACGCGGTGGTCTTGTCATCTCCCTTATCCGCCGTTCCGGGCTGGACCGGAGTGGCCCCCGGAGCTACCGGGGCCCCCCCCGAAGGTGACTATTAACCACCCGGAGCCGCCGCGCTGGCGCAAGTCGCTCCAGGCCCGGGG
>JAVBLB010000100.1:0-49202 GCA_031553735.1 Candidatus Adiutrix sp.
CCCAGGCGGCTCTTTCCGAACTGCGGGACTCCGCCACCTCCCCCGGCGGCCTCACCGTCGAAGCATTGTACGTCATGGAGCGCGGCGGCCTGGGCGGCCTGCTCCAGGAGGCCGTGGCGGCGGCGGCCGACAAAAACCGCCGCCTGACCTGACCGGCGGTCCGAAAGCGCAACCTTCACGAACCTGACAAGGGGAAAATATGAAAATCAAAGCCATCGGCGCGGTGGGCACGGTCACCGGCTCCTGTTTCAGGCTGGAGATGGAAAGCGGGACCAACGTCCTTCTGGATTGCGGCCTCTTCCAGGGCGGGCGCCAGACCGAACTGCGCAACGCCAACACCTCGGTCTACGACCCCAAGAATCTCTCCGCCATCGTCATCACCCACGCGCACATGGACCATTCCGGCCTGGTGCCGCGCCTGGTCAAGACCGGCTACCGGGGGCCCGTCTACGCCACCGAGGCCACCTGCGACCTGTTGAAGGTGCTGTGGCTGGACGCGGCCAACATCCAGGAGCAGGAAGCCGTCTGGAAGAGCCGCAAGAACCGGCGCCAGGGCCAGCGCGACGTGGAACCCCTCTACACCGAGGACGACGCCCGCCAGGCCATGAACCTCCTGTCGCCCCTGCCCTTTTTCGGGGAGAACCAGATCGTGCCCGGCCTGACCTTGAGCTACATCCCCTCCGGGCACATCCTGGGGGCGGCCAGCGCCCACTTCACGCTCCAGGCCAACGGCCGCCAGGCCGGGCGCACGGTGGTCTTTTCCGGCGACATCGGCCGCACCGGGCAGCTTCTGATGCCCGATCCCACCCCGCCGCCGAAAACCGACACCGTTTTCATGGAGACGACCTACGGCAACCGGCGGCACAAGGACCTGGACACCTCGGTGGAAGAACTCCTGGCCGCGGTCAATCTCGCCCACAAGGAAGGCGGCAAGATCCTCATCCCGGCCTTCGCCGTGGAGCGGACCCAGGAAATCCTGCTGCTCCTGGCCCAGGCCTGGCACGACGAACGCATCCCCCGGTCCCTGCCCATCATTCTCGATTCGCCCCTGGCCACCGCCGCCTCGGAAATCTACGCCCACCACATCGACCTGTTCGACGAAGAGGCCCGGGCCTTCCTGACCGACGGCATTTCCGAACAGACCCTGCCGAGCCTGCGCATCACCAAAGACGGCCGGGAAAGCCAGGAACTCAACGAGATCAAAGGGCCGGCCCTCATCATCGCCGGCAGCGGCATGGCCAACGCCGGCCGCATTCTGCACCATCTGAAGCACAACCTCTGGCGGCCCAACTGCCACGTCATCTTCGTCGGCTTCCAGGCCCAGGGCACCACCGGCCGCCGCCTGGTGGAAGGGGCCCGGATGGTCAAGATTTTCCGCGAGCCCATCACCGTCGAAGCGAAAATCCACACCATCGGCGGCTTTTCCGGGCACGCGGACCAAAAGGAACTGCTCGAGTGGCTGGGGCACCTGGCCCACCCGGGGCTGACCGTCAACCTCATCCACGGCGAACCGGCCAGCACCCGCGATTTTTACGACCTGGCCAAGACGACCTTTCCCGAGGTCAACTTCAACATCCCCGACTGGCTCCACTACGCGGCCCTGGCCGACGAGGCCCCCGAAGCGGAGAAGGTGGAACTGACCGAGCGGCCGGAACTCGCGGCGGCCGACGACCGGGTGCCCCCCAGCCTCCTCAACCGTCTCGAGCGCCTGAAAGGCCAGGCCGGGGCCGCCAGCCGCCTCACGCCCGACGAACTGGCCCGGCTGGAGGACTTCCTGACCCAGGCCGAGAGCCTTCTGGCCCATCACGACCCGGCCGACGGGATATGAACCGCGCGGTGGGCAGGTAAAGGAGAAGAAATAATGCCGGATCTGGATTTACTGCGAATCAAGCTGCGATGCGCCCTGGTTTCGGATCGCCGTCAGCGGGACGAACTGCGGGTGCGGCTGCGGGAAGAACTCTTCGCCCGGCGTCTTAAGGCCGCCCGTTGGGGGGTGTCCTATTCCGCGTTTGACGGGCAGGAATTGCTGGAAGCCTCGTTGCGCTCAATCCGTTCGGAAGTCGATTATATCAACGTGGTTTACCAGTTACGGTCCTGGTACGGCAAACCCGCCGACGAGGGTCTCCTGCCCTTATTGAAGGAACTGCGGGAGAAAAAACTTATCGACGAACTGATCGGGTTCGAGCCCGACCTGACTCTGCGCCCCGGCACCAACGAACGCCGGAAACGCAACGTCGGCCTGGAACACGCCCGGAAGGACGGCTGCGGCTATTTCATGACCATGGACTGCGACGAATTCTATCTCGCCGGAGAAGTGGCCGAAGCCAAAAAGGAAATCATCGAGGGCGGCTTCACCCATACCTACTGCCCGATCACCACCTATGGTCTTCAGCCGACCCGGCAGATCCTGTATCCGTCCTATCCCGTCGCCTTCGTGCCCTTTTTCTCCCGGATCCGGCCCTGGTCCCGCCTCAGGAAGAGCCGGCTTCGGGCCTGCACGGTGGACCAGACCCGGGTCCTGACCCTCACCGCCTTCTCCCGGCAGCGGGTGCTGAGTTCCGTCCAGATGCACCACATGGCCTATGTCCGGAAAGACCTGACGGCGAAATATGAAAATTCCAGTTTTGGAGCCGGACAAGTGGAACGGTCCCGCCCGGATTTCGACCGCCTCGATTCCGTGGAAGTCCCCAACCGATTCAATATCGATATTTCCTGATAAATACACGGCGCCGGAAGGCGCGGTCATCAACGGTTACGAAGAAGCGAAAAGGCCCGGCCGGCATCCATGTGGATGCCGGCCGGGCCGTTTCGGGCGGCCTTGGTTCTAAAAAATCAGGCCCGTTCCAGGCGGATGAGGTTGATCTCGGGCCAGGCCCAGAGGCGGAAGGGGATGCCGACGGCGGCCAGGCCCCGGCTGACGTTGAGGAAGGCGTCGTGGGCCCGGTAGAGGCCGCTGGTATATTTATAGAAGGCGGCGGCCAGGTTCAACTGGTCGTTCCAGGGCGCCTGATACTGGCCGCCGTGGGTGTGGCCGGCCAGATAGAGGCGGCAGCCCTCGCGGGCGGCCTGGGCGAAACCTTCCGGGCGGTGGTTCAGGAGGATGGTGAAATCCCCGGGGCGGGGTTCCGGGCCCGAGACCCGTGCAAAATCCAGCGCATCCGGGTCCTCGAGTCGGCGGGCGGGCCGCCCGGAGCCCATCCAGGAATGGTGGCGGCCCTGATCGTCAAGGCCGATCAGGGTCAGCGGCAGCCCGGGCAGGTTCACCCGCCGGTCCATGAGCATGGTCAGGCCGTGGCCGTCGAGCAGTTCGGCGATGCGCGCCGGGCCGGCATAGTGGTCGTGGTTGCCCAGAACGCCCCAGACCCCGTGGGGCAGCCCGGCCAGATGCTTCAGGGGTTCATAATACAGCCGGGCATATTCGGGATCGCGGTCGACCAGGTCGCCGGTGAGGACGGCCAGGTGGGGCTTCTGCTCCGCCACCAGACGCAGGGCCTGGTCCAATTCTTTCTGACTGGACCACAAACCCAGGTGGACATCGGAAACCTGGGCGATGAGGAAGCCCGCCAGTTCCTCGGGCAGACCGGGGACGGCCAGGGTCAGCCGCACCACCCGCGGGGGCAGCCCCTGGCGCACGACGCCGCAGCCGGAGGCGCCCAGAATGCCCAGAATGCCGACCGTGCCGGCGGCTTTCAGCAAATCGCGGCGGCCGGCATCGATCCCCTCCGGCCCGGCGGCCTTCCGGCGGCGGCCGAAAGGCAGCCGAACCAGGCCGACCGCCACCGAAGCCAGGGTTCCCAGGGGCAGGATGGCCAGGGTGTAGGCCACCTGCCAGGAAACGCTGGGACGGCCCACCCAGCTCCAGAAAAAGTCGGTCAGGTGGTCGCCCCGGTACAGGGTGAGCACCGTCAGCCCCCAGCCGAGATTGAAGAGCAGGAAAACCGCATAGACCAGCCGCCGGGCCGTTTTGGTCTTCACCCGCCGCAGCCACAGGCGGCAGCCGATGATCTGGCCCAGGAGGCAGAAGATCACGAACAACAAGGCCCGATAGTCATATAAAATCTGGTTGAATTGTTGAGAAAGCATGCTGGCGGAGAATCCTCAGGGGCGTAAGGCGCCCGGCTGGGTGACCGGGAACATGAAGGTGAAAGAGGCCCCGCTGTCGGGAACGTGGGCCGGGTGGTTTTCGACGTGGATGAGACCGTGATAGCGGTCGACGATCTTCTTGACGATGGACAGCCCCAGACCGGTGCCGTCGCTCTTGCTGGTGAAAAAAGGGCTGAAGATCTTGGGCAGCATGTCCGGGGGAATGCCGGGCCCGGTGTCGGTGATTTCGCAGGCCACATAGGCCTGGTCGCCCTCTTTGGTCAGAAAGAGCCGCAGGTGGATGTGGCCGCCGGCCGGGGCCATGGCCTGGGTGGCGTTGTAAAAGATGTTGAGAAAAATGTGCATCACCTGGCGGTCGTCGGCGGTGACCTGCGGCAGGCCGGGCTCGATTTCGGTTTCGATCCTGACCTTCTGGCGCTTCAGTTCATGGCGCAGGGAGAGCAGCACCTCGTCCACCAGGTCGGCCATGCTGAAATCGCGCATCCGGCCCTTTTCGTCGCGGGAAAAATCCAGCACGTTGTTCAGCACCCGGTTGACCCGCTCCACTTCTTCCCAGATGACCTCGGCATATTTTTTCAGCGGGTCGTCGTCCTTCATTTTCTTCAGGAGCCGCTGGGTGAAGCCGCCGATGGAGACCAGCGGGTTTCTGACCTCGTGGGCCAGGTGGGTGCCCATCTCGCCCCGGGCCGCCTGGCGCTCGGCCTCGATCAACTGCATCCGCACCTGGCTGAGGGACTGGTTGGCCTTTTCCAGGTCGTCGTAAAGGCTGGCGTTCTCTATGGCCAGCCCGGCCTGGTTGGCCAGCATGGTCAGATCGCGCAGGCTGTCCACGGTCAGGGGCTCGTCGCTGAAGGAACGGTCCACGGCGATGACCCCCACGTCCCGGTTCTTGGCCATCATCGGCACCGCGGCATAGGCCTTCAGCCCGAAATCCTTGAGGTCGATGTCGCTTTCGGTATCGAAGACCCGGAACCCCAACAGGGGCTTCTTCTCCATCACCACCCGCGACAGGATCCGGGAACTCTCGGGAAAGACGGGGATGACCAGTCCCATGTCCTCGCCGCGTTCCAGCATCAGGGCGGCCTCCTCCTTCGAGGGGCTTTTCAAGAGGTCGGCCAGGGTGCCGCCCCGTTCCTGGTATTCCAGTTCGCTGTCGTGGGTCCAGAAGGCCGAACTGACCAGGGCGGGGCCGCCCTCGCCGGAGGTGTCCAACAGCAGGATCAGCACCTGGTCGAAGCCCAGCCCCTTGCGGTCGGTCAGGGCCCGGATGATGATCCAGATCAGTTCGTCGTAGCGCACCGTGGTCATCATGGCGATGGAGATGTCGTAGAGCGTGGAGAGATAGGCCACCATCTTCTGGTTGGTGCGGGCCAGGCTCTGCACCTCGCGGAAGGTGATGGCGTTCTCCACCACGCCGGAGACCATGTTGTTCATGGAAAACAGGAGCTCGAGGTCGTCGCGGTCGAACAGTTGGGGGGCCAGGGCGGCCTGGGTGTTGCGGCCGCCGAGCTTGTTGAACAGGGAAATGCTGCCCTGGTGGCGGCCCTGGAAGCTTAAGGGGCAGCTGATGATGGTGTTGTTCATCTCGGCTTCCGACAGTTCCATGGCCCCGGGGTCGTCCTTGAGATAGCCGGAAAAACTGGTCTTGCGGGACAGAGCGGTGGCCGCGGAGGGCGGCAGGGCCTTGGAGGAGCGGTAGCGGTCGAAATTATAGGCCGGGGGGATCAGGCCGTAATGGGACGACAGGAGCAGGGTCTGCCCCGTGTCGTCGAGGATGTTCAGGGTGCAGCCGTCGGCCAGAAAGATGCCGGTGGCGATCTGGGGGATCATGTTCATGATCTTGTCCACCTCGATGGTGGCGGACAGAGTGCGCCCCAGGTCGCTCAGGACGTTCAAGACGCTGAGGCGCTTGCGGGTGTCGGTCATCTGCTGGGAGCTTTTGATGGCGATGGTCAGTTCGTTGGCCACCGCCTCCATCAGCATGGCCCGGTCGGCGCTGAGATCGTAGCCCGAGCGGGACAGCAGCATCAAAACGCCGTAGGTGGTCTTGTCGTCCCCCAAAGGGGTGACCAGGAGGGATTTTTTGAACGGCTCCACGAAGGCGGCCCAATCGTGGGGCAGGGCCATGAGGTCCGGGGGATCGGCCAGAAGGGTCTGCCGGCCGGTCAGGCAGCGGCCGACCATGTTGCCCTGGGTGGGAATGGGGCCCAGACGCGGAAAAGCGGCGTCGGCCCGCCACATGGGCACCAAAAGACGCCGCTCGCGGTCGAGGGTCAGGAGGATGGCGTGGTCGAGATCCATCTCCCAGGAGATGATGTTGAGAAAACTGTTGACTTTGAACTCATACTGGGTGTTCGAGTTGGAAAGTTTTATCAGCTTGGCTAAAATGGCCGCCGGATCGGTTTTCGGAGAAAAAGGCATGCTCGATTTCCTCGCGGCCCGGTCAGGCCGGCATCTGCCGGCGGGCGGCGATATTCAGGGCCCGGCGGTATACGTCCTCGTAACCGGCGGCCGACAGGTCCCAGGAAAAATTCTGTTCCATGCCCCGCCGCATGAGTCCCGTCCAGACCTCCCGGTGTCTGAAGTCGGCCACCGCCCGGCTCAGGGCTTCCAGAAAGGCTTCCGGGGCATAGTCGTCGAACTTGTAGCCGGTGCCCTCCCCGGGGTGGGTCAGGTTGTCGATGACGGTGTCGTCGAGCCCTCCGGTGCCGCGCACCACCGGCACCGTGCCGTAACGCAGGGCGTAGAGCTGTTCCAGGCCGCAGGGCTCGAAACGCGAGGGCATGATAAAGATGTCGGAGCCGGAAAGGATATGGTGGACCATGACCAGATCGTGGGCCCTTTTGTAGCCCAGGCGGCCGGGCCAGCGCAGCGCGGCCTCCTGCAGAAATTCCTGGTAATGGGTTTCCCCCAGGCCCATGAAGGCCACGTTGACCGGCAGTTCCATCATCCGGTCCAGGGCCTTGACGACGATATCCAGGCCTTTGCGCGACAAGAGGCGGCAGACCATAGACACCGTCGGCCGCCGGGAATCCTCAAATCCGAACAGTTCGGCCAGACGGCGGCGGCAGTCCTCCTTGCCGGCGAAATCCCCGGCCGAGTAGTTGGCCGCGATGTGGCGGTCGGTGGCCGGATCCCACTGGGAATAATCCACGCCGTTCTGCACCGCGACGAGTTCGTCCCGGCGGCTCCGCAAGACGCCCTCGAGCCCCATGCCGATGGCCGGCGTCAAGGATTCCAGGGCATACTTCCGGCTGACGGTGGTGATGACGTCGGCGGCCAGGAGCCCGGCCTTGGTCAGGTTCATCCGGCCGTAAAACTCCAGGCCGTCGTGGGTGAACAGGCTCCAATCCAGGCCGGTCATGGCGAAGTCGTAATGGAGGAACAGGCCCTGGCTGGCCAGGTTGTGATAGGTGAAGACCGTGCCGGCCGTCTTCAGGGAGGGGAAGGCCCCCTGCCAGCTCTTCAGGCAGGTCAGGACCAGGCCCGTGGCCCAGTCGTGGCAGTGCACCACCACCTCCCCGTCCGGATCGGCGATCTTGCCGGCGGCCAGGAGCGCGGCCCGGGAAAAGAAGATGAAGCGCTCGGCGTTGTCGTCATATTCACCGAACTCGTTGCCGTAAACGCCCGGCCGGTCGAAAAGCTCGTCGCAGCCCACCAGGACCGCCCGGTGGGCGTCCTCGGTGTCGCCCCGGTAAAACCGGGCCTCCCGCCTGGACAGGGACAGGTCGATTTCCGAACGCCACTCGGGAATTTCAGTCAGTGCTTTTTTATCCGACCCCCGGTGCTTGGGAGCCACCAGGGTCACCTGGTGACCGCGCCGGGCCAGAGCGCGGGGCAGATGAAAGGAGACGTCGCCCAGGCCTCCCACTCGGGAAAAGGGAACCGCTTCCGGTGTTATGAAAATAATTTGCATACGCGTCTCCCCGATTCACCAGGACCCCAAGGGGCCCCGCGCCGCCGTAACCGCGCCAGGAGCGGACCGTCCATCGCCCGGCCGGGCGATCAGACCGGGACGGGGGTTCAATCACCTCCGTCCTTACTTAACATCAAGGCCTCGACGGGACCAGGCGCCGCCGAAGCCTTTTGAGGGGCCGACCTGGACGAGCGGGAGTAATGATTCCATCGCCGCCGGTCAATAATGAATAGTATATACCCTTTACCTTTGATTCGCAAGACTCGCCTCCGCCCCGCCGGCCGGGCCTGGAGCGGCGCGCCTTTCCCCCGGCCGCCGTCGTTGCCAAACGGGAACGAAAAAGAGTATACTGGATATCGATCGTCCTTCATTCCGGCCGCCGGGATGTTTTGACGGCGTATGGCCCTCCGGGGCTCGGAGGATACTCCCTCATGATGTACCTGATGACGCCCAAGAAAGGTGATCCGCCTATGCATTCCGCCGGCCGGGAGGTGCTGGTCTTCGCCCCCACCCCCAACGAATACGAAGCCGTCAGACGCCACGTGGGACGGGCCCGCTTTGAAAACTTCACCGCCACGGTGGTGGAAAGCGGTCCCGGCAAAATCAACGCGACCTTCAAGATGGCCGCCGAAATCCTGCCCCGTCTGGCCGCCGGCCGCCGGCCGGCCTTCGTGGTTGGAGCCGGCACCTCCGGCTCGCTGAGCCTGGATCTGGCCGCCGGCGACCTGATCGCCTCGGCCTCGGTCGTCATCTCCGACTGGCAGATGGAGGACGACGCCGCCCGCCACCACGGGCCCTACGGCCAGTTCACCTATCAGCCCCTGGAATCCGGCGTGGCCGACGAGTTGGCCATCAACTGTCCCGACCCCCTGGTGGGCCGGCTTCTCGACCGGCTGCGGGCCGAAGGGTTCAAAGAAGGCCGGATGATGACCTCCGACACGTTCGTGGCCGGGAGCAACCACAAGCTGAACCGGGGGCGGGAATTCAACTGCCTGGCCTGCGACATGGAGTCGGGCGCCTTCGCCTTCACCGCCCAGAATCTCCTGGGGGGCCTATCGTGGTTCAACCTGCGGGTGGTCGCCGACACTCTCGACGAAACACTTCACGATTATTTCACCAAAGAACTTGACATGACGGAGATCCTGGGCGACAAAACCGTCCAGGCCCTGGCCGCCCTCGACGCCCTGCTGCATAGCTCCGGTGACTAAACATATTACTTCTTACTTCTCGGACGACCAAGTCTTTGTGATTTGGGGCTTTGCCCAAATCACTTCGAAGATGTTCGGTCGGCGGGTCAATAACTCCGACGAACCGGAGAAACCGCGGTTGACAGCGTGACTGTTTAAGTATACTCTGTACTTTTGTCTTGTGCCGCGCCCCAAAGGGGAAGGCGCCGCCTCCCGGGACGGGGCACGCCAGGAAAAAGCAGGATCCGATGGCCCTTGGACCCAAAAATAAAAAAGGGGGGCGAACGCCCGACCTTCACCAGGATGCCGGCCCCGCCCCGGAAAGGGCGGGAGCGGGCGAGGGGCATTTCCCTTCCGGCGACGGTTCGCCGTCCGGGACGGCGATGACGCGGCCCGACGGCCACGCGGCGCCCGCGAACCGGTCTTCGGGCCAGCCCGCCGCCCCTCCCGTCATCCGCCATCCGGCTCCGGCCCCCGTGCCGCGCCAGGCCAGCGGCCCCCCGGCCCCCCCCGACCCCCTGCGGGCCTACCTGTCCGAAATCCGCCAGTTCAAGCTGCTCACCCGGGAAGAGGAGGAGCGCCTGGTCGGCTTGTATAAAGACAGCGGCGATCCGGAAGCGGCCCAGAAGATCATCACCTCCAACCTCCGGCTGGTGGTGAAGATCGCCATGGAATTCCAGAGCCACTGGCTCAACAACCTCCTGGACCTCATCCAGGAGGGCAATGTCGGGCTGATGCAGGCCCTGAAGAAATTCGATCCCGGCCGAGGGGTGAAATTCTCCTATTACGCCTCCTACTGGATTAAGGCCTATATTCTGAAATATATTATGGACAACTGGCGCATGGTCAAGGTGGGCACCACCCAGGCCCAGCGCAAGCTCTTCTACAACCTGCGCAAAGAGCGCGACAAAATTCTGAAGGAGGGCCTCACCCCGGCCCCCAAGCTGCTGGCGGAACGCCTGGGCGTGGCCGAAGCCGAAGTCGAGGAAATGGACATGCGGCTGTCGGCCGGCCGCGAGGTGTCCCTCGACGCCCCCATCGGCCCGGACACCGACCAGACCCAGATCAGCCTGCTCCCTTCGGAAACGGAAGGGGCGGAAAGCATCCTGGCCAAACGCCAGCTCAAAGAGCTCCTGAGGGACAAGCTGGCCCTGTTTCGGGAAACCCTCTCCCCCCGGGAGAAGCTGATCCTGGAAAAACGGCTGCTGGCGGAAACCCCGGTCACGCTTCAGGAGATCGGCGAGGAATTCGGCATCAGCCGGGAGCGGGTCCGCCAGTTGGAAGAGCGCCTGAAAAAAACGCTGCTGGTCTTTTTGCGCCAGCAGATGCCGGATCTGGAGCCTCCGGAGGAGGACTAGTACCCCGTAACTTCTTAAGTTACGGGGTACTAAAGGTGCTAGAGCGTTTTGCATTTTGATCGTCACATCCATTAAACCAAAACGACGCAGGTCCGGGCGCCTGACAATACCCTGGCAAAAAATATGGACTTATTACTCAAACCGACCCCCCGCCGTCTGCCGGCCCTGCTGGCGATCTTTCTGACCATGGCCACCATCGTCGGCTGCGCTCACGCTTCCTGGGGCGACGGCGGCCCCCCGGCCAGGCCGTCGTCCCGACCCGGCCCCGAGTCGCTGCGTTATTACTATTTCATAAAGTCCAATTACCAGGAAATCGACCGCGACGAGGCCGCCGCCCTGGAAAACATGGTCCGGGCCTCCAATCTGGCGCCGAAGTCCTATTACCTGAAAATGGAAGCGGCCCGCCTGTACGCCCGCAACGGTGACAACGACACGGCCCTGAAATACGCCATGGCGGCCATCGACCTGAACCCCAACGCCCCCGAGCCCCGGCTGTTCGCCGCCTGGGTGGCGGCTTCAAACCATTTGTGGGATCTGGCCACCAGCCATTACAAAGAGGCGCTCCGCCTGTCCCCGGGCAACCAGGAGGCCCTGACCTACCTCGGGGCCCTGTATGCCGAAACCGGCCGCCTGGACCAGGCCGAAAGCACGTTCAAGCAGTTGGTGGCCACGGACCCCAACCACCTGTCGTATTACTATCTCGGCAGCTTCTATAAAAATTCCAAGCGGCCCAAGGAGGCCATCAACGCCTTCTCCGAATCGGTCAAGCGCAACCCCGAGGCCGCCGAATCGGGCGCCCGGAATCCCGAATACGCCGAAGCCCTGACCGAACTGGCCCTTTTGTATGAACAGCAGGGAGACGCCAAAGCCGCCGAGCGGACTTATCGCCGGCTGATCAAGGCCCGCCCGATGGCCACCCTGCCCAAGGCCCGCCTGGCCACCCTGCTGCTGAAGGCCGGCCGGAAGACCGAGGCCGAAAAACTCCTGGCCGAGATAAGCAGCCTCAGCCTGGAACAGAAAAACCTGCCCGGCCACTATCTGCTCGGCCTGATCTACCTGGAGCAGCGCCTGTTCGCCGAAGCCGCCGCGGCCTTCGAATCCGTCCTGAAAATCGACCCCCGCAACGACCAGGCCCGCTATCTCCTGGCCACGACCCGGCTGGAACTGGGCGAGATTCCCAAAGCTCGGGAAGATTTCGCCAAAATCCCGAAGACCAGCAATCTCTATGTCGATTCCCGACTGCTCCTGGCCTCCACCCTGGGCGGCGAGGACCGCCAGAAGAATCTCAAGGAAGCCCTGCAGATCATCAGCGGGGCGGTCAAGGCCAAGCCGGACGAACCCCGCCTGCGGGTGGCCCAGGCCATGCTGCTGGAGGAAATGGACCAGGTGAAACGGGCCCGGAGCGTCATTTTGGAAGCGGCCCGCAAATTTCCCCGGGAAGCCGAAATCCAGTTTCGTCTCGGCGTGATCGAAGACAAGATGGGCGACCAGTCGGCCTCTATCTCGGCCATGCGTCAGGCCATCAGGCTGAATCCCGACCACGCCGACGCCCTGAACTATCTGGCCTACACCTGGGCCGAGCGCCGGGAGAACCTCCAAGAGGCCCTGGATCTGGCCGAGCGGGCCGACGCCCTGAAGCCCGACAGCGGCTACATCATCGACACCCTGGGCTGGATCCACTATCACCTGGGCAACACCAACCAGGCCCTGAGGCTTTTGGAGCGGGCCGTGCCGCTCTCCAGCCAGGACCCGGTGGTGCTGGACCATCTCGGCGATGTGCTTTTGAAGCTGGGCCGGACCAAGGACGCCCTGGTCAACTACCGCCAGGCCTTGGACGGCGACGTCCCCCCCCCGCCGAAGCTGCAGGAGGAACTGAATGAGAAAATCAATCGACTGTCCCGCTGAGCCCCGAAGGAGTCATACGCCGCCGCAATCCCCTCACGATCGGGCCGCGGCGTCCGGGACGGGGGAGGCATCGTTTCCATTCCTGGGTGGAGCCGGGTCCGGTCCGGCGAGCGAGCCGGGGCCCCGGCAGCGGCCGAAAACGCGTGACGGCCTGGCCCTGCTCCTGGGCCTGGCGCTGATGGCGGGCCTCCTCTTTCCCGGTTGCGGCGGCGGGTCGGGTACTTCCGGCGCCGTCACCCGCTCCCCCCAGGGGCCGGCCATGGACCTGGCCTCCGGCATCTACCAGCGGGGTGAAAGCCTGCGGACTCTGGCCGCCCGTGGCGGGGCCGGCTACACGTCCCAGGGCCGGCGCCACTTTTTTAAATTCGAGGTCCTGGTCGACAAGCCCGGCCGGATGCTTTTCACCGCCCTCGACCCTGCCGGACGGCCGGCCTTCCGCCTGGCCAGCGACGGGCAGCAGTTGACCGGCATCATGTACGGCTCGCGTCAGTATGTGGTCGGCCCGGCCACCGCCGCCAATTTCGGCCGCTTCATCCCCTTGGGGCTCACCCCGGATCAGTTGATCGCCCTGATGAGCGGCTCCCAGGTGCGCCCGGCCTCGGCCGGGGCCCGGGAAACGGGCGAGGCCACCGAACTGACCATCGTTCCGGCCGGGCAGCCGGAAGGCGACGCCCAGTTGTGGCGACTGCGCCTGGCCGGCGGCCTGGGGCAGAACCCGGCCACCGCGGTGGTGCAGTCCGCCGCCTTCGGCCCGGCCCGCAATCCGGAAATTTCCATCAAATATATGTCGGTCAAAGACGTGCCCCGGGAGGACCAGGGCGGCCGGCCGGAACCCTTCCCCCATTCGGTGGAGGTCGACTGGACCAGCGCCGACCGCCAGAGCCAGGCCCTGCGGGTCACCTACGACGAAATCCGTCTGGGGCTGCCCCTGGAAACGGGCCTGTTTCATCTCGAGCGCCCCAACGGTTTCGAACTGGTGCAGTTGAACTGAAATGCCTCCCGCCCGGCCACCGCCGGGCGAGGCTTTTGAAGGGCGAAGGACTTTTAAAGGACGGAGGCGAATGAACCTCCGGAGCTCGGCGGAAAATTGCCCATTGGGGGCCCGGGAAAGGATGGAGCCATGATTCGCCACTTTCAAGCCGCCCGGTCGTTGATGGCCCTGGTTATCCTTCTGGCCGTTCCGGCCCGCCTCGCCGCCGAGGCCCCCTATCAGCCCCAGGCTCCTTCGGCCAAGCTGGGCCAGGTCGATCTCGCGCTGTCCGGGCCGGCCTCTTTTGTCCGCATCGACGGGCTGGACCGCCACCTCGACGACATCCTCCTGGCCACCCAGTCGCCGGCGGCCGCGGTGCTGGCCCTGTATGCCGAGCCGAAGGCCTGGGCGGCCTTTCAGGCCGGAAGCCGGAAGGCCGCCGGGGACCGCCCGGGGCTCCACTGCCACGCGGTCGTCTCCACTCCCGCCGCGCTGGCGGCCCAGGTGATTTCACCGGCCGAGTTTTTGAAGATCAAACAGGATCTGATCCGCAACCTGACCGGAGCGGTGAAGAAGGAACGCGACCTGGGGGGCGAACTGTCCGGGGTCAGCGATCACCAGGTGGAACGGGCCCGGGGCCGGGTGGAATCCTTCGCCGTGCTGGCCGATACCCCCGAATACCTGACCTATCGGATGGAAAGCGTTTTGGAGATGAAGCTCAAAGGCCAGGCCCAGCCGACCGTCAGCCGCACCATGACGGTCAGCACCACGCTCCTTTTGGCCGGCAAGATCGTCAACCTGCAGGTGGCGGCCGATCCGGAAGGGCCGCCGGCCGCCGAACTGGAAAAGATGGCCCAGGCCTGGCGCGACGATTTTTTCCGGAAAAACGCTCACCTGAAAAAGTGATCGCCGTCCGGGCGGCACTTCTCAAAGTAGAAGAAATGGGGCTCCGCCCCAAACCCCGCCAGGGGGAATTTCCCCCTGGACCCCCACCGGAACCGCCCCAAAGCGGGCGGTTTCGGAAGGGTCAAGGATGGAAGTTGCCTCTTGGCAGGGCTTGGAACCGCAGCCGCACTTCTCCTTTGAGGATTGCTGCCGCCCGCGACCCGGTCTTTATTATTACGTGATAAAATGCTATGGTAACGCGAATCGGCCCGGCCGGCGTTCCCCCCCCGGGGGCGGGGCGGCGGGCCCCGGGTGCTTCTTCGCCCCGGCCGCCGCGACCCGGCCATGACGGCATCGCGGCGGCGCCTGGCCCCTCCAGGGCTTGAAATAATGACGGCGGTCGGTCCGGAGTAGATGGATGGCTACGAAACAATGGGATGACAGGGATATCATCAAGGCTTCAGCCGGGTTGGACGCGGAGCTGGACGAGATTTTCGCCGAAATGGAGGAGGCGCTGGGCCCGCCCCGGGGCCAGGCCGCTTCCCGGGCTTCGGAGAGCGGCTCCCAAGCCGGCGACCGCGGCCGGCGCCGGGCCGAGGGTCCGCTGATCCGGGTCCGGGCCGGGCGGGTGGTCGAGGACGACGACCTCCTGACGGACAACGACGACCTTTTCGACGACCCCGATCCACTGGACGCGGTCGTCCTGCCCCGGGCCGCGAACCGGTCGGACCCGAAACCCCCGATTCTGACCGACGACTTCGAACGCTCGGCGGCGGCGATTTCCCCGGCCTCCGTCCGCGAAGACCTGGAGGACGCCCCCCTGGATCAGGACTTCGACGCCAACGTGGCCGGGTTTTCATCGACGGATCTCGAGGACCTGCCCTTTGAACGGACCTCGCCCCCCTCCCCGCGAAGGGCTCCGGCCCCGCCGGCCCCCGACGGCGACCCGCCCTTCGCCCGGGCGTTGAAGCCCGCCCCGCCGCGAAAGGCCCCGGCTCCGCCGGAGGAAATCGAACTGCCCGAGGCCGAAATCCTCCCGGACGACGCCGACGATTCCGGGATACGGGCCGCCACGGTGGCCGACCTGACCCCGTCGGAGCTGGCCCGCCTCATCGAACGGGCGGTGACCAAAGGCATTCTGGCGGCTTTGGAGAAAAAAAATTCTTAACCGCCTTTCCGGGCACCCGTCGCAAGACGGAACCGACTCAGCTCGACCGGTAAACCGGCGAGCACTTTTTCCAGGACGACCCATTTCAGCCAGACCGCTTTTCGGCGGCGCACGGCCCCATTCGGGGCTGTGAAGCATCAAGGTTCCCCATGGCTCACGATCGAAAACCAGGCCTGATTCGCAACATCGGCATCATCGCCCACATCGACGCCGGCAAGACCACCCTGACCGAACGCATCCTCTATTACACCGGCCGAACCCATAAAATCGGCGAAGTGCACGACGGGGAAGCCACCATGGATTTCATGCCCGAGGAACAGGCCCGGGGCATCACCATCATGAGCGCGGTCACCACCTGCGTCTGGAAGAACGCCACCATCAACATCATCGACACCCCGGGGCACGTGGACTTCACCATCGAGGTGGAGCGCAGCCTCCGGGTGCTGGACGGGGCGGTGGGCGTTTTCTGCGCCGTGGGGGGCGTGCAGCCCCAGTCGGAGACCGTCTGGCGCCAGGCCGATCGCTACCGGGTGCCAAAACTGGTTTTCGTCAATAAAATCGACCGTATCGGCGCCGATTTCGATCGGGTCATGGATCAACTGCGGGAAAAGCTGCACGTCCGGCCCCTCATCCTGACCCGGCCCTGGGGGCAGGAGGAAAACTTCAAAGGCGTGATCGACGTGCTGCGCCAAAAGCTCTACGTCTGGACCGACGACACCCTCGGCGCGGAGATGGAGGAGCGGGAACTGCCGGCCCCGGCCGCCGAGGTGGCCGCCGAGGATCGGACCGCCCTTTTGGAGGCGCTGGCCGAAACCGACGACGAAATCATGGAGGACTACCTCGAAGGGCGTGAAATCGCCGAAGCCCGGCTTCGCGCGGCCATCCGCCGGGCCACCATCGAATTGAAGCTGACCCCGGTCTTCTGCGGGGCGGCCCTGCGCAACAAGGGCGTCCAGCCTCTTTTGGACGGCATCGTCGAATACCTGCCGGCCCCGGCCGACTATCCGCCCCTGGAAGCCCATGACCTCGAAGGGAAGCCGGTGACCATCGAACTGCGGGAAAAAGCCCCCCTGGCCGGCCTGGTCTTCAAAATCCAGATGATGGAACAGGGCCGCAAGATGAGCTTCGTGCGCCTGTACAGCGGCAAGATCAGCGAGGGCGATGAGGTGCTCAACCCCCGCACCGGGCAGAAAGACAAGGTCAGCCGCATCCTGCGCGTCCACGCGGCCAAGCGCGACCGCATCCCCGAGGCCAGGGCCGGCGACCTGGTGGGTGTCGTGGGCCTTCGGTCGGCGGTCACCGGCGACACCATCGCCGCCCCGGACCGGCCGGTGCTGCTGGAATCCATCGACGCGGCCGACCCGGTCATCTCCATCGCCCTGGAGCCGGAGAGCTCCGGGGACATCGACAAGCTGACCGAGACCCTGGCCAAGCTGGCCGAGGAGGACCCCACCTTCCGGGTGCGGGTGGACGGGGAAACCGGCCAGACCATCATTTCCGGCATGGGGGAGCTGCACCTGGAAGTGCTGATCCAGCGGCTGAGCCGCGAGTTTTCCCTCAACGTGCGGGCCGGCCGGCCCCAGGTGGTCTACCGGGAAACCATCGCCAAAGCCGCCGCCGGCGACGGCTTGTTCGACCGCGAACTGGCCGGGGTGGCCCACTGGGCCAAGGCCCGGGTGACTGTGGCCCCCCGCCCGAGGGGCGCGGGCTTCCAGGCCGTCAACGCCCTTCCCGAAGCTGAGAGGGCCGCCCTGCCGGAAGCCATGGCGGCAGCGGCCATGAGCACCTTGGACGACGGGGCCAACTCCGGCCCGCTCCAGGGCTATCCGCTCCAGGACCTGACGGTGACCCTGGAATCGCTCTCTTTAGGCGAAGGCGAAACCAACGAAGCCGTGGCCCGCATGGCCGTGAATCAGGCCCTGCGCCAGGCTCTCGACCAGGCCGCCCCCACCTTGATGGAGCCGTTCATGCGCCTGGAGATCACCACACCCGACGAGTTCATGGGCGAAATCATCGGCGATCTGGCCTCCCGCCTGGGCCGGGTGGAAGAGATCACCCCCCACAGCGGCTTCAAAGTCATCACCGCCGTGGCCCCCATGAGCGAGCTGTTCGGCTATTCCACGGCCATCCGCTCCCAAACCCAGGGCCGGGGGGCGTTTTCCATGCAGTTCTCCCACCACGACGTGGTGGAGAGGAAATAAGGACCTCGTCATGCGAATCAGCTCCCGATAAGGATGGAGGCGAACGAATCTCCATCCCGGACGACGCCCGCCCCTTCGGGGCCCGTTTCCCGGCTATACGGTGGTGCCAGTGAAACCCAAGCGCAGACTGACCCAGGTATTCTCTCTGATGCTTTCCGGCGTGTCGCTGGTTTCCATTCTGTTGATCGGCGCCCTGTGGATCAGCTTCGAAGCCAACCGTTCCGAGCGGGAAAGCCAGCGCATCCGGGAGGAATACATCGCCGGGCACGAGGCCACCATCAGCCTGGAGACCAACCGCATCTGCGACTACATGGAGGCCCAGCGCCAGTCCAGCGAAATCAAGTTTCTCAAATCCATCAAAGACCGGGTCTACGAGGCCTATAACTTCGTCAGTTCCATCCAGGCCAATCCCGGAACCCACCTTTTGAATCCGGCCCAGGTGCAGGAACTGCTGCTGTCGGGTCTCAAGGGGATCAGCTTCAACCAGGGCCGGGGCCATTATTTCGTCGCCACCGTTTCCGGCCAGGAACTCCTCAGCGTCGATGACGGCCGGGCGGCGGCCGACGACGGTTCGATCCCCGGCTTCACCGACTATTCCAACCCCAACGCCTTTCTGGAAATCGCCGACAGCCTGCCCCAGATCAAAGAAGGCTTTTTCCGATACAACCTCATTCGCGGGCAGCGGGCCCCGGGGGCCGAGGAAGACTCCCAGGTGGCCTATCTCAAGATTTTCGAGCCCTTCGGCTGGATCATCGGCACCAGCGAATATCTGGCCGACTGGGGGCGCGACATCCAGGCCGAACTTCTGGACTGGGCCGCCGGCATGACCCTGCCCGCCGACACCTATCTCATGATCCTGAATTACAACGGCGACCTCTTGGTCCATCCTGAAAGCGGGCTGGTCGGCACCAATGTCTTCGCCGCCGGGGGCGACGCCCCCTTCCAGAAGGTGGCGGCCCGGATCATCCGCGGAGCCAAGGACCGCAACAAGGATTTCATCCGCTATTCGGCCGTCAACCCGGAAACAGGCGATCCCGGCGAACGGATCGCCTATTACCGGGCCATTCCGGCCTGGCGCTGGGTGGTGGTGACCTGGGTATATTCCAAGGATCTGGAGACGGTCATGGCCGAACGCCAGGCCCTCCTGGCCCAGAACGTCAAGACCCAGATCATCCGCATCGTGGCCATCTCCATCTCCATGCTGCTGGTGATCATGGTCCTCTCCAAGGTGCTCTCGGCCCTGGCCACCCGCAGTTTCGCCGCCTTCTTCATGTTTTTCGAACACGCCTCCACGTCGTCCACGGAAATCGACCCCGACGAGCAGCCCTTCGAAGAGTTCGCCCGCCTGGCCGTGGCCGCCAACAACATGATCAACCAGCGCAAACTGGCCACCAACCTCCTCAGGGAGAGCGAACTGAAGTTCAAGACCATCTTCGACGTGTCCCCCCAGGTCATCAGCATTTCCGACACCGGCGGCCGGCTTCTGGACACCAACGAGGAATACGCGAAATTTTCCCACCTGGATCTGGAGGCCGCCAAAGGTCGCCCGCTGGAAGACAGCTTCGTCCTGTCCGGCGAAAAACGGCGGGAGCTGTGGAAGGAACTGAGCCGGGAAGGTTCGGTGGTCGGCCGGGAAATCGAGACCGCCAACCTCGACGGTTCCCCCCTGACCTTCCTGGTTTTCGGCCGGATGATCCACATGCACGCCGGTTCCTTCATCCTGGTCATCTTCACCGACATCACCGCCCTGAAAGCCGCGGAAAACGAAAAGCTGGTGCTGCAGGAAAAGCTCTCCCGCTCCACCAAAATGGAGGCCATGGGCCTGATGGCCGCCGAGGTGGCCCACGACCTCAACAACATCCTCTCCGGCATCATCGGCTATCCCCAGCTTCTGCTGATGGAGCCCAACATCACCGATAAGCAGAAAGAAACCCTCAAAGAGATACTGGAAAGCGGCCAGAGAGCCGCGGCCGTGGTCAAAGATCTTTTGACCATCGCCCGGGGCGTGGCCAACAGCAAGATCAGCCTCCCGGTCAACCAGGTGGTCACCGACTACACCGGGTCCCCGGAATGCCGGCAGCTCAGGGACATTTTCCCCAACGTCGAATTGCGGTCGGAACTCGACCCCCGGGTCGGCAACATCGTCGCCTCCCCCGTCCATCTGGCCAAAGTGGTCATGAACCTGGTCTCCAACGCCTTCGAGGCCATGCCCCCGGACCGGACCGACGGCCGGGTCACCATCAGAACCGAACCGGTCACCGTCGACGGCCGGCTGACCAGCTACGGCGGCGCCGTCGAGCCGGGGCGCTACGCCCTCATCTCCGTCAGCGACAACGGGCCCGGCATCCCGGCCGATGACCTGGGCAAAATTTTCGAGCCCTTCTATTCCAAAAAGATCAAAGGCCGCAGCGGCACCGGCCTGGGGCTGGCCATCGTCTGGAACACCATCATCGACCATGGCGGTTACCTCGACGTCGAAACCAGCCCCGCCGGCACCACCTTCAAACTCTATTTCAAGCCCACCGAGGAAAAGACGCCCGCCTCCGACGCACGCCGCAAGCTTGACGAGTTCCGCGGCTCCGGCCAGCGCATCCTGATCGTCGACGACGTCGACATCCAGCGCAAGCTGGCTTCCAAAATGCTCACCACCCTGGGCTACGACCCGGTGGCCGTGCCCTCGGGTGAAGCGGCCGTGGAATTCCTGAAAAAGGAAGACGTCGACCTGGTCATCCTGGACATGATCATGCACCCCGGCATGAACGGCCGGGAGACCTACGGGGCCATCATGGAATTCAAGCCCCGCCAGAAAGCCATCATCGCCAGCGGCATGGCCGAAACCGAAGAGGTGGCCAGGGCCCAGGCCATGGGCGCCGGCCAGTTCGTCAACAAACCCTACACCATCGAGGATCTAGCCGTCGCCGTCCAGAAGGCCCTGGGCACCGATCACTGAGAAGTGAGCCGGGGGTTGGCGAGCCCGTAGCCGAGCGCGTCATAAACGCCCTGATTATTGCGCCCCCCCCGGCGGATGACGCCCTCGTAAACGAAGCCGCACTTCCTCAGAACCCGCCCCGAATTGGGATTCCCGGGATCGTGGATGGCTTCCAGCCGCCGGGCGCCCACCTCTTCGAACAAAAACCTCACCGCTTCCGCCAGGGCCTCCGCCACCAGCCCCCGATACCAGAAGGCCCGCCCGAGGCAATACCCGAGCCGGAGGCATTCGGCCGCCTCGTCCCGGCCGACCACGCCCAAACTGCCGACGACCGCCCGGATCTCCTTCAACTCGAGGCCCCACAGGTAGTGCCGGGCATCGGCATAGCTCTACATCCAGGCAGCGATGACCGCCGCGGTCACATCCACTCCCGCGTGCGGCGGCCAGACCAGAAATCTGGTCACCTCCGCGTCGCCGGCCCAATTATGGAACATGTCGGCGGCGTCATCCGCCGTGAACCGCCGCAGTATCAGCCGGCCCGTCTCGAGCCGAACCGTTCCCCGATCATTCATCACTGGTCTCCCGATCCCGGCCTTTCCGGCCGTCCGCGTCATCAGGCGATCATCCGGGGCCTCGCCCGGAACGCTTTTCCCGCTCCCCGCCGTTCGCGTTTCCCGGCCGGAACGTCGAATGTTCGGCGCCATCGCCGGGAAAGCGGACCGCCAGCCCGCAACATATACAACAACATATTGTTAGCATTATATCAAGATCACCACCTATTGGTTGTATTTTAAAACATCCTAATTCCAGAAAGAAAATAGTTTATTATTCATTATGACTATGCTATAGTGAAATGCAAGTGGGACTCTAAAAAATCCCATGAAAAATGACGGCCATGTGCGGCCGAAAATGGTGAAAAACTGATATCACAAAAATATATAATGTTTACCGATGACTTATTGTGACCAAAGCCAGCGTGTGGTGGAGCCATTGGACTGTCTCTGACATTCTAAAAAACTAGCAGCCTCAGCTGATCGCCTTCAAAATCCGTGATTTGGGTCCGCAGTTATTCACCACCGGGTGCCAGAGGGAGTTCCGCACACTTCGCCGGCCGGACTAAGGCCTTTCAACGCCAGACCCGCACGTGAACTATATCCACACGCTGGAAAACCGGCCGACCACCGATGGAACCGCGGCCCGGAATTCCCGACAAACCGAAGAGATTGAAAGAGCAAGCCGATGTTATCAGCCACCCCATATGACACCGCCAAAGCGATGGAGCAACCCCGAAAGGCCCGCCGAGCGCGAGGCTGCCTATGGAGCGCTTTGCCGGTCCTGCTGCTGCTTTCAATCTTTTGCGCGCCCCGGCCAGCCGCTGCCCAATCCGTATCCGATCTGGTCACCTCTCCTCCCCTGATCAAAGTGGAGGTGGGGAGCGACTGGAGCTACGACACGGAACTGCTGCTCAACAATACCTATAACGCCATCAAAAAAGACGACTATGTCACGGCCGCCCAGTTGGTCCAAAGACTTATGGACGCCGTGCCGGACAACGTCCAGGTGCTTCAGTTGGCCGTTCATATCGATATGAAGCAGCAGGACTGGAGTGATGCGGACCTGCGCCTGAGCCGGCTGCTGGCTCTGATGCCCGACAACGTGCCGGCCAGGGTGCGCCGCGGTTTCGTGCGTTCGCAGATGAAGAATTTCGAATCGGCCGTCACGGATTATGAAACAGCGTTGGCAAGTCAAACCAGCCCTGAATTGAAGGCCTATATTGAAAAAGCTTTGGCTGATGCCAAGGCCCAGACCCCGGCCGACACCAAAACGGCGACCGCCCCGCCGGCCCAGGCCGCCTCGCCGGAAGAGCCCGCCGTTCCGCCGGCCCAGGTCGCCTTGCCGGAACAGCCCGCCGTCCCGCCGGCCCAGGTCGCCGGACCGGACTGGACCGAGATCCAAAAAACCGAAACAGAGCTGCGGGCCAAAAACGACTGGCCGGCCCTGGATATTTTTTATGCCGAACTCGCGGAACGCTACCCGGATCTGGCCTATGCCTATTCCGCCCGCGGGTATCTGTCGCTCTCCCAGAACCGCTTCGAGGAAGCCCGTCGTGATTTTACCCGGGCTATCCCCCTGGAAACGAACCCGGAGGCCGTGGCCGATTATAAAGCCGCCCTGGCCCAGATCGAGCAACAGGAAGCCAAGGCCGAGGATCTTAAGGCCCTGGCCGCCGCCGACAGCCGCCTGAGGCGCGAAGGCGATCAGGCGGGGCTGGAACGGCTGTATGACGGATACGCCCGGAAATATCCGGACGACTACCGGCTCCGGGCCCGCCTCGGCTACGCCCGCCTGGACCTGGGGCAGGTCGGGGAAGGTCGGACCGACCTCGAGGCCGCCCTGCGATTGAACCCGGACGAGGAGTCCCGGAAAACCATCACCAACATTCTGGAGCAGACGGACCCGAATCGCCCCGCCCCGCAATGGGCCGCCACCCCCTTGCCGCCCAAGACTCCGACTGTCGCGACCCCGGCCGTCAAAACCTCGACGGTCAGGGCTTCGGCTCCCATCGGCGATCCGGTGGAACCCATTTTGGCCCGGGCCGACGAACGGCTGCGAAACAAACAATACGACACGGTGGCCCCGCTGTTGGCCCCGCTCGCTTCGCGCAACCTGGAACGGTCCCAGGCCGGCCGTCGTGATTTTTTCCTGGCGGAGGCCCTGCGGGGCCAGCAGAGGCTGGACGAAGCCCAACCCCTGTACCACCAGGCTCTGGCCAATCTGCCGAACGACTTCTACCGCTCCGAAACCTATGCCCGGCTGGCCGAATACGCCCTGAAACAGGGGCAGGCCGAAACTTCGCGGGAATATATTGATCAGGCCCTGGTCATCACCCCTGATTTTGAATGGCGAAACAGCCAGGCCGGCGACATCTACATGGCCCTCAATCGCCCCGAAGAAGCGCTGTCATATTACGAAAAAGCCCTGCCGGCCAACCGCATCGCCCTGGAAGACACGTATTTTTATGGCGCCATGGCCCGGGCCGAGCTGTCCCTGGGCGACCGCGAGAAGTTCGACACCTATATGCGGCGCCACATCGATTCAGCCGCCCGGCGCCTGTCCCTGAGCCCCGACCCGACCGGCGTGGCCGACGAGGAACTGCGCCGCCTGAAAAAGTCTTTCACCGACATGTCCAAGGTCTACGGCGGCAGCCTCTATTCGTATTACAACCACTACGACAACGGCGACTATATGTCGGGGCTGACCGCCGAAGTCAAAAGGACGCAGACTCTTTTCGGATACCGGACCGAATTGTACGGCAAGTATGACAGCACGCTGGTCAGCGCCTATTCGGGCACCTACTTCGATCCGGTGACGATGGCCAACTACCCGTATTCCGGGCGTTCCACCATGGGCGACAACAGCCAGCTCGCCATCGGCGGCCGGATTTTCCTGACTGATGGATACGGCCTCTACGGCCTCTATGTCGGCCTGGAACAGAACTTCAAGGTGGGCCGATATACTGAAAACGACACCCGGCTGATTCTGAACCTGTTCGAAGCTCTCGGCAACGACTGGGAGCCGGTCAAATCGGACTGGACCTTCGCCTCGATTTACAGTCAGCTCTACTACTCGTTCAACCGCAACGACTTCATTTATGGCGGCGATACGCGCCTGGGCCGCAGCTTTAGACTGGACGACGACGGGCTGTGGACTCTCACGCCCTTTGCCGGCGCCACCTTCAACTACGGCGGTGAAGACGTTGACAAGGGCTCCCGTTGGGGATTGGAAGCCGGGCCGGGCGTATTCGTGCGCCGCTGGTTCGCCGAGCCGGATCCGTACAAAGTGCCCACCACCAGTTTTGATTTCGCCCTGCAATACCGGTTCGGCCTTAGCCATGAGCGGGAAGATGTCCTGTCCGCCTCTATTTACTGTTCGTTTTAAAAGGACCGAGACCGCTAGATGCTTTTGAAAAAAACGGCCAATGCGCCTGGAAGGTTCCGTGTGGACCTGGTCCGGCTTTTACTGGTGGTCGTTGTCACTTGGTGTGCGCCGACCCCGATCCGGGCCGCGTCCGGTATCCAGCCTTCCGATGGCTTTGAAATTCCAGCCGACTTCACCTCGGGAACGCCGTTGTTGATTCTGGATCACGGGGACGCGGCCGACGATGGCTCGATCACGGTTCGGATCATCGACAACCGCTCCGGGATGAACCGGCCCACCGACCGGCCGGCCTTCGAAACGCGGGCCCGGGTGGAACTGCCCTGGCCTCCGAACCCAAACCACAAACAAAGTTTTCGCCTGCACTTCAACGATGACCAGCCGAACTTGCCGCTGTTGGGGCTGCCCGCCGCCCGGATTTGGACCCTGGCCGGGTCCGGCCGCGACAAAAGCATGCTGCGGCAATATCTGGGCCTGATGCTGGCCGAGGAACTCCGGCCGGGCCGGAGCCCGCGGGCCCGGTTCTGCGAGGTAATCTCGAAACAGGGCCCGAACGGCACCTATCAAGGTCTCTTTCTGTTGTCGGAATATGAAGTCGACGGCCTCTTCATGGCCCCGCGGGCCCTGGACGGGCAAACCGCTCTGGTGGCCCTGAATCCGGTCACCGGGCCCGGCTCGAAACCCGGATACCAGCTGGCATATACCACTCCCGGGGGACCGGGCAACGATCAGACGGTCGCCCGGCTGAGGCTTTTGGAAAGTCGCCTGGCCTCACACCGGGCCTCCGAGTATTACGGCGCCCGCGACGAGCTCAAGCTGGACGAATTCGTCGACACCTGGCTGTTGTACAACGTCATGATGAATTATCCACAGGACCGGGCTCCGTTTTATTTCCAGGTCCGACAAGACGGCCGGATCGGCCTTGAGGCTTGGTGGAATTTCGAATCGGCGCTGGACAACGCGATCACCCCCCTGGCGGATGATCGGGACCTTGGCGCCGCTTACCCCTGGTTCGATCACCTGATAATGGACAGCGACTTCGTGGGCGCCCTGCGGAACAAATTCTTCGACCTGAACCATGGCCCCTGGGAACCCTCGAAAGTGGAGGCGCGAATCATGCGCCTGGCGGCCGAACTCGGGCCGGCCCTGGACCGCGACTGGGCCCGCTGGCGCGAAGCCTATGAAGCCGAGCCTCTCGCGGAGCTGATGACCGAAGACGCCGACGAACGGGTGCGGCAAACCTTCAACCCGGTTCAGGAAATCGTCAAGATCAAATACACTTTTCGCCAGAACAATTCCGACCTGAGGCACTTTATGGATGAACTCCGCTGGACCAAGCTCCAGTTCACCGAAGGCAAAAAAAGCAAAAAAAATCTGCTGCTGACCCTTGGTTTCGTAGCCACATTTTTCTTCATCGTCCGCTACGTCGGGCGGAGAATGTAAACAGACCGCAAATTGGACGGGGGGAAACCATGACCGCACATCGACACCTTCTGTTCGCGGCCACCGCGGTGGCCACCACCGTCTACCTGGTCTGGCGGGCCGTCTTCACCCTGCCGCTCGACTATGGAATGGTCTCCATTTTCTTTGGTTTCCTGCTTTTGATCTGCGAAGTGGTGGCCGGCTTCGAATCGACCGAGCAATACCTGAACATGGTCAACATGGTCGAACCGGACCTGCCGATCGTGCCCGACGACTGGTATCCCGACGTCGACGTCCTGGTCATCACCCACAACGAGGACCCCGACATCATCTTCAAAACGGCCAACGCCTGTAAATATTTGGAGTATCCGGACAAAAGCAAGGTGCACATCTACATCTGCGACGACACCAACCGTCCGGAAATGAAGGCCCTGGCCGAGGAACTGGGGGTCGGCTATTTCGGCCTGACGGGCAACAAACACGCCAAGGCCGGCACCATGAACAACGCCATCGAACAGACCACCTCGCCCCTGATCGCCACCTTCGACGCCGACATGATCCCGCGCTCCATCTTCCTGATGGCCACCGTGCCCTATTTTTTCCTGCCGTTCATGAAGAAGGACGAGACCGGGCGCTGGGTGAAGCGCGAGCCTTCGGAAATCGATCCCGATGAAAAGATCGGCTTCATCCAGGCCCCCCAGAGTTTTTACAACCCGGATCTGTTCCAGTATAACCTGTATTCGGAAAGCCGCTTTCCCAACGAACAGGATTACTTTTTCCGCGAAATCAACGTCGGCCGCAACCGCAGCAACTCGGCGCTGTTCGTCGGCTCCAACGCGGTCTTCTCCCGCGAGGCCCTGCGGGAGGTCGGCGGCATCGCCATCAACACCATCACCGAGGATTTCGAAACCGGCATCCGCATCCAGTCCAAAGGCTACCGGACCTATGCCCTGGCCAAACCCCTGGCCCACGGCATGGCTCCCCACACCGTCCCCAGCCTGATCACCCAGCGGGATCGCTGGGCCCGGGGCTGCATCCAAAGCCTGCACAACGTGCGGCCCTTTTTTCGAAAAGGGCTGAGCCTGACCGCCAAGATCAGCTACTTCGCCTGCGCCGTTTATTGGTGGACCTTCACCCGGCGTTTCGTCTACATCGTGGTGCCCATCGTGGCCGTCCTCTTTCACGTGCACGTGGTGGAGTGCACGCTCACCCAGATCCTGATCTTCTGGCTGCCTCATTACATTCTGACCAACCAGTCGCTGAAGACTCTTTCGGGCAACACCCGCAACCAGCACTGGAACAACCTGATCGACACCATCATGTTCCCCTATCTCATCATCCCCGTCATGCTGGAGACGGTCGGGATACGGAAAAAGAAGTTCGTGGTCACCAACAAGAAGAACAAGACCGAGGCCCCGGCCAGGCCGGCCCTCTACGCCCTGCCGCACATTTTCCTTTTGGCGGCCTCGATCCTGTCGCTGGTGATCTGCGTCCTCCACGTCATCGAAACCTCGGCCCTGTACAATGTCATCATCATGTTCTGGCTGATCATCAACAGCAAAAACCTGTTCTTCGCCATCTGCTTTATGCTGGGACGGACTAACTTCCGCAAGGCCGACCGCTTCTATGTGAACCTGCCGGCGACCATCGAATTCGCCGGGGAAAAGCATTTCGGAGCCACCACCGACATTTCCGAAACCGGCTTGTCGGTTCTCTTGAATTTTCCCGTCTATCTGCCCGACGACCAGAACATCAAAGTGTCCCTCTCCTATCTGCAGTATCAGTCGGAAATGAGCTGCCAGGTCGTGCACGTCGATCCGCCGAAAAAACACGACGACGGCTGGCGGTTCTGCCTGAACATCACCGAACTCGACGACCAAAACCGCAGCGCCTATTCCCAGATCGTCTTCGACCGGGTGCATACCCTGCCCCAGAGAATCAACCAGAACTACACCATCTACAATGACTTCAGAGACAATATCGGAAAACGCCTGGTCAACGATTATGAGCGGGCCGCCCGCAGGTTCCCGCGCATACCGGTGCCCATCACCGCCTGGACCCGGGACGGCTGGAAGGTCCAAATCCAGGATTTCAATTATAAATACGCCTGGCTCAAAACCGGCGGCCTGACGATCCGGGATTCGCTGGATCTTGAATGCGCCCCGGAGGTCACCATGCGGTTGCAGCGGATTCCGGAAGCCGCCAAGACCCGCGGCGGCCACCTCTATCAGGTGCTCAACCTCCCGGAACTTCTGGACAGCCCAGCCTTCAAAACCGTCCTGTCGGATTGGGTCCGGCAGATGCAGGCCGGCCTCCCGGTCACGACAACGGCGCCGTCGCCGGGCCCATCCGAACCTATTCCCGTCTGATCCTCATCCCGGAAACAGGTGAACCCGCCTCCAGGATGAAACAGCGTGTCGATATATGCAATTACCTAGTCTTCTTTTTATATTTTACTGCCTGCCGGTGCTTTTGGCCGTCTACTTCCTGTTGAGCTTTTCACGACGGCTGCAAAATTACTGGCTGCTTGCAGCCAGCTTGGCGCTGTATGCCTGGGGCGAGCCGGCTTTTGTCCTGGCGTTGCTCCTTTCCGTTCTGGTCAACTGGTCCCTGGGGCGAGCCATCACCGATCCGGACCGGGAAAAGGCCAGAAGCGCCTTGGTCGCCGCGGTCGTCTTCAACCTGGTACTGCTCTTTTTCAGCAAATACCTGGGCCTGGTGATCAGCACCATCAATTATCTGTTCAACGCCCACCTGCCGGGCCCCGCTCCCGAATCCTTCCCCTTGGGGGTCTCGTTCTTCACTCTCCAGGCCATTTCTTACGCCATGGATCTGTATCACCGCGAAGCCGAAACGGCGGACGGTCCAGCCTCCCTGGGGCTGTATCTGGCCTTCTTCCCGATCCAGGCGGCCGGTCCGCTCCCGCTTTACCGTGACATCGCCGGGCAACTGTGGTCCAGAAAAGCCAACTGGCCGCTTTTCGCCAGCGGCTGCCGGCGCTTCATCATCGGTCTCGCCAAAAACGTGCTCCTGGCCGGGAGCCTGGGCCAGGTCGCCGACCACGTGTTCACCCTTTCCAGCCTGAGCCCGGCCGCCACCGTGCCGGTTCTGCTGGCGCTGCTGGGGCTGGTCGCCTTCGGGCTGCATTTCTATTACTATCTGTCCGGATGCGCCGATATGGCCATCGGTCTGGGCCGGTTTTTCGGGTTCGAGTTAAAAGAAAACTTTAACGAGCCCTACACGGCGTCTTCGCTGACCGATTTCTGGCGTCGCTGGAATATCTCCGTGATCACCTGGTTCAACATATACCTTCTGGCGCCCCTGCGCCAGCGAAGAGGCCCGGTCCAGCCCGGCGCCCCCGAGGCCAACAACCATGTCTTCGGGCGGGATATCCTGACCGTCTGGGTACTGTTCGGCCTGTGGAACGGGGCCGAGTGGACTTTTTGTCTCTGGGGCGCGCTGCACGGTTTTTTCCTTCTGGTCGAAAACGTCGCCAGGCTGGACCGGCGCCCGGGCTTCGGTTTTTTCAAACACCTCTACACTCTGGCCTTCGTGACGGTCACCTGGTCTTTCTTTCGCGCCGACAATCTGACCAACGCCATGACTTACCTGAAAAACCTGTTCATGCTGAACAACAACGGCTTTTTCAGCGACCTGACGGTCATCCTGTTGAAGGAAACCTGGCTTTACTTCCTCGCGGCCCTCTTCTTCTGCCTGCCGATCTCCCGCTGGCTGAATGAGCGGCCCCAAAACGGCGCGCTGGCCGTCATTTTTGACGGCTTCAGGGTTCTCGCCCCCTTCATCTTGGTCGCCCTGTATCTGCTCACCATCGTGTATCTGGTGCAGGCCGGTTTCCAGGCGGCGCCCGGGCTGGAGGTGGGACCATGATCGACCGCATTTTTTCCGGGATTCTTCTGCCCCTCATTTTTCTGGGTCTCACCTTCGGAGGCGCCGGGCTCAATCTGTATCTGACCGCCGGGCAGGCCTGGGAAACGTCAGGGGCCCGCGAACAGGAACCGGTCAAGCTGCGGACGGTCACCCATCGCATACAAACCGCCGCGGAAGCCAGGGTCGCCCACCGGCAGGCTATCATCGATTTCTATTACCGGCTGCAGTTATTGATGGGCAAACGGGCTTTCAACGATTTCACCCTGTTGAAGGCGCTCGACGGCGGCCTGAACTCCGGCAGCTTCGTGCCCCCCGACCCGCCCGGCCTCCGGGAGACCGCCAAGCATTATCAGGTATTGAAAGACAGCGCCGTGGCGGTCGGCGGCCAACTGGTCTTTTTCAGCCCGCCGGTCAGGCCGGTCCGGGGCGCGGCCGTTTATGAGCCCGGCATGCCCTGGCTTGACGTCAACCCCAGGGTGGATAAGTTTCTGAACTATCTGCGCGAATACGACGTGGACTTCATCGACGCTCGCTTTCATTTCACCGACGTCGGGACGCTGACCCCGGACCAGGTCATGTATAAAACCGATGTATTCTGGACCAGCCGGGCCGCTTTCGAGGGCTTTCGCCAATTGGTGACCGGCCTGGAGGACCTTTTCGACCTGCGGCTCGACCCCGACGGCTATTACCGGGACCGGAACAACTACGATCAGGTTACCTATTCCCAGCTTTTTCTGGGTGGCCTGGGAAGACGCAGCAGCTTCCTGGTGGCCGGTCTCGATGACTTTACCGCCATCAAACCAAAATTCGACAGTAACTACGCCGTGGAAATTTTCGACCAGAGCCTCGGGCTCATGAAACAGCAGGGCCACGCGAACCAAACGCTGTTTTTTGACTCCCAGATGCGGCCGCCGGCCGCCACGGGCGCGGCAGCCGGGGGAGCGAAGCTCTTCCTGCCCTATAACTATTATCTGCTGGGCCTTCATTCCATGGTCACCGTCAAGAACCTCGACCGGCCCGACGGCCCGCGGATTCTTTTGATTCAAGATTCGTTCGGCGTGCCGGTGGGCTGCTTTCTGGCTCCCCTGGCCGGCGAACTGGTCATGGTCGATCCCCTGGCGACCGATTATGTCCCGGAACTGGATCGATTCATCGGCGAAAAAAAATTCGATCTGGTGATCATCCTGTTTTCCATCAACAACATTTGAGAAGGCGGCTGACGATCAATGACGTGGGGAAACGGCCCGGTCCGGGCCACACTGGGAGCCGCTTTTCTGGCGGGGGCCCTGGCGGGCGTGGTCTTGACGATTTATATTTTTCATCAGGAGATGGAAAAAAGCCGCCTGACGGGTCTGCTTTGGTCCCAGAAAGCCGGTCTCCTTGAAGTGAACGAGGCCCTGTTGAAACACCGGATTGAGCAAATGTCAAAAATATCGGCCAATGGAATACAAGCCAACGGACCGTTGCGGGTCCAGGGCGACCGGCTGCTGAACCGGCAGGGGAACCCTGTGCAGCTGCGGGGCATGAGCAGCCACGGCCTGATGTGGTACCCGGAATACATCAACGCCCGGGCCCTGGCCGACCTGAAAATGCGGGGCGCCAACCTGTTCCGGGCGGCCATGTATGCCGACAGCCACAACGGAGGCTACAACGAGAACGAACAGAGCCGGATGCTCAACAAGCTCTTCCTGTTCATGGCCGTTGAAAACACCTTGGCCAACGACATGTACGTCATCATCGACTGGCACCTCCTGAAGGATGAGAACCCGCTCAAAACCGTGGATGAGGCGGTCGAATTCTTTGCCGAGCTGTCCTACCGCTACCAGGGCGAGCCGGGGGTGATCTACGAGATCTGCAACGAACCCAACGGCGACACCACCTGGGAAGACATCACCGCCTATGCCGCCAGGGTGATACCGGCCATCAGGAAAAACGCGCCGGAGGCCGTCGTCCTGGTGGGGACGCCGCGCTTTTCCAGCGACCTGGAAAGCGCGCGCCAGGCCCCCCTGCCCTATGAAAACATCATGTATACATATCATATGTACACCGGGCAGAGCGACCATGAATATGAAAAAGAGCTGGGGGCCATGGCCGAAGCCGACCTGCCCGTCTTCGTCAGCGAATGGGGCCTCAGCACCGACGAAAAAACCGGCCGGCTCGACGTCGAGGAGGCCCTGGACTTCATCGCCTACCTGAAGCGTCACGGCATCAGTTGGGCCAACTGGTCGCTGTCCAACAAGGCCGAGGACTTTTCGGCCATCAAAAGCGACGTCGTCGCCTTCAGCGGCTGGACCGACGACGACCTGACCCTTTCGGGCCGGATCGTGTTCAAGGCCCTGGGCGATGCGGCGCCGTGACCGGTCCGGCTTTGAAAAGGCGGCCGACGGCGGCCAGGCCCTTGACCCTGAAATCAAACCACCCGTTTCAATGAGGTTCATATGAAAAAAAGCGCCTCGCCGACCGAATGCCGCGATACGGCCCTGGCCCTGGCCTTTCTCGGGCTGCTGATCTGGCTGTTCACCAAAAATAATTTTTGGGCGCACCTCACGATGGCCCTCCTGCTTCTGGCCATGATCTGGCCCCGGAGCATGAAATATCCGGCCATCCTGTGGTTCGGCCTGTCCCACGCCCTCGGTCTGGTGGTGTCCAAGATCATCCTTGGATTGGCCTATTTCTTGCTAGTCTGCCCGGTGGCGGCCGTCAGAAAAATGATGGGCAAAGACGCGATGCGGCTGAAGGCCTGGAAGAGCGGCCAGGACTCGGTCTTCGTGGTGCGTCAAAAGACGTTTTCCAAGGATGACCTGTCGAAACAGTTCTGAGGCCGCGAACCGGCTCTCGCTTCCGCCGACAACAACAACAACAACAACCACTACTTGATCCCAAAGAGGATATTATGAAAACACTGGTCGAACTGTGGCAATTCCTGAAAGTGCGTAAAAAATTCTGGCTGCTGCCGCTGATTCTGTTTCTCCTGGTTCTGGGCTTCCTCCTCGTCTTCGCCGGAGGCACGGCTGTGGCGCCTTTCATCTACACCATTTTTTGAACCCCGGAGGGGAACGGGAGAACGATATGCCCGAATATATTCTGGGCCTGTCCGCCTTTTACCACGACAGCGCCGCCGCCCTGCTGCGCGACGGCGAAATCGTGGCCGCGGCGCAGGAAGAACGCTTCACCCGCAAGAAGCATGACCCGGGCTTTCCGGGCCACGCCATCGAATACGTGCTCGACGCCGGCAACATCCACCTCGATGACCTGCGCGGCATCGCCTTCTATGAAAAACCCTTTTTGAAATTCGAACGCCTCCTGGAGACTTATCACGCCTTCGCCCCGAAAGGCCTGACCAGCTTCGTAACCTCGATGCCGGTGTGGATCAAGGAAAAGCTGTTCATGGAATCCATGCTGGTCAAGGCCCTGCGCGATTACGCCCGGCCCGGCCGGCCGCTTCCGGAGATTCATTACCCCGAACACCATCTGTCGCACGCCGCCTCGGCCTTCTATCCCTCGCCTTTCGAAGAAGCGGCGGTCCTGACGGTCGACGGGGTGGGCGAGTGGGCCACGACCTCCATCAGCCACGGGCGGGGCCCCGAACTGACCGCCTTACGCGAAATTCACTTCCCGCACTCCCTGGGGCTCTTGTATTCGGCCTTCACGGCCTACTGCGGCTTCCGGGTCAACAGCGGCGAATACAAGCTGATGGGCCTGGCGCCCTACGGCAATCCCGGGGGGCAGCGGGCCCGTGATTATGAACGGAAGATCCGCGACGAGCTCATCGACATCCGGCCCGACGGCTCCTATGTGCTCAACATGCCTTATTTCCAATACGCCACCGGGCTGACCATGTACGACCCGGAACGCTGGCTCACCCTCTTCGACCTGGCCCCGCGCACCGCCGAAGGCCGCGACATCGACCCCCGCTACATGGATATGGCCCTGGCCATCCAGCGGGTGACCGAGGACGCGGTGCTGCGCCTGGCCGGCACCGCCCGCGACCTGACCGGCAGCGCCAACCTGTGCCTGGCCGGCGGCGTGGCCCTTAACTGCGTGGCCAACGGCAAGGTGCTGCGTTCGGGTCTCTTCAAAAACCAGTGGATGCAGCCGGCCGCCGGCGACGCCGGCGGCGCCCTGGGGGCGGCCCTGGCCCTCTGGCACATCGGGCGCGGGGAGCCCCGCCAGGCGGCCGACGGAAAGAAAGACCGCATGGCCGGGGCCTATCTGGGCCCGGCCTTCGGCAACGCCGCCGCGGCCGAAGCCTGCCGCCGCTTCGAGGCGCCCTTCAAAAAAATCGACGACGAAGGCGAATTATGCCAGAAAGTGGCGGAACTGCTGGCCGACGGGCGGGTGGTCGGCTGGTTCCAGGGACGCATGGAATACGGCCCCCGGGCTTTGGGCAACCGCAGCATCCTCGGCGACCCCCGCAACCCGGAAATGCAGAAGCGGCTGAACCTGAAAATCAAATACCGCGAGGGCTTCCGCCCCTTCGCCCCCTCGGTCACCGAAGAAGGGGCCGGGGAATATTTCGACCTGGAGGGCGTCTCGCCCTATATGCTGCTCACGGTGCCGGTGCGGGAGGTCATCCGCCACCCGCTGCCCGACGGCTTCGACGGTCTGGACATGTGGGAACGGCTGTATTTTCAGCGCTCGACCCTGCCGGCCGTCACCCACGTCGACTATTCGGCCCGGATCCAGACCGTCAGCCGGGAGACCAACCCGCGCTACTGGCGCTTATTGAAGACATTTGAGGAAAAATACGGCTGCCCGGTGCTGGTCAACACCAGCTTCAACGTGCGGGGCGAGCCGGTGGTCTGCACCCCCGCGGACGCCTACCGCTGTTTCATGCGCACCGAGATGGACCACCTGGTGATGGGTGATCTTTTTCTGGACAAAACCGACCAGCCCCCGCTGAAGGACGACGAGGACTGGCGGTCCACTTTCGTTTTGGATTAAGGAATCATGCAAGACACTAAACAGGGCCCGGGCTCCGGCCGGTCGCTCATCTGGCTGTCGGCCGCGGCGGTATTTCTCGTGGCCACGCTCTATTTTTTCAATCTCGACCGGGTGGACGTCGACCTCCCGTTCGTGCGGCTGTGGAGTCTGCGCTTCATGGGCCTGGGGCTTCTGTGCCTTTGCCTGGGGCTGGGGCTGAAAAACGTGTATCTCAAGACCACCCTGTTCTCCATGGTGGCCGTCTTCGCGGCGCTGGGCGCCGGCGAAGCCTATCTGGCCTGGATGAACGCCAAAAGCCTGGGCCTGGATGCGGATAAAGCCGCGGTGGCTCCGGAATTTTTCGACGAAGTCCGGGACAGCCTGGATTTGTATGCCGAGCAGGCCGCCAATGACCCGTCCGGCCGGGGCACGGCCATCCAGGAGGCCCAGGCCTCCGGCGTGATGGTGCGCGACGCGGCGGCGGCCCGGAAGATCTTCGCCGCCCAGGGCCGGACGGTGGCCCCCGACGCCATCACCACGGCCATGGTCAACCAGAAGGATCCCATCCTGGGCTACCGCCCGGTCAAACGGGCGGCCCAGGTCATGGCCGTCAAGAAATCGCGCTCGGGCATCATTTACAGCGTCATCTACGACCTGAATTCCGACGGCTTCCGGGTCACCCCCCAACACCCGCAGGCCGACGAGGCGGTCGTTTTCATGGGCTGTTCGCTGACCTTCGGCGAAGGTCTCAACGACGAGGATACCTATCCCTACAAAGTGGGCGAACTTCTGGGCGATAAATACCAGGTTTTCAACTTCGGCGTTTCGGGATACGGCACCCATCACGTCGTGGCCATGATCGAAAACGGCTACCTCGATGAGATCGCCAAAAAATATAAAAAGATGCACGTTTTCTACCTGACCATCCCCGCCCACGCCCTTCGGAACGCCGGGAAGTCGAGCTGGGATCAGGACGGGCCGGATTACGAAATGACCCCCAACGGCGACGTGGTCTACAAGGGCTCCTTCCGCGAAGTCAGAAGACGGGAGGGCCAGTCGAGGAACCTTCTGCTTGACAAGCTCAACGAAGACAAGAACATCAAAGCCCTGCACATGGCCCTGATCAAAAAAGCCCGGAACCTTCTGGAAGCAAAGTATCACACCGGCCTGACGGTTCTCGAGCCCTTCACCAACGAGGAATATTTAAAGCCCCTGTCGGCGGACCACATCCCCTTGCTGCTGCTTTTGCCGAACCCGCGTCCGGAAGACACCATCCGCGGCGACGGGCACCCCAGCGCCAAGGCCACCACCGTCTTCGCCGACGAAATCGTCAAGTATATCAAAGCCGAAAAGTAGCCCGCCCGGGCGGGACGAAGGTTCCATCGCCTCCGTCCATGAACCACGAAACCGGGTCAACGATTGAACCCATCTCTCAGGAAGCACCGAATGTCTGGCGGACGGGTCGAAGCGGCCGGCCGGTGCTGATCAACACCAGCTTCAACGTGCGGGGCGAGCCCGGTGCTCTGCGCCCCCGCAGCCGCCAACCACTGTTTCATACGCACCGAGATGGACCACGCGGTCCGCTTTCGTTTTGGATCAAGGAATCATGCAAGACAGGAATCTGAGGCCGTCCCCCGGCCGGCCGCTCATCTGGCTCTCGGCCGCGGCGATTTTTTTCGTGGCCACGCTGTATTTTTTCAACCTCGACCGATTGGACGTCGGCCTCCCGTTCGTGCGGCTCTGGAGTTTACGCTTCCTGGGCTTGGGACTCCTGAGCCTCTGCCTGGGGCTGGGCCTGAGGAACGTTTATCTCAAGACCACCCTGTTCTCCATGGTGGCCGTCTTCGCGGCGCTGGGCGCCGCCGAAGCCTACCTGGCCTCGATGAATGCCAAAGACCCGGGCCTGAATGAGGAGATAACGGCGGTGGCTCCGGAATTTTCCGACGAAGTCCAAGATAGCCTGGACTTGTATGCCGAAGCCGAAGACGCAGACGAAACGCTCCCTCAGGATACGGCCTTCCAGGAAGCCCGGAACACCGGTGTCATGGTGCGCGATGCGACGGAAGCCCGGAACATTTTCGCCGCCCAGGGTCGGGTAGTGGCTGACGACGCCATCACCGTGCCCTTTTCCCACCGGAAAGACCCCTTGCTGGGCTATACCATGGTAAAACGGGCGGCTCAAATCATGGCCGTCAAAAAAGCGCGGTCGCGTCTGATCTACAGCGTCCTCTACAATTTGACCCCCGAGGGCTTCCGAGTCACTCCTCAACATCCGCAAGCCGAAGAAGCGGTTGTGTTCATGGGTTGCTCCCTGACCTTCGGCGAAGGCTTGGAAGATGAGGACACCTATCCCTATAAAGTGAGCGAGCTTTTGGGGGACCGCTACCAGGTTTTCAATTTAGGCGTTTCAGGTTACGGAACGCATCAGGTCGTGGCGATGATCGAAAACGGATATCTGGATAAGATCGCCAAAAAATACAAAAAAATTCATGTGTTCTACCTATCAATCCCCGCCCACGCCCTCCGGAACGCCGGGCGGTCACCTTGGTTTCGGGATGGGCCGGCCTATGAAATGACCCCGGGCGGAGACGTGAGTTACGGGGGATCCTTTAGCGAAATCAAAAAGGATGAAGGGCAATCCCAAAATTTTTTGCTTGAAAAACTCAATGAAGAAAAATACCTGGAGACACTTCACCTGGCTCTGATCCGAAAAGCCGCCGAACTCCTCCAGACCAAATACCACACCGGCCTGACGGTTCTCGAACACAACAAAGATGCGGACTATCTGGAAGATCTGCCGGCGGACCAGATCCCCCTGCTGCTGATTCTGCCCAATCCAGGGCCGCAGTACAGCATTCCCGGCGACGGTCACCCCAGCGCCGAGGCCACCACCATTTTCGCCGATGAAATCGTCAAGTATATCAAGGCCGAAAAATAACCCGCCCGACCCGGCCGGGCCTGGCTTTTTGGCGCGCTTGCCTGTATCATGGCCTGGAACGGCGCGGCTTCACGCGGTGAAGGCGCCGGGTGAACAACGTATTGACCCGCCGACTAAACGTATTCGGAGTGATTTGGTCAAAGCCCCAAATCACATGACCTTGGTCGTCCGAGAAAGAATATGTTTAGCCGCCGAAGCTATAATAAACCAGGAGCACCAGATGGCGGGCGGACGGGTCGAAGCGGCGGGGTTGATTCTGGCGGCGGGGCTGTCGTCGCGATTCGGCGGGCGGCCCAAGGCCCTGGCCGAGTTCGGCGGCCGCACCCACTTGCGGCGATTGGTGGAAAGCCTCGGATACTGCGGCCTCACGAGGGTGGCGGTGGTCACCGGGCATGCCCGGGCCGAAGTGGAGGCCGAAGCGACCGCCCTGGGAGCCGAGCCGGTCTTCAATCCTGATTACCAACGCGGCATGTTCAGTTCCCTTCAAGCCGGCCTGGCGGCCCTGGCCGGCGCGGAAGCGGTTATGGTTCTGCCGGTGGACGCGGCCCTGGTCCTGCCCCAGACGATCCTGTCGCTGTTGGCCGCCTGGCGGCGGCTGGGCCGCGGCCGCCGAAACCGGTCGATACTCATACCAACGTTCGTCAAACCGGCGGCGGAGCCAGGCCTCGCCGTGGCCCGGACCGGCCATCCGCCGGTCATCGGCGGACGGCATCTGGACGACATCCGGCGCTGGTCCGGCCCCGGCGGTCTGCGGGGCTGGCTGGCCTCCCTGATGCCGGAGGCGGCGGCCCGGGACTTCATGACCGGCCAAGCGCCCCGCGGCCGCACCGGGCCGGCGGCTTTTCTCCCCCTGCCGGACGAAGGCATCATCTGTGATCTCGACACCCCGAACGAGTTGACCAGGGCCCGGCCGCCCCGCCGCCGGGTGCGGCCGACTCCGGCCGAAGCCTGGCAACTGCTGCTGCAACATCAACCGCGACCGGTCAAACGCCGGCACTCGCGCCTGGTGGCCGGCGGCGCCATGCGCGTAAGCCTTGCGCTGACGGCGGCCGGGCTGGAAACGGACGCCGAGGCGGCCCTTTTGGCCGGCCTGCTGCACGACGTGCTGCATGGGGAGCCCCACCACGCCCGGGCGGGCCGCCGGCTGGCCCTGGCCATAGGCTGGCCGGGCCTGAGCCTCATCATCGGCGCCCACACCGACCCGCCGGCGGCGATGCTGGCTCTTCTGGACGCCCCGCCAAGGCCCGGCCTCCCGGGTGACGCAAACGAGGAGGCCGTCTATTGGGGGCTCCGCCCGACCCTGGCCCGGGCCGCCCTGGCCGTCTACCTGGCCGACAAATACTGGCAGAACGACCGGCCGGTGACTTTGGCCGAACGCTTCCGGATCACCCGGGGTTATTTCACGCCGGCGGCGGCCGCCGCCTCCCCGGGCGCCCTGGAATCTGTCGACCATCGGGAGCGGGTGGCCCTGGCCGTGGAGGATTGGTTCCGCCGGCGGCTCGGCCTGGAGCCGGAAAGCGTGGCCCGCCAAGTCGGTTCCGACGAGTGGGAACGGGCCCTGAACCGGCTCGCCGGGCGATGACGGAACCCGCCCGGATTTTTCTCTTCCGCCACGGGCAAAGCGCGGCCCCGCCCGGCCTGATGGTGGGCCGGACCGACTTCGACCTTTCGGAAACCGGCCGGCGGGAGGCCGAAGGCTGGCGGGACCGCCTGGCCGGCCTCCGCTTCACCCTGGCCGTGGCCAGCCCCCTCGCCCGGGCCCGCCGAACGGCGGAGATCATTCTGGAAGGTCGCCCCGACAACGCTTCCCTCAAATTTGAACCGGACCTGGTGGAAATCTCCCTGGGTCGGTGGGAGAGCCGGACCAAGGACTGGCTGCGGGCCAACTATCCCGACGAGTGGGCCGCCCGGGGCCGGGATTTGGCGGGCCAGGCCCCGCCCGGCGGCGAGAGCTTCAGTCAGTTGGCCGCCCGGGTCCGGCCGGCCTTCCATCTCCTGGCCCGGGAAGCGGCTGGCCACGCCAACACCCTGGTGGTGGCCCACCAGGCCGTCATCCGGGTCATCCTGGCGGCTCTCCCCGGCGACTGGCCCACCAATTACCTCGATATCGACGTCCCCCCGGCCGCCCTGGCCGTCATCGCCGTCACGGCCAGCGGCGGGCTGTCCTGCCTGGATCGCCTTACGCCTGACGGACAACCCCTCCCGATCCCCACCCCACCACAAAACGTCAATTTTTGATTCACAATTTTATATTTTTCGAAAACAATATAAATAATATTGACAAAAACAGCAAATACTGCCATACTGCAAGCTATGGAATACCGGCTGGTTCACCATATCCTCGTAAAAAATGCCAGGCCCTGTTTTCAATGAACCACTGGAGCCCCCGCAGGGGCCGGAAAAGGTATGGGTGGTTATGTCCGGCGCTCTCCGCACCACGCCCCTTCACGATCTTCACGCCGCCCTGGGCGCCCAACTGGTCGATTTCGGCGGCTGGTCCATGCCCCTGTGGTATCCCAGCGGCGCGGTCCGGGAACACCTGGCGGTGCTGACCGGGGCCGGCCTCTTCGACACCAGCCACATGACGGCGCTTGTGGCCGAAGGGGAACACCTGCGCGACTTCCTGAATTTCGCCCTGACCAGGGAACTACGCGGCCTTCGACCCGGGCGGGCCGCCTACAGCCTCATTCTGGACGCCCGGGGCGGGGCCATCGACGACGCCCTGGTCTATCCTCTGCCCTCCCCGGCCCCCGGGAGGGAACGCTTCGCCCTGGTGATCAACGCCGGCCAGGGTCCCGCGGTCATCGACCATATGAGAAAACTGCCCGGCGGGGAAGGGTTCGCCTGGACCGATCTCACCGGCCGCCTGGCCAAGCTGGACCTCCAGGGGCCGGCCTCCTTCCGGATCCTCAGGAGCCTGGTGGCCGAGCCGGAGCGGGTCTTCGCCAAAATGCCCTATTTCAGCTTCAAGGGCGACCTCGATCTGGCCGCGACTGACGTCCGCTTGCTCGACGGCACGCCCCTTTTCATCTCCCGCACCGGCTACACCGGCGAATTGGGGTTCGAAATTTTTCTGGGCGCAGGTCAAGCCCCGGCGCTCTGGAACGCCCTTCTGGAAGCGGGGAAGGAGGACGGCCTCATCCCCTGCGGCCTGGCCGCCCGCGATTCCCTGCGGGCCGGGGCGGTGCTGCCCTTGAGCCACCAGGACATCGGCCCCTGGCCCTTCATCAACAACCCCTGGACGAGCGCCCTGCCCCTGGCCGCCGACGGCGGCTTCACCAAGGATTTTCACGGCCGGGCGGCCCTGGATCCCCGCGCCGCCGACCACACCCGGCCGTTCGTGGGCTTCGACCCCCGCAAGGTGGAGCCCCACGAGGCCGTGGTCATCCACGAGGGCCGGGAAGTGGGCCGGGTGCTGACCGCCGTGGCCGAGATGAGCCTGGGCCGGATAGACGGCCGGGTGGTCGGCCTGGCCGGCCCGGACAGGCCCGAGGGCTGGACGCCCAAGGGGCTGGTCTGCGGCTTCGTCAAGATCGAAGCCGATCTCCCGGCCGGCACGGAAATCAGGCTCAAAGACGCCCGCCGGGAGTTGAAAGCTGAAATTTGCGACGACATCCGCCCGGGCCGCACCGCCCGGCAGCCGTTAGCATATTAACCCGGCAGCTGACGAAGTCGATTCTCGGACGGCCAAGTCCAGCGATTTCGGGCTTTGGCGAAATCGCGAGTGTGACTTATTTAGTTGCCGGAGTAATAATTCCACGCCCCGCCGGGGCCGGAGGTTTCGGATCATGAAAGAACTGAGCGACATCAAGCTGCCGTCCGATCTCAAGTATCACGCCGACCACGAATGGATCAGCCCGGCCCCGCCCCACCGCCTGGGAGTTTCAGACTTCGCCCAGGACCAGTTGGGCGACCTGACCTTCGTGGAGTTGCCCGAAGTCGGGGCCGCCCTGGCCAGGGGCCGGGAATTCGGCACCCTGGAATCCACCAAGAGCGTCAGCCCCCTTCTGAGCCCGGTGGACGGCCGGGTCACGGCCGTCAACGAGGTTTTGAGCGACGACCCCGGCCTGGTCAACCGCGACCCGTATGGCGAGGGCTGGATCATCGAGGTGGAACTGCGCGACCCGGCTCAGCTGAACGAACTCCTGGACGCGGCCGCCTATCGGAAACAGCTCGAGGCCGAACAGGCCGGCTGAGTTTCGGACTTTTTCCATCCGTCACTTTTTTGTAATCGCATACGGAGGCGGTTGACCTCCGCCCCGCCGCCGCGATCCGATCGAAACGCGGTCACGGCGGCGCTGTGTCTTTTCAGGTTTTGGAGTAACGGCCATGAGATACTTGCCCCATACCCCGGACGACATCCGGGAAATGCTCGGCGCCGTGGGCGCCGCCAGCCTGGACGACCTCTTTGAAACCATCCCCCCGGAAAGCCGCCGCCGGCGGCCGCTGAATCTGCCGGGGCCTCTGACCGAGTGGGAACTGTCGTCCCGGGTGGGCGAGATGGCCGCCCGGGCCGGCGGCGACTGGCGGGTCTTCGTCGGCGCCGGTTCCAGCCCCCACCACGTCCCGGCCCTGGTGCCGCACCTGGCCGGGCGATCGGAATTCCTGACCTCCTACACCCCCTACCAGCCGGAAATGAGCCAGGGCACGCTCCAGGCCATTTTCGAATTCCAAACCCTGATCAGCCGCCTGACGGGCCTTCCGGTCACCAACGCCAGTCTCTATGACGGGGCCACGGCCATGGCCGAAGCCGCCCTCATGGCCCAGCGCCTGACCAAGCGGCGGACCATCGCGGTCAGCGAACTGGTCCATCCCCACTGGCGCCAAGTCTTGGCCACCTATCTCAGCCCCCTCGACGACGTGACCCTGGTCACCCTCCCGGCCCTGGCCGACGGCCGCACCGACCTGGCCCCGCTGGCGGCCGCGCCGGAGCCGGCCGTTCTGTTGATGCAGTCGCCCAATTTCTTCGGGGTCATCGAAGACCTGGGCCGGGCGGCCGAGGCCGTCCACCAGGCCGGCGGACTTCTGGCGGCCGGCTTCAGCGAGGCCCTGGCCCTGGGGCTGATGAAATCCCCCGGCGCTTGCGGCGCGGACATCGTTTTCGGCGAAGGCCAGAGCCTGGGGCTGGGCCAGGGTTTCGGCGGCCCCACCCTGGGCCTGATGAGCGCCAAAATGGAGCACGTGCGTCAGATGCCCGGCCGCCTGGTGGGCCAGACCATCGACCTCGAAGGCCGGCGCGGCTTCGTCCTGACCCTTTCCACCCGGGAACAGCACATCCGGCGCTCCCGGGCGGTGAGCAACATCTGCTCCAACGCCGGCCACTGCGCCCTGACGGCGGCCGTCTTCATGGCCGCCGCCGGCGGCACCGGCTTCCGCCGGCTGGCCCAGGTCAACCTCGATCTGAGCGAATACCTGAAAGCGGAGTTGATCCGGGTCGGTTTCAAACCGCTGGGTTCCGCGCCCACGTTCAATGAATTCGCCCTGACTCCCCCTCCGGGCCTGGATTTCGCGGCCCGGCACCGGGCCCTGCGGAATAAGAAGGTTCTGGCCGGCTTGTCCCTGGCCGAGTGGTATCCTGCCTTCCCCGACGCCTGGCTGTTCGGCGTCACGGAGACTAAAACCAGGGGCCAACTCGACGCCCTGGTCGCGGAGGTGATCGCATGAGTACCGCGCTTACGAGTAACCCGGCGGTTGGCGAAATCGATTCTCGGACGACCAAGTCCAGTGATTTCGGGCTTGAGCGAAATCACGAGTGTGACCTGCTTAGTTGCCGGAACAACAATCCCGGAGGCAGCGGCCTGGTGCTGAACGAAGCCCTGCTGTGGGAAAAGGGCCGTCCCGGCCGCTCGGCCCTGAGCCTTCCCGAGAGCGGCGTCCCCGCCGCCGCCTTGCCGACGGAGGTGTCCGGCGACGGCCCCGACTGGCCGGACCTGTCGGAGCTGGAAGTGGCCCGCCACTACACTCGCCTCTCCACCTGGAACTTCGGCGTGGATACCGGGCTGTACCCGCTCGGCAGCTGCACCATGAAATACAACCCCAAGATCAACGAAACCCTGGCCGCTCTGCCCGGTTTCGGCGAAGCCCACCCCCTGCTCCCGGCCGAAGCCTGCCAGGGAGCTCTGGCGCTCTTGTACGAGCTGGAACAATATCTGGCCGAAATCGCCGGCCTGTCGGCGGCCAGCCTCCAGCCCGGGGCCGGGGCCCACGGCGAATTGTGCGGGCTTTTGATGATCGCCGCCTATCACCGCCACCGGGGTGAAAAGCGCCCGCTGATGCTTCTGCCCGAAACGGCCCACGGCACCAACCCGGCCACCGCGGCCATGTGCGGCTACAGCGAGGTCAAGGTGCCCCTGGGGCCGAAAGGTTATCTGGAATACGCCACCGTGGAAAAGCTCATGACCGACGAGGTGGCCGGCCTGATGATCACCAACCCCAACACCCTGGGAATTTTTGAAAGCGAACTGCCGCGCATCACCGAACTGATCCACCAACGCGGCGGCCTGGTCTACGGCGACGGGGCCAACCTCAACGCCATCATGGGCCGGGCCGACCTCGGCCGCCTGGGCCTGGATGTGGTGCACTACAACACCCACAAGACCCTCTCCACGCCCCACGGCGGCGGCGGGCCCGGGGCCGGCCCAGTGGTGGTGGGTGAGCGTCTGGTCCCCTTCCTGCCCGGTCCCCGCGTGGTTAAACACGGGGATCAATGCCCCGAATGGGGCAATGCGCCGCCGAAAAGCGGTCTGGCTGAAACTGATCGTCCGGGAACGGGCTCAATCGCCTCCCCGCCTTATGATTGGAACCACGACCTGCCCCTGTCCATCGGCCGTCTGCACGGCTTTCACGGCCAGTTCCGGGTGCTGGTGCGGGCCTACGCCTACATCCTGTCCCTGGGGCCGGAATTGCGAAAGGTCAGCGAGTTGGCCGTGCTCAACGCCAACTATATCAAGGCCAAGCTGAAAGAGGCCTTCGAGTTGCCCTTCGACCAGCCCTGTCTCCACGAATGTGTTTTCACCGACGCCCGGCAGGCCCCCCACCACGTCTCCACCCTGGATATCGCCAAGCGTTTGATCGACCTGGGCTTCCACCCGCCCACCATTTATTTTCCGCTGGTGGTTCACGGGGCCCTGATGATCGAACCCACGGAGACGGAATCCAAGGAAGAGCTCGACGCCTTCATCGCCGCTATGCTCCAGGTGGCCGAAGAGGCCCGGGTCACCCCCGAACTCCTGACCGCCGCCCCCACCCTGACTCGGGTGCGCCGCCTCGACGAAACCGCCGCCGCCCGCCACCCGACATTGACTGGCGACCAGGGCTGAGCCCTGGACCCACCGGATGCTGGCGCATCCTCTCCGAACCCGCTTCGCTGGGAGGCCGAGGACGCAACGTTTGGGTGGCCGAGACCATCGGGGTCGTTTACCGGGTGGGGCGGGCGCTGAAGCGCCCTTTGGGAACGGTTACCATCGCGATCGGCTTTGCTCACGTCGGCCAATCGACCGGGTGGGGGCGGGCGCTGAAGCGCCCTTTTTGAGCGCTTACTCATCGCGATTCATTTTGTTTACGTCAGCCCCCCAGATCAGGCGGGGGCCGGTAATACTTCGGAGGACGGACGCGTGGGCCCCGGCCGCGTCGCCGACGCGAATTATCGACCGCCGACACCATCACCGGCGGCGCGGTTGGGCAGCGGCCGTCCGCAGAAGTTTTACCGGCCCCCGCCGTGCGGCCGCTAACAACGCCACCCCATCAACCAAAACGAGCGCCACCAACCGCTCCATCGAGACCAGCTCCATTCGCGTCAACCGATCCAGCCAGGCGGGGCCGGTAATACTTCGGAGGACGGGCGCGTGGGCCCCGGCCGCGTCGTCGACGCGAAATATCGAACGCCGACACCATCACCGGCGACGCGGTTGGGCAGCGGCCGTCCGCAGAAGTTTTACCGGTTCCCGCCGTGCGGTCCCCAACGACGCATACTGATGGGGAGTTGGTATATTGGTATAATGACAGAGCCCCGCTGACGCATGGTCGCTCCGCGAGGTCTGGACAGGAAGGGATACGAAACATGAGCGCCTTCAAGCTGGTGGTGATCGGGGCGGGACCGGGCGGCTATGCGGCGGGCATCCGGGCCCGGCAACTGGGCGCCGAAGTGGTGCTGATTGAAAAGGATCGGCCCGGCGGCACCTGTCTGCACCGGGGGTGTCTGCCCTCCAAAATCATGAAGCGGACCGCCGAGTTGGCCCGGGACGCGGCCGGGGCCGAGGCCTTCGGCCTGATCGGCGGCGGAACCTTCGAAGTTCGGATGGACCGCCTGCGGGTCCGCCAGAAAAAAATCATCGACGACCAGACCCTGGGGCTGACCCGGCACTTCCAGGCCTTGGGGCTCAAGCTGGTCCACGGCGCGGCCACGGTGGAAAAAACCGGCACGGTGCGGGTGGATCTCGCCGCCGGCGGGGCGGAGCGATACGACTATGACCAGCTTCTGGTGGCTACCGGCTCGACGCCCGCCTCATTGCCCGGCCTGGAGCTGGACGGGGAAAAAATCATTTCCAGCGACCAGGCCCTGTGGCTGGAGGACCGGCCCGCCAGCCTCCTGGTGGTGGGCGGCGGGGTCATCGGCTGCGAGCTGGCCCAGATCTTCCACGATTTCGGGACCCGGGTGACCATCGTGGAGGCCCTGCCGCGCCTGTTGCCCCTGCCCGGGCTGGACGAGGAAATTTCCAAAAACTACATGCGGAGCCTCAAAAAGCTCAAGCTGCCCTTCTTCACCGGCCACACCGTCGCCGACATCCGGGAGACGGCCGGAGGGCTCACCGCCGCCATCAGGCCCGTCTCCGGCGAAGGTGAACCCCGGGAACTGGAAGTCGAGCGCGTCCTGGTGGCCGTCGGCCGGCGGCCGGCGCTGGAGGGTCTGGCCGCCCTGAACCCGCCCCTCGACAGCCGGGGCTGGGTCGAGGCCGGCGAAGACTTCCGCACCGGGATCCCCGGGGTCTGGGCCATCGGCGATTGCCTGGGGCCCGCCCGGGTCATGCTGGCCCACGTGGCCACCGCCGAAGGCCTGGCCGCCGCCGAAAACATGTTCGGCGGGCATAAGACCGTCAACTATCAATGCGTCCCCTCGGCCGTCTTCACCCACCCCGAGGTCGGCTGCGTCGGCTTGGCCCTGGCCCAGGCCGAGGAGCGGCATCCTGGCAGCCGGGCCAACGACTTTCTCTTCCGCCAGTTGGGCCAGGCCCAGGCCTTAGGCGAAATCGACGGCCTGGTCCGCCTGGTCTCCGGCCCCGAGGGCCGGGTGCTGGGCGGCCATATTCTGGGAGCGGCGGCCACCAGCCTGGTGGCCGAAATCGGCCTGGCCGTGACCAAAGGGTTGACGGTCAACGACCTGGCCGACACCATCCACGCCCACCCGACCCTCCCGGAAGGCATCTGGGAAGCGGCCCTGGCCGCCACCGGACGCCCGCTGCACGGCTGACGACATGACCGAAACACTCCTGACCGGCCTTCGCCATTACGATACCGGTTCCACCTGGCCGCCCTACAATCTGGCCCTGGAGGAAGCCCTGCTGGAGGCCCTGGAACCCGACGCCCCCGGGTGCTTTCTCTTGTGGCAAAACAGCCCTTCGGTCATCATCGGCCGCCATCAAAACGCCTGGACCGAGGTCAACCTGCCGGTCCTCAAGGAACTGGGCCTCCCGCTGGTGCGGCGCTTGACCGGCGGCGGCGCGGTGTATCACGACCTGGGCAACCTCAACTTCAGCTTTCTGCTGTCCCGCCCCGGCGGCCGGGACATCCGGCCGGCCGAACTCCTGGCGCCGCTCGTCGCGCACTTTCAAGGCCTGGGACTGGAGGTGGTCATGGAAGGCCGCAACGACCTGACCATCCCCGGGGCCGGCAAATTCTCCGGGCTGGCCGCCCGGCGGCCGCCGGGCCGGTATCAATTGCACGGCACCCTCATGCACCGGGTGGACCTGACGGTCCTCTCCCGGGTGCTGCGGGTGGACCCGGAGAAATATCGCGGCAAGGGCCTGGCCTCGGTCCGGGCCCGGGTGACCAACCTGGCCGACCACCTGGCCGTGGATCTCCCCAGCCTCCGGGCCGGTATCCAAGGGGCCTACGGCGGCCCGCCCTGCCCTCCCCCGCAAGCGGTTCAACGACGCGCGGCCGAACTGGCCCGGGAAAAATACGGCCGCGACGACTGGAATCTGGGCCAGTCGCCGCCGGCCGATATTTTTCTGAAAAAGCGCTTCGCCTTCGGGGCCCTGGAACTTCACCTGGCCGCGAAAAAAAACCGGATCGCCGAGGCGGTGATCACCGGCGATTTCCTGACGCCGTCCGGCCCCGACGAGCCGATAGCGGTGGAGCGGCTGGCCGAGGCCCTGATCGGCCTCCCCGCCGATCAGCCGGGGCTCTGGAGCGCGGCCTGGCGGGGCTTTGACTTCAGCCGCATATTCCACGGCCCGGCGGACGCCGGCGACATTACGAGCTGGCTGGCCGACGGATGACGCGGCGGCGATAGAAGCCGCAACCGAGAAGGCTTTTCTTTTCAAGTATCCACCCGATTACCCGATATATATAGTGTCAGAGACCATTTTATGACACCACGATACCGGGGAGGGTGATCGCCATGAGCATTGGAGCGGTGGGCCAGGGAGCCGGTTCGTTTAATTTGCAGGCGTTTTTGAAAAACGCCGCCGCCCCGGCGTCGGACCAACCGACCGTGGCGGAGACCGACTGGTCTGAAACGGCGTCCTCCGATGCCGGCGCGGATGACGTCTGGCTGGTTTCGGCCATCCCGACCAAAGCAACGGACGTCGGCCGCTTCCAGGTCTCGATTTCCATGGACGAGTTCAATTTCGACCCCAATTCGCAGCCTTCGAAATATGCCCTGGCCCACCAAAAGAGCCAGGCGGCCCTCAAGGACGCCGACAACAGCCTTCTCGACACCATGATCCAGAACCTGGCGCCGGACGAGGAGGAAGAGGAATCCAAAACCACCCTGGAGGAATTGCGGAACAACCTGGAGCGAAAGGCCGGGGAAGCCGCGCCGTCCGCCGGCGTGGAAGAAACCGCCGGGACGGCCGCCACGCCCCCGGGGCTTCAGGCGGCCGGGGCCGGCGAATCCGGCTCGCCCGCCGGTACGGCTTCGGCCCCTAAGGCCCAGCCCCGGGTGAACGTGGTCGTCTGATACCGATGTTCCACCAAGATTGGCCTTACCCAAGGTGAGGAGGCGATTCAGCCCGACAAAACAAGTTTGCGGGTGCCTGTCCCCGGACGCCCCAATGTCAGCCAGGCCGCTCTTCGGCGGCGCATTGCCCCATTCGGGGCGATGAGAAAAAGAAAACCAGGCGACCGGGGCCGGTAATACTTCGGAAGACGGACGCGTGGGCCCCGACCGCGTCGCCGACGAGAAATACCGAATGCTTTGGTCCCCACCGGCGGCGCGGTTGGGAGAGCGGCCGGCTGGAGAAGTTTTACCGG
>JAVBLB010000087.1:0-13675 GCA_031553735.1 Candidatus Adiutrix sp.
CCACTGCTTTTGGATCCCCCCCGCGCCGCACGGGGCCTCCCGGGGGGGCCGCCCGGCCCCCCGCGCCTGGCGCCGGCTGGCGGGGGCCCCCCCCGGCTCCCCCCTTGACTTGGCCGATGCAATACGGTATAGTCCAAAGACTCGAAGGCGCGGAAGGTCGATTCGCGAAGAAAAGGCGGCATAGCCAAGTGGTAAGGCGACGGTCTGCAAAACCGTTACTCGGCGGTTCAAATCCGCCTGCCGCCTCCAATTTTTTAAAATTCGCGGAAACGACGCGCCGTCGAACAACTACGCATGACCACGGCTGAATCACGGTGGTCGGGACAAGGATTCAAAAGCCGCCGGACTGTATTTTTTCATGTGGCTCTGTCGCGACACCAGACCGGATCAGGTCTGGTTTTTTTTTAGCCGGCGGCGTCCCCGCCCCACCCGTCGCTCCCGCCCCGGAGGGACCCAAAGACAGCCATGGTTTTCACCAGTTTTGAATTCGCGGTCTTTTTCGGGGTGGTGCTGGCGCTGAACTGGCGCCTGAAGGCGAACCCCGAACTGTATCCGCCCTTTCTGCTGGCGGCCAACCTTATTTTTTACGGCCTGGGGGCCCCCCGCTTCGTGCCGCTTTTGGTGATCGTGGGCCTGTGCAACTGGTTTACCGCCGTGCGGCTGCACCGGGAACAGCGGCCGGGGCGGCGGAAAGCCATTTTGGCCCTGGACGTGACCGTCTGCCTGGGCCTTTTGTTTTTTTTCAAATATTTTGAATTCGGCCTCGGTCTCCTGGAGGACCTGGGGCTGGCCGGGGGGCTCCTGTCGCGCTTCCGGCTGCCCGAGATCGTGTACCCCATCGGCCTGTCGTTCTTCACGTTCCAGGGGCTGTCGCTGGCCATCGACCAGTACCGCGATCCGGATCTGACGCCGCCGGACTTGTTGTCGGCCCTGAATTTCGTCTCCTTTTTCCCCACGGTCCTGTCGGGCCCCATTCAGCGGGCCGGCCAGTTCATCCCGCAGATGAACTCGATGAAATACGACCCGGAAAATTTCAACCTGGCCGTGGTGCTGATCCTGTCGGGGCTGTTCAAAAAAATCACCCTGTCGAGCTATGTTTCGGAACATATCGTCCGCCAGGTGTTCCAGGTGCCAGAGGCCTTCGGCCCCCTGGCCGTCTGGGCCGGCATTTACGGCTATGGGGCGCAGATTTATCTTGATTTTTCCGGATATTCCGATTTAGCATTGGGAATTGGGCTCCTTTTGGGGTATAATGTGGGAGTGAATTTTAACGCTCCCTACCTGGCCACCAACATCAGGGAGTTCTGGCACCGCTGGCACATATCGCTGTCGACCTGGCTGAGGGATTATCTCTATATCCCCCTGGGCGGCAACCGCCGGGGCTTTAAATCGGTCAACCTTTTTCTGACCCAGCTCCTCGGCGGCCTGTGGCACGGCCCCCACCTGCGCTACCTCATCTGGGGCGCGGCCCACGGCCTGGCCCTGGTGGTGAGCCATTTTTTCGCCGACCGGCGACGGCGGAAGGACCGGGAGCTGGAGGAAGCGGGGCTGAAGCCCTGGCAGCGGCGGACGCCGCGATTCAAATTCTGGCGGAACCTTCTGGGGTTTTTCGTCACTTTCAACTTCGTCAGCCTCGGTTGGATTCTCTTCCGGGCCGAAGACAGCGTCCGGGCCTGGGAAATAGTCCGGGCGGCGGCTGATTTCGGGCGGGAGGGCGAAAGCGCGCCGCTCCTGGTGTGGGGAGTCATCGCCCTGACCCTCTTGATGCAGTTGGTGGGCGGCGAGGTCCGGGAGTGGTTCCTCAGGCTGCAGGCCCGGCTTTCCGGGCCGGTGCTGGCCGTCTGGTGCGCCTTCTGGGTGGTCATTATTTTGAAGCTGGGGCCGTCCGGGGTTCTGCCCTTCATCTATTTTCAGTATTGAGGGCCGCCCTCCGGCCGACTGAAAGCGGAAGAGGCAAACCCCGCCCGTCTCCGGCGAGCCGGCCGTGGCCCGGCGGGCCGGCCCCCGCGAAGCCAAGAAACGTACCCCGGCGGTACGCGTTTTCAGAACAGAGGTCCGTCACATGGGAAGTAAAACGTATTTTGACGCCCGAACCGCATCGCCCGGCCCTTCCGAGCCCCGGACGGCGCGGCTGTTCCACGCGTATGCCTCGGCGCGCGCCCCCTTCGGAACCGGGAAAATCCGGAAATTCCTGGAAAGAACGGTCGGCCTGGGCCTGATCCTGCTTCTGGGCCTCCTGCCGGGAGGCTGCCTGGTGGACAACGACAAGTATGACGAAGCCAAGCGCCAGATGGACCAGATCAACGGCGAACTGCAGGAACTGCACCTGGCCAACGACCATCTGAACCAGGAAATCGCCCGGGTTTACGGCGAATATGATATGCTGACCACCCAGTTGGCCCTCCTGGCGGCCATGAATGTCCACGACCGCTTTACAGCCGGCCTCAGCCGCCCCCCGGCGGCCCAGCCGGCGACTCCGCAGGCGACCGGCGCCGCCACCGGCCGGCAGCAGCCGCCGAGCACCGCCACGCCGCCCCGGACGCCGCGCGTCACCCCCCAAACGCCGCCCCGAAGCACCGGCGGCACCCGAAGCGGGGAAACCGGCGGACAACGCGGCGGTCAGCGCGGCGGACAGACCGGCGGCCAGCGCGGCGGGCAGACGCCCCCGCCGCCGCCGCCATCCAGCCCCGGCGGCGGAGCCATCGACTGGGGCACCAGGTAAAAGCGGCGCGCCGCTCTTTCCGGGCGGGTCCAATCTCAAATTGAAACAAAGAGGCGAAATGATCCTCAGACTTCTTCCCGCGTCAACCCTGCTGATTCTGCTGCTGGCCCTGGCCGGCTGCGACGGCGGCGGATCTTCGGAACCCGCCCGCGACGCCGCCGCGCCTCCCGCGGCCGGGGAGTCCGCTCCGCCGGCCCCCCCCGCCACGGAAGCCCCCCCCCGGGAGGCCGACTCCCCGGTGGTGGCCACGGTCAACGGCACGCCCATCTCCCGGCAGACGCTGGACAGCCAGGTGGCCATGGCCGATGCCGGCCGCCTGACCTTCGGCGACGAGGAGCCCCGGAGCGGCGAAGAGCGGGCGGCGGAAGATCTGGAGTTGCGCCTGGAAGTGCTCCAGGGTCTGATCAGCCTGGAACTGGCCTGCCAGGAGGCCGTTCGGCGCGGCTACGAGCCCCGGGCCGAGGAAGTGGACGAGGCGCTGGCGGCCCTGAAAAGCGATTACGAAAGCCCGGAAGCCCTCTCCGAGCTCCTGAAGCGATACGGAACCACCGAGGACGATCTCCGGGACCAGATGGCCAAGACCATGGCCCTGAAAAAATGGCAGGAAAACGATTTCCTGGCCAAGATCAAAGTCGGCGACGAAGAGGTCAGGACTTTTTACGACGCCCACCAGGAAGAGCTGCGGCACGGCGACCTGGTGCGGGTCAGCCAGATTTTTCTGGCCGTGCCCCTGGGGATCGTGGGCGCGGAGCAGACCACGGCTCAGGCCAAGGCCAGGGCCCGGGGCGAAACGGCCCTCAAACGGTTGGAAGCCGGCGATGATTTCGGGGCCGTGGCCGCGGAAATATCCGACGATCCCGAAGCCGCCGAGAACCGGGGCGACATGGGCTGGCTGGAAAAAGGCCAGTCCCTGCCCCTGTTCGACCAGGCCGTCTCCACGTTGAAACCCGGGGAGAACAGCGCCCTTCTGGAAACCCCCATGGGCTTTCACATCCTGAAGGTCACCGATACCCGGCCGGCCGGGGTGGAGCCCCTGGACGAGGTCCGGACCAACATCGCGGAATACCTTTCCGGGGAGAAGCTGGAAACCGTCCTGCGGGAAAAAATGATCGAACTGCACCGCGCGGCCGACGTCCAGATATTCGACCCCCAGTTGAAGGCCGCCTACGAAAAGGCCCGGCCCGACAACGGCGGGGCCGACACGCCGCCGGCGAAATAAACCTACAAAAGGGCCGGCCGCCGGCCCAAACATATCGTCAGAGGAGATCGCATGTCCGGACACAATAAATGGAGCACCATCAAACACAAGAAGGGCGCGGCCGACGCCAAGCGCGGCAAGCTCTTCTCCCGGCTCATCAAGGAAATAACCGTGGCCGCCCGCGAGGGCGGCGGCGACGCCAACGGCAACCCGCGGCTGCGGACGGCCCTCTTGACGGCCAAAGGCGCCAACATGCCCAAGGACAACATAGACCGGGCCATCAAGCGCGGCACCGGGGAGCTCGACGGCGTCAACTACGAGGAGATCTATTACGAGGGCTACGCCACCGGCGGCGCGGCCGTTCTGGTGGAGGTACTGACCGACAACAAGAACCGGGCCGCTTCGGAAGTGCGCCACGCCTTCAGCAAATACGGCGGCAACCTCGGCGAACCCGGCTCGGTGGCCTGGATGTTCGCCAAGAAGGGCTCCATCGTTTTCGAAGACAATAAAGTCAGCGAGGAACAGGCCATGGAGATCGCCCTGGAGGCCGGCGCCGAAGACGTCATCGCCGACGGCGGCAGCGTGGAGATCCACACCGCGGTGGGCGATTTCGAAACGGTCAAGGGGGCCTTCGAGCAGGCCGGCCTGGAATATTCGGCCGCCGAAATAACCTTCGTGCCCTCCAACAACCTGGAACTGGAGGGCAAGAACCTCTCCAGCGCCATGAAGCTCCTGGAAGCCCTCGACGACCTCGACGACGTCCAGAAGGTCTGGAGCAACCTCGACTTCTCCGACGAAGCCGCGGCCGAGCTGGAATAAGCCCGGGCCGGGAACGAAAGGGACGCGCGGTGCCGGCGGCCGGTTCCAGATCCCGCGAGGCCGGGGCTTCCACCCTCATTCTGGGCGTGGACCCGGGCGGCCGGCACACCGGCTACGGGCTGGTGCTGGCCGCGCCGGACCGCCTCTCTCTGGTGGCCCAGGGCCGCTGTTCCCCGCCCCCGGCCTGGTCGCTGCCCCGCCGGCTGGTCTATATTCATCAGCATCTTCAGGAATTGATCGAGGGGCACCGGCCCCAGGCTGTGGCCGTGGAAGCCGTCTTACACGGCCACAACGTCCGTGCGGCCCGGAAACTCGGCCAGGCCCGGGGCGTGGCGCTTCTGGCCGCCGCCCAGGCCGGGGAGGAAATCTTCGAATACGCTCCGGCTCTGGTGAAGAGCACCGTGGCCGGATACGGCCAGGCGGAAAAAGGTCAGGTGGCCCGCATGGTGGCCGAACTTTTGAATTTTCACGAACCTCTGGCCCCGGACGCGGCCGACGCCCTGGCGGTGGCCGTCTGCCACGCCAGCCTGGGCCGGGCCAGCCGGCTCGTCCCCGGCGGCACGCGCAGCGCCCGGGGCAGTTGGCGGCACCTGACCGAAAGCGATCTGGCCGGCCTGATGAACAAGGCGGCCAAGCCATGATCTGCCACATCCGGGGCCGCCTGATCAGCAAAAAACCCGGTTCGGCCGTCATCGAGGCCGGGGGGCTGGGCTACGACCTGGCCGTGCCCCTGGGCACCTTTCTGGCCCTGCCGGAGCCGCCGGCCGAGGTGAATCTCTTCACCCGGCTGATCATCCGGGAGGAATCCTGGGAACTCTACGGCTTTCTGACCAGCCTGGAGCGGGAGAGCTTCCTGGCCCTGACCATCATTTCGGCCCTGGAGCCGGGGGAACTGGCCCGGGCCCTGATGACCCGCGACCTGGCGGCCATCGCCGGCATCAAGGGCATCGGGGCCAAGACCGCCGAGCGCCTTTTGGTGGAATTGAAAGACAAGGCCCCCAAACTGGCCGCCCTGGCCGGCCTGAAAGCCGAGGACCTGAAGGCGGGCCCCGCGCCGGACGAGGGCGCCGGGCCCGCCGCCGACGACGATGAGGCGGTCTCGGCCCTGGTCAACCTGGGCTACTCGCCGCCGGAGGCCCGCAAAGGGGCCGCCCTGGCCCGGTCCGAGGCCGGCCCGACGGCCGACCTGGGGACCGTGCTCCGCCTGGCCTTGAAAACGCTGACGCGGGCCAAATGAAAAAAAACCGGCCCGGCGAGGCCTCCGAAAGCAGCATGACCCGCGAACTACTCGATCCCCAGCGTCTGGACGGCCAACCCGAAGCGGCCCTGGAAAAGGCCCTGCGGCCCCAGTCCCTGTCGGATTTCCTGGGTCAGCCCGACCTGAAGGAAAAACTGTCGGTCTTCATTGAGGCGGCCCGCAGCCGGGGCGAAGCCCTGGACCACACCCTGTTTCACGGCCACCCCGGCCTGGGCAAGACCACCCTGGCCCAGATCCTCAGCCTGGAGCTGGGGGCCGGCTTCAAGAACACCTCGGGCCCGGTCATCGAGCGCCCCGGCGACCTGGCCGCCCTGTTGACTAACCTCAGCCCCGGCGATATCCTGTTCATCGATGAAATTCACCGCTTAAGCCCGGTGGTGGAGGAGATCCTCTACCCGGCCATGGAGGATTTCAAGCTGGACATCATGATCGGCCAGGGCCCGGGGGCCCGTTCGGTGCGGCTGGACCTGCCCCCCTTCACCCTGGTGGGGGCCACCACCCGGGTGGGCCTCCTGACCCCGCCGTTGCGGGACCGCTTCGGCATCCAGTTGCGGCTGGATTACTACCGGCCGGAAGAGCTGGCCCTCATCGTCACCCGGGCCGGCCATCTCTCCGGCGCCCGCCTGACCCGTGAAGGCGCCCTGGAAATCGCCCGGCGCAGCCGGGGCACTCCCCGCATTGCCGGCCGCCTGTTGCGGCGGGTCCGGGATTACGCCGAAGTCCGGGCCGACGGCACCATCGACGCCGAGGTGGCCGACCGGGCCCTCAAGATGCTGGATGTGGACGCCTCCGGCCTGGACCACCTGGACCGCCGCATCCTCTCGGTCATCTGCGAAAAATTCTGCGGCGGCCCGGTGGGCCTGGAGACGCTGGCCACCGTGGTGGCCGAGGAGTCGGAGACCATCCTGGAAGTCTACGAACCCTACCTTATCCAGGAGGGCTTCGTCCACCGCACCCCCCGGGGCCGGGTGGCCACGCTGAAAGCCTACCGCCACCTGTCGCTGACGCCCCCGACCACTCGGCCCGGTTCTTCGGGCCCGGGCGACGAAACGGAGGATTACGGCCCCGGCTCTCTGTTCGAGTGACAGAGGCGGGTCTGGACCGCATTACAGCCGGGACGGAGTGACGACGCCTCCGTCCATATTTATTAAAGCGGGGAGGCGATTGAGCCTGTACCCGGACGATCAATTTCAGCCAGACCGCTCTTCGGCGGCGCATTGCCCCATTCGGGGCATAGAATGGGATTGGCAGTGAAAATGGGCATGAGAAAATTCGTTTACGGCCTGATGTGCGCGGCTTTGGCGGCCGGGATCGGCTTTGGCGGCCGGGGCGAGGCCGCCGTCGATGAATCCGGGGCTTCCCCCAAAACGCCGCCGGCCCAGGCCGACGTCCCGAACACGCCGGCGGCCCCCGGCCCGCTCCCGGCCTCTCCGGCGGTCCAGCCGGCTCCGGAACCGGAAAAAGTGGCCGCCAACCAGCGGAAAACCAGTCGAAAAGCTCAAAGCGCGGAGACCGATCTCCCGCCGCCGCCCTCTCAGACCGACTGGCAGGCTCCGGGCCATTCCCGGGCCGCCGAACCGGCGGTCTATCCTCCGGCTCCGGCCGAAACCGGGGCCGCCGAGCGCCGGGCCACCGGCCGCCAAAAGAACGAAGCCCGCCCGAAAACGACCATCACCCTGCCTCCGAAAAAGGAAGCCGTCCCGGCCGACCGGCCGACCCGGGACCGCTCCGCCGCGCCCGCCCCGGTCTATTCTCCGGCCCCGGCCGAAACCGGAGCCGCCGAGCGCCGGCCTGTCGGCGGCCGGAAGGACGCGCGCCCGAAAACAACCATCACCCTGCCTTCAAAACCCCAGCCCGCCCAGGCCGAGTGGCGGACGCGGGGCCGCTCCGATATGCCCGCCCAGGGCTATCCCCCGGCCTCGACCGAAACCGGGGCCGTCGAACGCCGGCCCATCGGCGGCCGGACGGAAGACCGCGCGAAAACGACCATCACTCTGCCTTCCAAACCGCAGCCCGCCCGGGCCGGCCGCGCTGAACGGAGCCTGGCCGCCGCCGAACCGGCCATGGCCGCCCCGCCCCAGGCCTATGCCGCGCCTCCCGCTCCCGAGCCCGCCAGGGGCGGCCGCAAAAACAAACGCGAAGCCCAGGCGCCGATGCCGATGCCGATGCCCGCCCCGGTCGCCGCGCCGATGCCGGGGGCCCCCCTGACGGAAGAAGCCATGATCCGGGCCTACCAGGCTTTCGACTACAACTATCAGTCATCACTGGGTAAAACCCGCAAAGAACTGGCGGACCTCTGGGGCTTCCCCATGCAGAAAATGGGCGACAACGGCACTGAAGTGGCTTATGGCTTCCGGCAGCGGGGGCTCTTGAACCTGCCGGAACCCAAGGCCGGACGCGGATCGGGCAAAGCCAAAAACGCCACCTACTACGCCTCCAACAATCTGGACCCCAGCTTGCCGGGGAAACATTTCTCCTGCCTGGTGGTGCTCTGGATCGATAAAGGCGGCCGGGGCGTGGTGGTGGACGGCGATGCGGTGGGGGACTGTTTCATGGTCGAATCCCTGCCCCAGAAGCCGGACCATTTCGAGCGCTGACCGGAGCCGAAAACCGCCGCCCGACCCCTGAAGGTTCGGGCATCCGGAGATCAGGCCGGGCGAGGAATCTCGTCCGGCCTGAATGGTATGCGGCGTCGATCGGCCGGTCTCGCCCGCTTGAGCCCGTCTTCACGCGGGGCGGCTTCCGAGCCGCGACTCGCCACCCAAATCTTGGCCGTTCTCGCCCGGGGGAAAGCGGGGAGGCGATTGAGCCTGTACCCGGACGATCAATTTCAGCCAGACCGCTCTTCGGCGGCGCATTGCCCCATTCGGGGCCCTGAAAAATTCAAATTTATCAGACTTGTTCCTGAGGCCCCATATAAATATAAAGGAATCCCATAAAAAACCGAATAAAATCGCAGGCCAACCGATTAATCCATATATTTATAAAATAGAAACCAGTATTTCAAAGGAATACAGCCAGATTACAATATAAAAGCGACCCACTTCCAGAGCGCCCGCTTGAAGGCCGTTGGTTGTGTATTGCGTACGATGGAGTATAATGAAAAATTGTGGTACCGACGCCGAACTCCGAAAGGCCGGACACCACGCCACAGCCGGCCGACGACTTCATCGTCTCCGTTCTCGCGGCGCGGTCCGTGGACGCCTTGAACCGGCCGGCAGGGTGCTTATTATAGTAGGGGCGACGACGAACCTTCGCTTTTTCCCCGCCACCCGGCCGTGACGACGCGCATCACCTCCCTTCGGGGCCTGGAGTGAACCAACCGCCAATGAGCGCCAAAAAAAAGACTGATCTGCCCCGCCGGGAACACGAGACGGCCGAAACGGCCCGACTGAGTTTCGGGCCGGGCTCCGCCAATCTCCGGCTGCTGTCGAAGCTGCTGGACCTGAACATCGGCCAGCGTGGCCACGAATTGATCCTGGGCCAGGGACCGCCGGACAAGCTGGCCGCGGCCAACCGGGTTTTGGCCGCTCTGGCCCGGCTGGCGGCCGATGGCGGCCACCCCAGCGAATGGGACACCGAATGCCTGGTCAATCTGGCCCTGGCCGAGCCGGAGGCCGACCTGGCGGAATATGCCCGCCCCCTGTTCGAATCCGCCGCGACCAAACGCCGGGTCACGGCCAAGACCCCGAGCCAGCGGGCCTATCTGGAGGCCATGGCCGGCCACGACCTGGTCTTCGGGCTGGGGCCGGCGGGCACCGGCAAGACCTATCTGGCGGTGGCCACGGCGGTGGCCGCGCTGAGCGAAGGCCGGGTCTCCCGCATCATCATCACCCGGCCGGCGGTGGAAGCCGGGGAGCGCCTGGGGTTTCTCCCGGGCGACCTGGCCGAGAAGATCAATCCCTATCTGCGGCCGATTTACGACGCCCTCGACGACCTGATTCCTTTCGAAAAATACGTCCGGCTGGTCGAAAGGCGGGTCATCGAAGTGGCGCCGCTGGCCTTCATGCGCGGCCGCACCCTGGGCGAAGCCTTCGTCATTCTGGATGAAGCCCAGAACTGCACCCGCGAACAGATGAAAATGTTCCTGACCCGGCTGGGCCCCGGCTCCAGGGCGGTGGTGACCGGCGACCCCGGCCAGAGCGATCTGCCCGGCGGCGAGCCGGTGGGCCTGATCGAGGCGGTCTCCCTTCTGGAAGGCCTCGAAGGCATCGCCTTCTGCCGTTTCAACCCCCGGGACGTGGTTCGCCACCGCCTGGTCAAAAAAATTATCGAAGCGTATGAACGGGCCGGAGCTCGCCACTAAGCCCCGAATGGGGCCAAACGCCGCCGTGATTTCGCTATGCGCGTGTCGCCGCGGCCGAGACGGAGGTTCTATCGCCTCCATCTTTCCGAGGCTCCGGAGCGAAGCGGCGGCGACCCAAATACCAGGCGCCGCCCGGCGCCCGGCCTTCGGGCCACTGATAAGGCGGGGAGGCGATTGAGCCTGTTCCCGGACGATCAGTTTCAGCCAGACCGCTTTTCGACGGCGCATTGCCCCATTCGGGGCCCAGGTTTTTGAATGAAATCAAGGCACTCTGAAATGACCAAGGCACTGACCACCCGGCATCATGCCCCGGCCCGGCCCTCTTTTTTCCGCCAGCTGGGCAAGCGGCTGAACTGGCTGTATACCCGGGAACTGGTGGCCCAGGTCGGCTTCATCGGCCTTTTGGCCGCGGTCACGGTCATCCTGGCCTTCCCCACCCCCACCAAGTATCAGGTGGGGGACGTGGCCGAATACACCATCCGCTCCGACCGGGGCTTCCGGCTGGTGGACCAGGCCACCACGGAACTGCAGCAGCACGAGGCCGCCTCCCGGGTGGCCCCGGTGTTCCTCCTGGACGGCAGCCTGAGCGCGGCCCTGGAGGAAGAGGCGGCCGAACTCTTTCGCCGCGGGCGGGAACTGGTCAACCAGGAGGTCGGCCCCTTGACCCCGGAGGAAGCCGCCGCGCACCAGGAAGAACTGGCCAAGCTGGAGGCGGCCTTTCTGCGGCTCTTTAACGTTCCCCGCGACTCCCGGATCTGGGAGACGATGCTGGAACGCCGCTTCAGCACGGTCATCGAACGGCCGGTGCTGGGCCTGGCCACCGAAATCATGGGCCAGGGCCTTCTGGACCGCCCCAACCCCTTCGGCAATCAAAGACAGCGGCCGGCCTCGATCATCGTGCTGCCGGCCCGGTCGGAATACATGGTGCCCGCGGCTTCGGGGCTTCTGGACCTGACTTCGGCCAACCGCATGCTGGAAGTGCGGGCCCGGATGCTGAAGGCCCGCTTCAGCCAGGAGGACATCAGACTGATCCTGACCCTGGCCCAGGGCCTGATGCAGCCCAACCTCACCCCCGATCCCCGGGAAACCGAGCGGCGGATGAACGAAGCCCGCGGCACGGTGCCGGCTTCCTATTTCAACATCCGCCCCGGCGAGGTCATCGTCCGGGAGGGGTCCGTCATCACCCCGGAGGCCATGGAAAAACTCAAGGTCATGAAGAGTTCGGCCGGAAGCCAGGAGTGGGTGCTCCGGTTTTTCGGCCTGTTCGTGGCCCTGTTCGTTTTTTTCAACGCCAGTTTGGTCTTGTCCCACATCGGGCCCCGGGCCCGCTTTCAGCCCATCCCCATCAAGGAGCAGGCCTTCCTGATCCTGACCCTCTTGTTGGTGGCCCTTTTGGCCCACAGTTCCCAGATGGTCGGCACCAGCCTGGCCTGGGATTTCGACTTCCTCGACAGCCGCACCGTTTTCTACGCCATGCCCATACCCACCGCGGCCATGCTGGTGGCCATCTTTTTCGGCATCCGCAAGGCGGCCTTCATGGCCCTGTTCGCGGCGGTGGTGGCGGCGGTGGTGGCCCCCGAGGGCGGACGTTTCGCCGCCCTCCTGTATTGCTACAACGGCGCCATCACCGCCACCTGGTGCCTTAGGAACATGAACGAGCGGGGCCACCTCATCCCGGCCTCCTTCTGGGTGGTGGTGGTCAACTGCCTGACCCTTTTCGGTCTGACGCTCTTCAGCGACATGCAGTGGAGCCGCCAGGCGGCCTACAACTTCTGCGCCGCGGCCGCCTCGGGGATTCTCTCGGGGATCATCGCCAGCGGCATGATCCCCCTCGTTGAGATGGCCTTCGGCTTTTCGACCAACCTCAAGCTCCTGGAACTGGGCAACCTCGACCGCCCCATGCTCCGGGAACTGATGCTCTCGGCCCCCGGCACCTATCACCACTCGGTCATCGTCGGGGCCATGGTGGAAGCCGCGGCCGAAGGCATCGGGGCCAACCCCCATCTGTCCAAGGTGGGCGCCTATTACCACGACATCGGCAAGGTGAAGAAGCCCCTGTATTTCGTGGAAAACCAGACCGGCGAAAACCGGCACGACACCCTGGCCCCCTCCATGAGCGCGCTGATTCTCATCGGCCACGTCCGGGAGGGCGCGGAGATCGGCCGGGAGACGGGCCTGCCGCAGAGCATCATCGACATCATCGAGCAGCACCACGGCACCAGCCTGATGTCCTTTTTCTATCACAAGGCCCGTGAGCAGCGCCAGGAAGGCCAGCCGGAGATCAACGAGGGCGATTACCGCTACCCCGGCCCCCGGCCGCGTTCCCGGGAAGCCGGCCTGGTCATGCTGGCCGACATCTGCGAGGCGGCCACCCGGTCCCTGGCCGAGCCCACGCCCACCAAGATCCGGAACCTGGTCCGCCAACTGGTCAACCAGATTTTCAACGACGGCCAACTGGACGACTGCGAACTGAAGACCCGGGAAATTTCCGAGGTCATCAACACCTTCACCACCATCCTGGTCGGCATCTACCACCACCGGGTGGCCTATCCGGGAGCCAAGAAGGCCGGGGCGCCGAACGAAGAGAAGAAAGAGCCCCGGCCGGCCGGGGCCAAGGCCGAGCCGGCCAAGGAGATGTATGGCCATCTATCTGTCGAACCGCCAAAAAGCGTTACCCATTGACCGGGCCAAGCTGCGCCGCCGCCTGACCCGGCTTTTGAAGGAACTGGGTCTGGCCGAGGCCGACCTCTCGGTGAGCGTCATCGACGACGAGGAAATCCGGGCCATCAACCGCCAGTACCGCCGGGTGGACGCCCCCACCAACGTCCTGGCCTTCGCCCTGGAAGAGGGGCCGGCTGAAGTCGCCCCCCCGCCCGGGGCCCCCCGGGTGCTGGGGGACGTGGTCATCTCCGCCGAGACCATCCGCCGCGAGGCCGGCCCCTTGGGCTACACCGACAACGAAATGTTCTACTTTTACCTCATCCACGGCTTGTTGCACCTCATCGGCTACGACCACGAACTGGGGCCGGCCGAAGCGGCCCGCCAGGAGGCCGAAACCGAACGCTTGTGGAACCTGATCGACCACGCGCTCTAAGGCGGGGAGCGATTGAGCCCGATAAAACAAGTTTACGGGTGCCTGTTCCCGGACGAGCAGTTTCAGGCAGACCGCTTTTCGGCGGCGCATTGCCCCATTCGGGGCGAGGCTGTTTCCGGCCATCGCGACACAGGGCAATCGCTTGAAAGCGGGGTGATGCATCGCGGCGGTTTCGGCGTCCGCCGGGGCGCTGCCCCGAACCCCGCCAGGGGAGGGCCCTGCGCGGGCCCTGCCCTGGACCCACCCGCGCCGGGGGCTTTCGCCCCCTGGACCCCCGA
>JAVBLB010000082.1:0-21039 GCA_031553735.1 Candidatus Adiutrix sp.
GTCGGTAGTAAAGCCGCGGTGACCCGTAGGCAGCGCCACAACTCGCCTGAACGGCTCAAACAAGTGGCGCTGCGGCCACGGCCGCTGCGCGATGGACCGGGTCGGCTGACGCGAACGGCGTCGATACGGGTGACCTTATTATGCCCCCGCAATACTCGTCAAGGGCGCTTCAGCGCCCGCCCAACCCAGTGGACGAGCCAAGCAACCACAGCCGCTGCACAATGGACCAGATCGGCTGACGTGAACGGCGCCAATACGGGCGACCTTTTATGCCCCCGCAATACTCTTCAAGGGCGCTTCAGCGCCCGCCCACCCCTGTGGACGAAACGGACCCGGCCGCCCAGACGTTGCGGCCTCAGCCGCCCAGCGAAGCGGGTTCGGGCCAGATGCGATAGCATCTGGGGGTCCAGGGCTATGCCCTGGTCAGCCGCCGAGGTAGGCTTTGCGGACGGCCTCGTCGGCCAGGAGATCGTCGGCCACTCCGCTGAGGGTGATGGTGCCGGTGGTCAGGATGTAGGCCCGGTGGGCCACCCGGAGGGCCAGGTTGGCGTTCTGCTCCACCAAAAGGATGGTCGTGCCCTGCTCCAAGTTGATCTGCCGGATTATATCAAAAATATTGCGGATTATCAACGGAGCCAGTCCCAGGGACGGTTCGTCCAGCAATAACAGGCGCGGCCGGGCCATCAGGGCCCTGGAGATGGCCAGCATCTGCTGCTCGCCCCCCGACAGGGTGCCCCCGCTCTGACCGGAGCGGGCGCCCAGGATGGGAAAGAGGGTCATGACGTATTCCAGGTCGGTGGCGATGTTCTTCTTGTCTCCCCGGAGATAGGCGCCCATTTTCAAATTTTCCAGCACGGTCAGGCTGGGGAAGATGTGGCGACCCTCCGGCACCTGGATGAGCCCCCGGGCCACGATGGCTTCCGGCCTCAACCCGCCCAGATTCCGGCCTTCGAAGACGACCTGCCCCCGGCGGGGCGGCGTGAGGCCGGAGATGGAGCTCAGGGTGGTGGTCTTGCCGGCCCCGTTGGCGCCCAACAGGGCGATGATCTCCCCTTCCCGGACCTCCAGGTCAATGCCCTTCAGGGCTTCGATATTGCCGTAATAGGTGTGGACCCCGGAGAGCGTCAGCATCGACCGTTCCTCATCATCGCTTTCGAACGTGGTGTCAGTTTTAAAGTGGGAAGGCCTTAAAGCTCGTTCCCGGACGATCAATTTCTGCCAGACCGCTTATAGGCGGCGCATTGCCCCATTTGGGGCATGGAGGACCCGCCGTTATTCCTCGCCCAGATAGGCCTTGATGACCCGGGGATCGCTCTTGATTTCCTCCGGGGCGCCCCGGGCGATCAGCCGCCCGTATTCCATGACGTAGATTTTCTCGGAGATGCTCATCACCAGGCTCATATCGTGCTCGATGAGGAGAATGGAGAGGTTTTCCCGATCGCGGACCAGGTGGATCAGATCCTCCAGCTCCCGGGTTTCGCCGATGTTGAGGCCGGCGGCCGGTTCGTCCAGCAGAAGAAGCGCGGGCCGGGTGGCCAGGGCCCGGACGATTTCCAGCCGCCGCTGGGCGCCGTAGGGCAGATTCTTGGCCAGGTCGTTGGCCGCGGCCCCCAGGCCGTAACTGTCCAGGAGATGATAGCTGTATTCGGCCATCTCCCGTTCCTCGGCCATGGTTTTTTTATCCCGGAACAGGGCCCCGAAAAGGCCGGCCTTCATCCGGGAGTGGCAGCCGATGAGCACGTTCTCCAGCACGGTGAGGTTGTTGAACAGCCGGATGTTCTGGAAGGTGCGGGCCACCCCCAGGGTGGTGATCCTGTCCGGGCTCAGGCCGGCCAGCGAAACCAGCCGGCCGCCGCGGCCCTCCCGGAGCGGGGCGTTGAAGGTCACGCTGCCCCGGGTGGGGGTGTAGATGCCGGTGAGACAGTTGAAAAAGGTGGTCTTGCCGGCCCCGTTGGGGCCGATCAGGGCGGTGATGGAACCGGTGGCCACCTGGAAATCCACCTCGTCGAGGGCCACCAGGCCGCCGAAGATCATGGTCACGCCCCGGGTTTCGATGATGGGGGCCGGGGTTTTGGCGTCTTCCGGGCGCATGTCAGCGGTCCTCCCCTTCGGCCAGGGGGACGTAGCCGCCGCCGTCCGGCTGAGTCGGCCGGTAGACATAGGCCTGGCGCACGCTCTGGATGAGGCCGCCGGGCCGGAAGACCATCATCAGCACCATGGCCGCGCCGAACAGGAGCATCCGGTAGTCGGAAAAGGCCCGCAGGTATTCAGGGAGGACGATGAGCACCACCGCCCCGATGATGACCCCGGGAATGGAGCCCATGCCGCCCAAGACGACGATGGACAGGATCATCACCGACTGCATGAAGGTGAAGCTGCTGGGATTGATGAAGGTGATCTGGGAGGCGAAGACCACCCCGGCCAGGCCGGCCCAGGTGGCCCCCAGGGCGAAGGCGGTGAGCTTGGCCCGGGTGCGGTTGATGCCCATGGCCTGGCAGGCGATCTCGTCCTCGCGCAGGGCCAGCCAGGCCCGGCCCAGGCGGGAATTTTCCAGACGGAAGACGGCCAGGATGGTCAGGATGACCAGAGCCAGGATGATGAAAAACAGGAAGGCCTTGTTGAGATCCAGCACCGGGTCCAGGGTGGGCAGCCAATTCAGGAGCACCGGCTTGACCGTGCCGTTGAGGTCGATCCCGAAAAAACTCGGCGGGCTGATGTTGGCGATGCCCCGCTGCCCCCGGGTCACCATGTCCAGGTTGGTCAACAGCAGGCGCACGATTTCGCCGAAGCCCAAGGTGACGATGGCCAGGTAATCCCCCCGCAGCCGCAGCACCGGGAAGCCCAGCAGGAGCCCCAGAACCGTGGCCGTCAGGGCTCCCAGGGGCAGACACAGCCAAAAGCCCAGGCCGAAATAGTGGTTCAGCAGGGCGTAGGTATAGGCCCCGATGGCGTAGAAAGCCACATAGCCCAGGTTCAGAAGACCGCTGACCCCGACCACGATGTTCAGCCCCAACCCCAGAGTGATGTAGATCAACGCCGTGGTGAGGGTATTGACCGTGTAGGGCGAACCCCAGAGCGGCACGGACACCAAGGCGGCCAGCATCAACCCCAGAAAGGCGTTGCGGTGGCGGGCGCCCATCAGCACATCCACCCAGGTGCGGGTCGGCCCCCGACGAGCGCCCGGGGCCAGCTCTTCGAACTCGGCCTCGGCCCGGCGATGGCGGATCCGGTCGCGGCGTTCCAGAAGCAGCCGCCACAGGGCCGACAGGACGAAGCCGCCGGCGGCCACATAAACCAGCCATAACCAGCGGTAGACGATGGTGCCGTCGATGGGGTTGACTTTGAAAACCACCAGTGGGCAGGACAACAAAACCAGCCAGAGGGCGGCCATAAAAGAGCGGCTCAGCTCCCGGCTACAGACCGCCAGGATTTGATGGCGATTATGATGCGTTTGTTCCGGTTGGGGGGACATGCTCAAACCTTCTGCGTCTGCGCTTCGCCCATGAGGCCCCCGGGCCGGACGATCAGGATGAAGATCAGCAGCACGAAGGCCACCACGTCCTCATAGTCGCTGGAAATATAGCCGGCGGCGAAGCTCTCGGCGAAGCCCAGCACCAGGGCCCCCAAAACCGCCCCGGGGATGCTGCCGATGCCGCCCAGGACCGCGGCGGTGAAAGCTTTCATCCCGGCCAGAAAACCGATGTAGGAGTCGATCTGCTGCATGTAGCAGCCGATCAAAAGGCCCCCCACCGCGGCCAGGGAAGACCCCAGAACGAAGGTCATGGAGATGACCCGGTCGATGTTGACCCCGCAAAGGCGGGCCATGTCCTTGTCCTGGGCCACGGCCCGCAGGGCCATGCCCATGCGGGTGCATTTGATGATCACCGTCAGGGCGACCATCAGGATGGCGGTGGTGATCCAGATGACCAACTGGGTGCTGTTGACGATGTGGCTGACGGAATCGAGGAAGGCGATATCCGGCACCAGGTTGGCGAAGATCAGAAAGTTGGGGGTCTGAATCAGTTGGACATAGCTCTGCAGGAAGATGGACATGCCGATGGCGCTGATCAGGGGGGCCAGACGGGAGGCTTGACGCAGGGGTTTGTAGGCCACCTTCTCCACCGTCCAGCCGTACATGGCCGAATAGAGCATGGCCACCAGGCCCACGGAAACCAGAAGGCCCCAGCCGGCCAGCCCCACCTGGGTCAGGACCATGGCCGCGATCAGGGCGGTGAAGGCCCCGATCATGTAGATTTCACCGTGGGCGACGTTGATGAGGGAGATGATCCCGTAGACCATGGTGTAACCCAGGGCGATCAGGGCATAAATGCTGCCTTTGGTCAGGCCGCCGATAAACAGGTCGCGAAAAAAATCCATAGCCCTTCCGCCCTCGCTCCAAAACCCGCTCCCGGCCGCCGCCTGGAGCGGGCGTCCGCGTGCGCGTGGTGCCTTGGGGTGTCGAAATCAGTATTTTCCAGGGATACAAGCCGGTCCCGACCGCTCTGGCGACCGGGACCGGCAAAGCGGACGCGGCCCCCGGCGCCGCGTCTCCGGGTATGGTCTTCCGGCTTCAAGACTCGGCCGGAATCGGATTGAAATTACAGATCCACTTCGACGAACTGGCCGCCCTTGATTTCATACATGACCGCCTGGGAACCCACGATGTCGCCCTTGGCGTCGAAGCGGACCGGGCCCATGACCGTCTCCACGGTGTCTTCCTGGAGATGCTTTTTGATGGCTTCCAGGTCGGTGGCGCTGCCGGCCTTTTCAACGGCCGCGAAAAGCGCTTCGATGCCCGCGGCGCTGTAGAAGAAATACGGGCCGGGCTCCTCGGTGGGATGGCGTTTCTTATGGTCCTCCAGGGCGGCGGTCACCGCGGCCGGAGGGTTGGCGCTCTTGGACAGGTCGGAGGGGCCGGTGGTGAAAGTGCCTTCGGCCGCCTCGCCGGCCAGCTTCACATACTGTTCGTTTTTCAGGCCGTCGGCCCCGACGATGACGGTGCCCACCTGCTTGGAACGCATCTGGGTGACCAGCTTGGAGGCGTCGCTGTAATAGCCGCCCCACAGCAGAACCTCGGCCCCGCTGTTCTTCAGCTTGGAAACCACCGCGTCAAAGGAGACCTGGCCGGTGGTCACGCCCTCGAAGAGCACGATCTTGATGTCGCCGCCGGCTTCTTCCAGGCCTTTCTTGGCCCGATCGGCCAGGGCCTTGCCGTAATCGCCCTTGTCATGGAGAATGGCCACTTTCTTGAAGCCCCGTTTCTTGACGAACTCCACCTGAAGATCGGCCTGGGCGTCATCGCGCATGATGGTGCGGAAGAAATAGGGGTGGGTCCCGTCTTCGGTCAGGCTGACCTCGGTGGCCGAGGGGGAGATGAGCAGCACGTTGTTGCCGTAAACGCTCAGGGCGCTGGCGGTGGCCCCGGAGCAGGTGTGGCCCAGCACCAGCTTGATGCCGGCCCCGATCAGCTTGGTGGCCGCGCTGGAGGCCAGGGCCGGGTCGCAGCCGTCGTCCTCGCTGAGGATCTCCACCTGGCGGCCCAGGACGCCGCCGCCGGCGTTGGCCTTCAAAACGGCATATTCCATTCCGTAAAAGCCGGACAGGCCATATGAGGCCAGGTTGCCGATCAGGGCTCCGCCGTATCCGAGCTTCAGGGGTTCCTTTTTGTCCTGGGCCATGGCCAGCCCGGCGCCCAGAACCATGACCATGGCCAGCACGGCCACCGTGATCCTCCGCATGCCGCTACCTCCTCAATAAAGAAAGTTGTTTGATGTCAGCCGTTTTTCAATCAACTCGCCGGATTCCCGGCGCCCGTCGATCTTTCGCACCTAAAGAATATATGAATACCCGAAAACAACCGTCCCGTCAACGATAAAGTGGCGACGGGCCGGGGGCGGGAAGCGGAGGCTCGCATCCTGGGGCCGGCGCCGGGGCGGCGAATTTTTTTCCGCTCGCTCGCCAGCGGGGGACCACAACTCGCTGCGCTCAGACAAGTGGCCCCCCGCTGGCGGCTCGCTCCAAAAAAATCCGCCGCCCCGGCGCCTTGCGGCTCAAAACTTCACTGCCTCGAGGAAACCAGGCGACTGCGGAAGGCGTGAACGCCATACCGGCCGTCAGCGCTGCCCCAGCGGATCGTGATAGCTGTGGAAGCCGCCGCCCAGGGCCAGGATCAGGTCGATATCCGCCCCCACCTGCCGGCCGCGCAGTTCCAACAGGCGGCCCTGTTCAACCAGGACCGGCAGCCGGGCCTCCCGGGCGGTCACCTGATCGACCAGGCCGGTGCGATAGTGGGCCCGGGCGCTTTTCTCGGCCTGGGTCACCGAATCGAGGCGTCGCCGCTGGAGGGCCACCTCCCGGTCCAGGCCCTCCAGCCGCAGCCCGGCCTGGGCCACCTCCCGCACCGCCCGGACCACGGCCTGGTTGTATTCGGCGATGGTCAGGTCGCGGGCGGCCTGGGCGGCCTGAAGCCCGGCGTTCAACCGGCCGCTGTCGAAGATGGGCAGCGACAGCCCGCCGATGAGGTTGAACTGCTGGGAGCCCTTTTTGAACAGATCCTCCAGGTGGATGGCGTCGAGCCCGTAAAAAAGCCGCAGATCGAAACTGGGGTAGAAGGCCGCGCGAGCCGCCTGGACCTCGCCCAGGCCGGCCTGGATGGTCCAGCGGGCCACCTGGAGATCCGCCCGGCGGGCCAGGAGGTCATATCCCAGGGTCGGCGGCAGGGTCCCGGCCACGGCCGGCAGCGGGGCGGGGAGTATTTCCGGCCGGGGGCCGCTCAGCCCCAGAAGAGCCTGGAGAGCTTCCTCCATAAGGCCGATCTCGGTTTCGGCGGCGCTGATCTGCTGGTCCATCTCCAACTGGCCGGCCCGGGCCAGATCGGCCGGGGTGCGGGACTCCAGCCCCCGGGACCGGCGGGCCTCATGGGCGGCCAGCATCTCCGACTCCACGGCCCGGGCCTCCCGGAGCAGCCGGACCGTCTCCCGCAGGGTCTGGAGGCCGTAATAGGTCTGGGTCAGGCCGGCGGCCAGGAGCAACTCGGCCTGGGCCGTTTCGGCCAGGGCCGCGTTCTGGCGGCCCAGGGCGGCTTCGGTCTGGGCCCGGTTCCGGCCCCAGATGTCGAAAGTGTAGGTGCCGAACAGGCCCATCAGACCGCTGGTGTACCAGGGGCCGGTCAGACCCAGGAGCGGGGCGTCGGCGGCGTAGGGCCCCAGGAAGCCGGCGTCGGAGACGTGCTGGCGGGTGATGGCGGCGAAACCGCCCACCAAGGGGCCGTGGCTGGCCCGGACCATCTCGGCCCGGGATTTGGCCATTTCCAACCGGGCCCGGGCCACGGCCAGGTCCGGGGAGTCCTTCAGGGCCTGGGTCACCAGGCGGTTGAGCTGTTCGTCGCCGTAGCGTTCCCACCAGCGGGCCTCGGGCCAGTCGCCGGAGGCCAGCTTAAGGCCGCGACTGAGTTCGATGCGGTCCGGATCGATCAAATCGGCCGGCGGCCGATCCTTCCCGGACAAGGGGGCGCAGCCGGCGAACAGCGTCGGGAGAAGCAGAAAGACCGCCAGCGCGGCCCGGAACCGCGCCCCGAAGGGGCCAGGCGCCGCCGTGATGGCGCCATGGCCGGGTCGCGGCGTCCGGGACGAAAGTTTGATCGCCCGCATCCATATAATCATGCCCGTGGCTCCTGTCAGATCGGGGGAGCCGAAAAGCCCCCGCTATATCAATGGTCCCGGAATCAGCATGCCGCCGATACCTCGGCAATGATAAAAACCATATCTATACAATAACTTTCAATTAGAACCCAAGCCCTTCCGGGGCCGGGGCGCCGGGGTCCGGATGTTCGGGCCAGAGAAGAAGGCCGATGACGGTATACACCACGATGCCGATCACGATGCCCATCAGGCGGTCCCGGATCTCCACCAGGTTGAAGTTGGGGCCGTAATTCTCCAGAAGGGCCAGGGTGTAGGCGAAGGCGATCTGCATCCCGGCATAGCTGATGCGGGGCGAGCCCATGGCCACCCAACTGGCCCCGGCCATGAAGACCAAGGTCACCACCAAAATGCCGGCCAGGCTTTCCAGGTGGGGCACGACGAAGATGACTATCAGCAGCGTGACCAGGCTGCCCGTGGCGCAGCCGCCCAGGCGCAGGACGGCCTTCTGGGCCGATTCCCCCACACTGGGCTGGGCCAGGATGATGCAGGTCAGCATGCTGGTGTGGACGCCGTCCCACTGGACGCTCGAATAGAAAAAATAGCAGAGCATGGTGGCCAGGGTGGATTTGAAGGCGAACCTGGCGTAGGCCGGGTTGATCCAGGCGTCGGGGATCAGAAATGGCTTTTTGGCCTCCGGGGCGAACGGCTGGTCGGCCAGGCCGGCCAGGTCCAGGAAGGCCTCCCCGAGCTCGACCTCCGCCGGCAAGGCGCCGGGGCGGCGGCGCAGGCGCTCCAGGTCGGTCGTCAGGGCTGAGGCCGCCTCCGGCGCCAACCGGAAAGGTTCGGCCTGATCCAGGCTCCGGCGAAAGGCCCGCCCGCCCTCCAGAAGATCCGCCAGCACCGTCCGCCGATCCGGATCCGCCTCCCCCGCCGCTTCCTCCGAAAGCCGGCGGGCGGCGGCCGACAGCCGGTCGAGGTGATCCAGCAGCCGCAGGTAGCGGGCTTTTTCAGCCTTGTACGTCTTGTTCAAAATTCCGGCGAAGGCCAGATTCCGGCGCAGGGCCTTCCCGGCCGCCTCTTCCCGGTCGGGCTCAACGGGGGGTAAGGACGAACCGCCTGGCCCGGCCTCGATGCGGGCCCAAATCCCGTCGACCCGGAGGCGGAGTTCCCGCTCGAAGTCTTTCACCGGATTGACCGGCAAAATCAAGGTGTTGACCACAATGACCACGAGGACGGGATACAGCCCCGCCGCCACGCACCACAGAGTGGCCCGCAGGAGGAATTCCGGATACGGAGCCAGGGGATAGAGACTCTGGTCGAAAACGGCCACCAGGGCGGACATGTAGCCGATGGCCCCCAGGAGGGGGTTGATCCGGAGACAGTAGAGGCCGACAAAAATTATGGCCGAAGCGGTCAGGATGCGCGCCAGGGCATACTCGAAGGTCCAGGCCAGCATCATGATGGACATGACGTTGGTGAACAGGCAGCCCACGGTGATCACCACCCCGGCCAGCACCGTCAGGGCCAGATTCATCTGATGGCAGAAAAAGACGATGATGATTGAAAGCATCAGGAACGGGATGTCCAGGGTCAGGGAGATGATCATCACCAGCCCCAGGCAGACGAGCTGGCGGACCATGGCCCGGAACCGGCCGGGAAAGGGGGCCAGTTCCGCCCGGAGGAAATCCCGGAGGCGTTCGGCCGGGGAGGCCGCGACGGCGGCGGATTCGGAGACGGGCGCCGACACGGGAACCCGTCTATTCCCTGGGCGCCGGCCCGGTGATGATGGCCACGGCCGAGGCCCCGATGCGGAACAGTTCCTGATCCGGGTCTTTCACCGCGATCTTGACCGGAAAGCGCTGGGCCACCCGCACCCAGTTGATGGAGCGCTTGACCACCGGCAGCCCGCTGAGCCGCAGGCCGCCGTCGTCGGGGTGGACGCCGAAGCCGACGGATTCCACCCGGGCTTCGAACCGCCGGTTCTCGCGGCCCAGAAGATAGACCCGGGCCGGGGCCCCGGGGCCGATGCTGCCCAGTTCGGTCTCCCGGAAGTTGGCCACCACATACCAGGTGGTGGTGTCGGCCAGGACGAACAGCGGGAGACCCATGACGGCAAACTGGCCGACGGTGGTGGTCAGGCCCAGCACCCGGCCGTCGAAGGGGGCCCGCACCGTGGCGTGCTCCAGGGCCAGTTCGGCCAGGGCGATCTCGGCCATCAGGGCTTCCCGCTTGGCCAGCATGGCCTCCACGTCGCCCACCGCCGAGGCCGCGCTCCGGGCCGCGTAGACGGCGGCGGCTTCCTGGGTTTCGGCCAGACGCAGGGCGGTGCGGGCCTGATCCACCTGCTCGGCCGAGGCGTACCCCTGTTTCAGCAGCGGCTCCAGCCGGGCCAGAGTCGTGCGGGTCTGGGCCACGGCTGCCGCGGCCCGCTCGACTTCGGCCGCCGCGGCTTCGGCGGTGTGGAGCTGGGCCTCGGTGAGGCGCCGGGTCAGGTCGATCTCCTTGTCCAGCGAGACCAGGGAAGCCCGGGTCATGGCCAGGGCGGCTTCAAAGGGGCGCGGATCGAGGCGGAACAGGAGGTCGCCCTTGCGGACCGCCTGATTGTCCTTGACCGCCAATTCGATGATCCGGCCGCTCACCTCCGGGGCCACCTCGATGGTGTCGGCGTAGGCGTCGTCGGTGCGCGGGGAGCTGTCCAGGCGCCAGATGACGTACAGACCCACCAGCACGGTCAGGGCCAGAAACCCCAGCACCAGCCGGCGCAGTTTATCGGGGGGGAGTGGAGAGGACATGGCGATTCCCGTCTCTTGTCGTCCAGCGCTCGGGACGATGCCGGAAGAGGATTCGAAGGCCGCCCGCCTTGAAGGCCGGCGTTCGGCTGGCCGCTCGAACCCTGGTTCAATTCTGGAAAAAAAACACCCAGGTCAACAGGGCGGCCAGAGCCGCGAGCGTCAGATACAACATCGGCGACCAAGGCCCCGACGGGACCAACAGCCCTCTTTTTATCAAGAAAAGCCGGGCCAGCGCGGCGACGATCAGGCCGGCCAGAAGACAGAACAACCAATCCGGGAAAAACGCGCCCAGAATGTTCTGAGACGGGGAAACGGCGCAGCCGCCCAGGCCGAGCAGTCCCGGCCCGCCCAATACAAGGCCGATCCGCATGGTGGGCCCCCGACCGATAAAGTCGGCGAGCGGCCGAAAAGCGGTCTGGCTGAAATTTGACGTCCGGGAAGAGTCTGAACAGCCTCCCCGCCTTTCGATGGCCATCGATGCCTCCAACACTCCGCAGACGATATCGCGATCCGAACCAAGGGAATCTTATTTCGAGAATACTACCAGAAAAGCCTCGCCTTTACAATATATGCCCACCCGAATCGAAAGAAAGGGGCACATATTGAGGCGCGGCCGGGCTCGAACGTGACGTTCAGAGTTCGGAGACCGGAACGGACAAGATAGCTTCCCCGGAGGCCGGGCCGCCGTCGTACATCAGATCCAGAAAGCGCCGCGTCAGTTTCAGCGAAGTGGGATGCCGCAGGGACAACAGGCCGCTCCCGGCGGCCAGGTAGGACACGGCGGCGGTGGTCTCCAGCAGGATGCCCCGGCAGACGGCTTCGCCCAGAAGCGGATTGTCGGCGGTCGGGAGCCCGGCCTCCTTGGCCCGCCAGCTTTCCTCGCCGACGAAGTTGATCATCGGCTGCTGTATATCCGTGTCGTTCACCGCCAGGGCCCCGATCTGGATGCGCTCCATGACCGAATAACAGTATTCCATTCCGTAGCCCAGGGCGGCGGTGGTGGGGTCCATGAGCAGGCGGTCCTTGGGGAGGCCGAGATTGAACAGCAGGATGTTGAGCTGCTCGGCCAGGTTGAAGTCCGTGGCCGAAAGGGCGGCCACGATGTGGCCGCAGGCCAGGGCCAGGGGGGCGATTTTGCGGTAATTGCGGTCGATGACCGGGCCGAGGATGAGCCGGCGGCCCACGAAGGCCTCGGCCACGGCCGGCAGGGTCTCCGCGTCGCGGTAATCCAGCCCCAGGCCGTAAACCAGCACCGGCGCCTCGACCGCCTCCACCACCTTCCGCACGCTGGCCACGGCCTCTTCGGCCCCGGTGTTGCCGCCGGCCGGGTCGGAGCTTTTCAGGTGCAGGCACACCAGGTCGGCGCCGTATTCCACGCAGCGGCGGGCCCAGGCCCCGGGGTCGCCCATGACCCCGTCATAGGCCTCCCTGAGGGCCGGGGGCCAGTCTTCGCCGGGGTCATAGTCCCAGACTTCCAGGCCCAGGAGCGGCCGGTGGGGAAACGCGCCTTCAAAGGCGTGGAAGCCGTAGGCGTTCTGGCCGCCGATGACCGGCCCGTCGGGGCCCAGGGAGACTTCGTTGATGCGGCCGGTATATTTGGCGGTGGGGATTTGAAAGGACATCTCAGATCAGCCTTTCCGGAGGGGATGGGGGAAAGTGGCCACCGTAGGGGAACGGTGCGTTGCGGCCGACGGCAGGACAGCCGAAGGCCGGCGAAGAGTTGAGCGTTACGCGCCCCGGGCGGGGCAGTCGTCCCCACGGGGCCCCGAATGGGGCAATGCGCCCTCGGCCAACAAGTTGGCGAGTAGCCGAAGAGCGGTCTGGCCGAAGTTTGGTCGTCCGGGAACAGGTACCCGCAAACTCGTTTTGTCGGGCTGAATCGCCTCCTCTCCTTAGCCGGAGCGGCCCTATTCCGACAGGTCCACGGCCATCCGGTCGGCGATGAGCAGCCCCTTTTCGGTGGGCCGGATTCGGCCTTCGCCGCGCGCCAGGTACCCCCCCTCCACATAGCGGTCCAGGGCCGGGCCGGGGGGCAACTGGGATTCCGGCAGCCCCTCGACCAGGCGCAGGCCCAGCATGATGGTTTCCAGTTGGATGGCCCGGGCGTCGGGTTCCTCGGTGAAGGCCCGGGGCTCGGCCCCGGCGGCCAGAGCGGAGAGCCACTGGCGGACGGAGCGGAGATTGCCCCAGCGCCGGCGGCCGTCGAAGGAATGGGCGGCCGGCCCCAGGCCCAGGTAGGGCTCCCGCCGCCAGTATTTGAGGTTGTGGAGCGACTCGAAGCCCGGCCGGGCGAAGTTGGAGACCTCGTAGCGGTAAAAACCCTTGGCGGCCAGGGCCGGGCCGCTGATGAGGAACAGCTCGGCCACCAGATCCGGCGGCGGCGGCGGGGGCAGGTATTTTTCGGCGATGGACCGGGCCAAGGGGGTCCCCGACTCCACGGTCAGGCTGTAGGCGGAGATGTGGTCCGGCTCCAGTTCGGCGGCCCGGTTGAGATCTGTGCCCCAGTCCTCCGGCTTCTGGGCCGGGAGGCCGTAGATGAGGTCGAAGGACAGGGCGTAGGGCCGGCCGCGCAGGGTCTCCACGGCGGCCAGGCTCTGGCTCACGGTGTGCCCCCGGCCCAAAACGTCGCCCAGCCAGCGCTCGTCGAGGGTCTGAAGCCCCAGGGACAGGCGGGTGGCCCCGGCCTCGGCCCACAGGTCGGCCTGTTCGGGGCCGACGTCCTCGGGGTTGGCCTCCAGGGTCACTTCGCGCAGCCGGGAGAGATCCAGGGGCTTCAAAGCCTCCAGAAGGCCCAGGAGCCCCTGGCGGTTCAGGAGGCTCGGGCTGCCCCCGCCGATATACAGGGTCTCGAAGGGCCCCGTCCAGGTCTTGGCGGCGGCGGCGGCCTCCCGGCCCAGGGCCTCGACATAGCGGGGGATCAGTTCCAGAGCCGAAATGGAATAAAAATCGCAATAAGGGCAGCGGCGAACGCAGAAAGGCACGTGCACATACAGCCCGGGGCCGAAAGAGGATGGTTCCATTGTGTTCACCGCTTCACTCAGTCACTTCAGCTTGAGCGGCAGCCCGGCCACGGCCAGGATGACCTCGTCGGCCTCGGCGGCCAGGCGCTGGTTGGCCGCCCCGGCCAGATCGCGGAAGCGGCGGGCCAGTTCGTTGATGGGCACTATCCCGCCGCCGACTTCGTTGGAGACGACCACCACCGGCCCGGCATAGGCCCGAATGCCCGCGATCAGGCGGTCCACCCGGCTCAGGATCCAGGCGGCGTCGTCGCTTTCGCCCAACAGATTCGAAAGCCACAGGGTCAGGCAGTCCAACATCACCGGGGCCTCCCCGCCTAAGGCCGCCAGGGCCAGGTCGGGCTCCAGGGGCGCTTCCAGGGTCCGCCAGCCCGGCCCGCGCTCAGCCTGGTGGTTTTTAATGCGGACGGCCATTTCCGCATCCAGGGCCTGGGCCGTGGCCAGGTAGACCCGGGGGGCCGGCCAGGTTTCGGCCCGGGCCTGGGCCAGGCGGGTTTTGCCGCTTTTGGCCCCGCCGAGATAGAAGATCAGTTCACCCATTGTGTCATTCACCTTCCGGATGCATCGTCTCGATGGAACTCGCGGGCGCCGCCCGGGTCAGAAGAGCGGCCGTCTTGAGATCCCGCTCGCGGCCCAGTTCCTGGCCCCGCTTCTGGAAGTGGGCGGCCACGGCCTGGCGGTATTTGGTGGGCTTGCCGTCCAGAAGGTTCTGACGGGCGGTGAGCATGGTCACTTCGACGGCCACCACCAGGCAACCGTGGAAGCCGGGCTCGTTGAGCAGGGACTCCGGGTCGCGGGGGTTGTTCTGGGGATCACGGGCGGCGGCCGGATCGTATTTGGCGATAATCTTGTTGAGGAGGCGGAGCTTTTCCTCTCGGGACTTGACCTCCCGGGCCAAGCCCCGGATGAGCACCGAACGGCCCAACTGGGTGTCGTGACAGGGTCCGGAAGTGACCTCGCTGGTCAGGAGCCCCAGGGGTTCGGTGACGGCGAAGGCCACTTTCGGGTTCTGCCGCAACTGGTCGATCTTGCCCCGAAGGCCGCTGTGAAAATACAGGGTGCCGCCCTGCCAGAGATAATTCACCGGCACGGTCTGGGGCCAGCCCTCGGCGTCGATGGTGGTCAGGTGGCCGATTTCCTGTTCGTTCAGAAATACATCGATGGCCGCGGTGTCGGTCCAGACATATTCTTTTTTCATGAAAAGAACCGCCTCCGTTCATGGTTGCGTTGCTCCACAGGGACTACACGCCACCGCCCCTTGGGCGGGCGGCGGGCTGGGACGGGGGGGCAAAAACCGCCTCCGAACTTATTCCAGACAGTCTAAGATGGCTTGATGCAGAAGGCCGTTGGAGCCGATGATGTCGCCGCTCCGGCCCAATTCGTAAGGCCCCCCGCGATAATCGGTGACCCGGCCGCCGGCTTCGGCCAGAAGCGTGAGACCGGCGGCCACGTCCCAGGGCTTCAGGCCCGCCTCCCAGAAGGCGTCGGCCACGCCGGCGGCCACATAGGCCAGGTCCAGGGCCGCCGCCCCGGCCCGGCGCACGCTGCGGGCGGCCATGACCAGCCGCCCGAAGGGATGGAGGATCTCGCCGCCGCGCTCGTAAATATCATATGGGAAACCGGTGTTGAGCATGGCCTCGCGCAGTTGGTCCGTGGCGGTCACGGCCAGCCGGCGCTCCACCAGGCCGCGCCCGGGCACGGCCTGGCGCCGCCAGGCTCCCTCCCCGGCCGTCCCCCAGTAGAGTTCGCCCAGGGCCGGAGCCAGGATGACCCCCACCAGCGGCGTCTCCCCGCCCGAGGGGCCAGGTCCGGTCAGCCCGATGGAGACGGCGAAAAAAGGATGCCCGTGGGCGAAGTTGGTGGTGCCGTCCAGAGGGTCGACATACCATTTGTAGTCCGACCGCCCGGAACCGAAAGCGCCCTCTTCCTCCCCGATCACCAGGTGATCGGGATAGGCCCGGCCGATTATTCTCCGGACCGCTTCCTCCGAGCGCAGATCATACTCGGTCACCAGGTCGATGGCCCCTTTGTGGCGCACCTCCGGCCGGGCGCCATAACCGGGCATCAATTCCGCCGCCCCGGCCTCCGCCGCCGCCAGGGCCGTCTTCAGGGCCCGCTGTTTGTTGAAACCGTTCATGAATCTGTATCCATCTTCGTAGTTCTCAACCATCATACCACATTCGCCATCAAAATGGCCGTTTTTCGATGAGCGAGAACTCCTGAAAGCGCCGGCCCCTCAAGAGGCGGCGCACAAAAAAATCGGGGCGACCCCGTTCCGGGCCGCTCCCGACAGATTGGAAGAATCGCCCTCAGGCGTACAAATTGAGGTTGGATTTGCGCTCGTTGAGGTATTCCACCTCGTCGGACCGGTCTTCCTGGTCCGGGTCGTACTGTTGGGCCTCGCGGGCCTTTTCCGGGCCGCCCTTGTCGATTTTTTCGGCCCGGCCGACCAGGGGGCGCCCTTTTTTTTCCGGAGGTTCCGTACGGCTTTGGCGATTGAGCCAGGCGTATATTTCGGGATGGACCAGCATGGCGGCCTCCTCTCCAAGAACTTTCCGTTCTCATGACACATATCGGCCCGCCGCCGCCAAAACTTGAGCCCGACTTTTACGGCCATCCGGTCGCTGACCCAACGCCCCTGATCTCGACGAAACGGCCCGGCCATCTGGCGATGACCGGGCCGTTTCACGTTGGGGAGACCTGTGTATTCAAATTTGGAGTTCCAGCATTCAAGGTTTCCGCATAGGAGGTAATGACCTCAGTACATGCGGCGACGCTCGCTGGAGGAGCCCAGGCCGAGCATCTCCCGATACTTGGCCACGGTGCGGCGGGCGATGTCGATGTTGGAGCCCCGCAGGATCTCCACGATCCGCTGATCGCTCAGGGGCTTTTGCGGGTCCTCGGCGCCGATGATCTGCTTGATGCGGTTCTTGACGCTCTCCGAAGCCAGGGCTTCGCCCTGGAAGCGGTTGATGGGGCTGTCGAAGAAATATTTGAGCTCGAACAGGCCCTGGGGGGTGTAGACGTATTTGTTGGTGGTGACCCGGCTGATGGTGGATTCGTGGAAGCCCAGTTCCTCGGCGATATCCCGCAGCACCAGGGGCCTGAGATGCTCGACGCCGTAATCCAGGAAATCGCGCTGCACCTTGAAGATGGCCTCGGTGACCCGGTAGATGGTGCGCTGGCGCTGGTGGATGCTGCGGATGAGGAAAGCGGCCCCCTTCAGCTTTTCATTGAGGTACTTCTTGGTTTCGCCCTCGGCGCTCTTGTCGGTCAGGAGGCGGCGGTATTCGCGGGACAGGCGCAGCTTCGGCAGACCGTCCTCGTTGAGGCTGATGACGTATTCGTCGCCGATCTTGGAGATGTAGACGTCGGGCGTGACGTAGACCGAATCGGTGTTGTTATAGGCCCGGCCCGGCCTCGGTTCCAGCGCCCGGATGGCCTCTATGGCCATGGCCACTTCCTCTTTGGTGGCTTTCAGCGCCCGGCAGAGGGCGGGCATGTCCTTCTTTTCCACCAGGGCCAGGTGGTGGCGGCAGATGTCGGCGGCCAGGCTGTCGCCGGCCTCCAGGCGCTGAAGCTGAATCAAAAGGCACTCGGAGAGGTCGCGGGCGGCCACCCCCGGGGGATCCAGTTCCTGCACCCGGGCCACGACGGCCGCCATTTCCTCGGGCGTCGCCCCGGTTTCTTCGGCCAGCTCTTCCAAAGTGGAAGCCAGGTACCCGTCGTCGTCGAGGTTGCCGATGACGGCCGAGCCCAGCACCAGGTCGCGCTCGTTTTCGGCCGTGAAGCGCCATTGCCAGCTGAGGTGTTCGGACAGCGAGGTCTTGGAGGCCACGAAGCTTTCGAAGCCGGGGGTTTCCTCGGGGCTTTCATGGCTGCCGACGTTAAGGCTGGTGGAAGGGGCGCTGGAATATTCGCCCAGGTAGTTCTCCCAGTCGAATTCCTCCCGCACCCGCTCTTCGCTGGCCCCGGCGGAATCGGCGAACTCGTCGTTCTGGCGGCGCTCTGAATCGGGGGTCTGGTCGTATTCGGGGTTGCTCATGGAATCGCGGGAGGCGGCCTCGGCGCTGTCCGGCGGCGGGGCCAGCTCCAGCATGGGGTTTTCCAGCATTTCCTGGTTGATTTCCTCGACCAGTTCCATCTGCCCCAGTTGCAGCAGCTTGATGGCCTGCTGCAACTGCGGGGTCATGACCATGACCTGGGTCTGTTTTTGACTGAGCCGTAAATCCAGGGCCATATCGATCATCTCCAGCCGGGCGGACCCGGCAAGCCCCGAATGGGGCAATGCGCCCTCGACCAACAAAGTTGGCGAGTGGCCGAAAAGCGGTCTGGCGGAATTTGGTCGTCCGGCAACGAGCTGAATCGCTTTCCCGCTTCAAATGCCGGAACGGATGAAGCGCCGCGGGCGGCCCGCCGTCACCGCCTCGTCAAAAATCCGGGCTAAAACCGCCGGCCATCGCCTCCAGGCGCCCGGTCACAGGGAAAAATCCCGCCCGAGATAAATGCGGCGCACGGTTTCATCATTGGCCAGTTCCCGGGGCAGCCCCTCCCGGAGCACCTGGCCTTCGTTGATGATATAGGCCCGGTCGCAGACGCTCAAAGTCTCCCGGACGTTGTGGTCCGAGATGAGAATGCCCAGCCCCCGCCCCCGCAAAAGCAGGATCAGGTTCTGAATATCGCCGACGGCGATGGGATCGATGCCGGCGAATGGTTCGTCGAACAGCAAAAACGTCGGGGTCAGGGCCAGGGCCCGGGTGATTTCCAGGCGCCGGCGCTCGCCGCCGGAGAGGGACAAAGCCTTGTTTTTGGCCAGATGGCTCAGGTTCAAATCGGCCAGGAGATGGGCCAGGCGTTCCCGGCGCTCCCCGGGGGTCAGGTTCAGGGTCTCCAGGATGGCCATGACGTTGTCTTCCACCGACAGGCGGCGGAAAACCGAAGGCTCCTGGGGCAGATAGGTCAGGCCCAGCCGGGCCCGCTGGTGCATGGGGGCGTCGGTCAGGTCGTGGTCGTTCAGAAGCACCGCCCCTTCGTCGGGACTGATGAGGCCCACCAGCATATAGAAAGTGGTGGTTTTGCCCGCGCCGTTGGGGCCCAGAAGGCCGCAGATTTCGCCGACTTCCACGGCCAGGCTGACCTCGTTGACCACCTTTCGGTGGCCGTAGGCCTTGACCAGGCCGCTGCCCACCAGCCGGTCCCGTTTCTTGGACGGAGCCTTTTCCCGGACGCCGGCCGGGGCCCCGGTGGAGTCAGGCGCCGCCGTGGCCGGCTCGCGGCCGGCCCGAGGCGGCTGGGACGAAGGCTCGACCGCCTTCGTCCTGGGAGTTTTAAAAACCGGTTCGGACATTTATTTCGCGTCCCCCGGATGGAAAATGGTCCGGACCCGCTCCCGCTCCCCGCCGCGGCCGGAAGGGCCGCTTTCCACGATGCTGCGGTTCTCGTCCAGGAGATAGGTGACCTGGTGGCCGGTCACCGAGTCGCGGCCCTGCCAGACCCGGGCGTCGCCGGTCAGGATGATGCGGCGGGGAGTGGACCGGGCCAGATAGAGGGCCTTTTGGCCCACGGCCAGACGTTCGCCCTCCACCACCTTGACGTTGCCGTCGCATTCCACCCGGTCGATCTGGCGGTCGGAACCACTGAAGGGCGACTTGGCCCGGTCGCCCTCACCTTCGGCGGCGGGCTTGGCTTGGCCGGGCTCCGGGGCGGTGTAAAAGACTTTCATCAGGTCGCAGGTGATGGTCATCTCGCCCTGGCGGGCCACCACCGCCCCGATGAAGGTCACCACCCCGTTGGGGTCGTCGGCCTCCAGGCGGTCCGCGGAAATGGCGATGGGGCCCCGCGATTCACCGGAGCCGCCGGGTTTCAACTGGGCAAAGGCCGTCGAGGCCCACAGGGCCAGAAGAAAAAAGGCCAGAACCGTCCCACGTTGTATCAGGCTGATTTGCACGGGCATACCACCATGGTTGTCAGTAATGAAATATGGGCCCCACCGGGACCGCCCCCAAATAATTAGTTATTGGTATAAGAGGTGGGTTCGGCCTTCGACTTTCAAAAGCTTTTCCCGGGTATAAAAAACAAAGGACCGGCCTTCCAGGTCGGCGGTGGGGGTCGAATAGCAGAATTTATCCTCGCTGGTCAGGACGCCTTCGCCGAATTTCAGGGTCAGGGTATTACAGGCCAGCACCCCGCCGTCGCCGTCGACCACCCGGACCTCCCCCTTCAGATAGACCCGGCGCTGACCCCGGTCATACTCCCCGGAGTCGGCCGTGATGTCATACGGCCCCTGGTCGGTCTGAATCTTGGCCCGCACCGTATCCAGCACAAACATATCCTGGGTTTTGAAATACTGGGCCGAAGCGGCCTTGATGATCATGTTCCGGTTGCCGGCCCCGATTTCGTTTAGGGTCAGATTGTCCAGCCGCATGTCCACGTTGGCCGGCAGCATGTTCTTCAAGGCCTTGGAATTGATCGCCCAGTATCTGGTCCCGAAGAGCAGAATGCCGGAAATGACCAGGAGAGCCCCCATGGCGCAAAGAATCCAAAAACGGGCACGCTGCATGCGCCGGCCGCTCCTTGTTGAACCATATAATACACGGCCGCCGCGACGGCCCAAAAAAATTGCGGTTGAAGCGCTCAGCCACGGCCCGCCGGATCGCATCCGGCCGGCCCCGGCTGATTCGCATAGCCACTGTTATGTATATTATAACCATTCGCGGCCGGCCTGTAAAGCAACAAGTGTGCCGGGCGGGACGGCCGGGGCGGGGAAATATTTTTATCTGGCACAAAGGAGGTGGTTTGTGGTAGGATCACTAAAATGCATTATCCGACCAAAGCCCGTGGACGCGCTGTCTCCCGCCGGAGGCGGAGCGGCTGTGCGGCGGGCTTGAGCCGGGTTGATGATTCGTGATTTTTCATCTAGGCCATCGCGGTTCGGCCGTGAAGGCGCCGCGACGGCGCAGAGCCCCCGCGGGGGCATAGAAAGGCATAAGGAGTCTTCATCATGAGAGAAAAAGTGGAAGCGGTGCTGGCCAAGGTGCGCCCCACCCTGCGGGCCGACGGCGGCGACATTGAGTTGGTCGATGTGAAAGACGGCATCGTCCAGGTGGTCCTGACCGGGGCCTGCAGCGGCTGCCCCATGTCCCAGATGACGCTGAAACACGGCGTGGAAAAAGCGCTGAAAGACGCCATCCCGGAGATCAAGGCCGTGGTGCCGGTGCAGAAGCACGAGGCCCGGGGCTGCTGAGTTCCCGGCGCCTTTAAAGGCGCCTTCTGATACCCCCGGCGATGCTGTCGCCGGGGGATTTTTTTTAGGACGAAGGCGATTGGGCCTTCGTCCCGGCCTAATTGCTCGACGAGCAATACCCGCCTATCGCCCGGCAAGGCGATGATGCGATCCGGCCATGACGAAATCGCAGCGGCGTATTGCCCCTTTCGGGGCTTCGCTTATCACCAAAAAGCCGCGTGGTCTCCACGGATTTTCCATATCCGGCCGCTAGTATGGGAATCGAGGTTCGGCGGGCTGATCCCCCGCCCGGCCCTCGAACAAACCGTTACGCACGGCGGCGCGTCGCCCGCTGCGCCGCCCCCCGG
>JAVBLB010000047.1:0-13599 GCA_031553735.1 Candidatus Adiutrix sp.
GCCCGCGCGCGGGCGCTTTCGGAAGGGGTCCAGGGGAAGTTTTCCCCTGGCAGGGTCCTAGGGACGGCGTCCCTAGACTTCTTGATCGCTCTTTTCCGCTATTTAATGAGAACCGCCGGGACGCGGTTTACCGGCTTGACTCCCCTTTGACAGACGGTTACAATGGACCCTTAACTTGTTGACGAGGAGACGGACATACTCATGAGCGAATTGCACCCCCTGGAAGAGGTTTTTAAAAAAGCGGCCGCCGACCCCGAAGCCCGGGCGGCCTTTTATCAGGCCCTGATGAATTCCGCGGCCCACGTGGTGGGCCGCCCGGAGGACAAGCACGACGGCGCGGCCGCCCACATCCAGTTGAAGCAGTGGCAGCAGCCGGACGGCTCCATGGCCCTGCCCTTCTTCGCCTCGCTGGAAAGCCTGCGCCAGACCCTGGGCGACTCCGAACCCCATCTGGCCCTGCCGGTGGTCGATCTGTTCCGGATGGCCCAGGGGGTGACCCTGGTCTTCACCACGCCGCAGGGTTCCAAAGCCTTCCCCCCGGATGAAATCGAAGCTCTCCTGGCCTCGACCATGGCTCTTGATCCCCTGGCCCTGGCTCTTCTGCGGGCGGTCAAGGAAAATACCGAGGAAGCCCGGCGGGGCTTCTACAGCCTCCTGGTCAATTCCCAGGTCTTCGTCATCGGCAAGCCCCGGGGCGAGGGCGATGAGGAACCCGAGCCGGGCGAGCGGGTGATGAGCGAGCACGACCAGTTCATGATCGCCTCCTGTCCGCACCCCTTTGTCGAAGACGAACTGGTGGTGCCCTTCTTCAGCTCCCTGGAACACCTCAAGCGGGCCTCGAAAGAAGGCCAGACCTACCTGGCTTTCCCGGCCCTGACCTTCTTCGCTCTGACCAAGGCCCTGGACCGGGCCCTGATCCTGAACCCCGGTTTCGAGCCCCATAAGCTCTTCGCCAAAGACGAAGTCGATTTCCTTTTGACCTCGGCCAAACCGGAGCCGTTCGAGCGCCGCACGTTCCAGCCGGGAACCAAGGTTTTCCTGGGCCCGCCGGAGGTCTATCCCCAGGAACTGGTGGGTGCGCTCCTGGATTTCCTGCCCCGGTTCCCCGAAATCCGGACCGCCTATCTGGCCCACATGCGGGAAGACACGGAAGACGCCCCGCCGGTTCTGGTGATCGGTTTCGAGGCCGAGGGCGAACTGACCGAGATGTTCCGGGCCGCCGGGGACCTGGTGGCCCAGTATGCCGAAGAGGGCCAGGCCATCGATTTCGCCCGGGTCGACTCCGGGGAAAAGGGCCTGAGCCAGTATTTCCTGGAAAAGGTCAGCCCGTTCTACCGCCGGTCCGTCCGCCGGGACGAACCTAAGGCCGAGGCGGCCGCGGCGGCTAAAAAAACGCCGCCGCCCAAAGAGGCCTATGACAAGCCCGGTTTCTTCGGCCGCCTGAAGCGAATTTTCGGCGGCTCCAAAAACCCCGGGGAAGCCGGCGGCGCATGACCGTCCCTGGCGACGAAGTCGCGGCGGCGTTTTGCCCCTCCGGGGCTTCGCCTCGTGTCTCATTATAAAAATTATGTAAATAATTTTTATAATAAAATAAAGTTTCTAATTGTAAAAACAATATTCATTATTTTTACAATTAGACACCAGCCCCGTGACCGAAGGTGGCGGGCAGGCGACGATAACGTTATTACGGCGCGAAAGACCCGGCGCGGTCTTTCGCGCTCTCCTGGCATGATTTTTTTCGAGGCAACAGTTTTTCAGTTGAATTTAAAGGCCCCGTGGGCCCGGACCGATCAAATATTTTCCATCATTTTTGCGATCGCAGCCTCTCTTTAATTTGTAATGAATCATCACTCAAAGTAACGAACGATCAAGGATCACAAGGACCACAAGATGCAGACCCAATGGAATCTCCAGCCCAAGCTCATCGAAGACCGAAGCTTTTCCATCATCGCCCAGGAAGCCGGAACCCACCCCTGGAAGCCCGAAGAGTGGGACGTCATCAAGCGGATGGTGCACACCAGCGCCGACTTTGACTATGTCCGCGACACCATCTTCAGCCCGGGGGCCCTGGAAGCCGGGGTGGCGGCCATCCGGGCCGGCGCCACCATCGTCACCGACACCAAAATGGCCCTGTGCGGCATCTCCGCCGCCCGCCTGAGCGCTTACAACAACCGACTGGTCTGCCTCATTTCCGATGAAAGGACCCAGCGGCGGGCCCGGGAAACCGGGACCACCCGGGCCCTGGCCGCGGTGGATTTGGTATATGACCTGTTTTTCCGCAGCACCGAGGATGGCGGCATCTGGGTGGTGGGCAACGCCCCGACCGCCCTGTTCCGGCTCCTGGAAAAGCTGGAGGCGGAACCGGACCGGCCCCGCCCCCGGCTGATCATCGGCCTCCCGGTGGGTTTCGTCAATGCCGCCGAATCCAAGGAGGCCCTGAGCCGGAGCCCGTATCCGCACATCACCAACCGGGGCCGCAAAGGCGGTTCCAACGTGGCCGCTTCGGTGGTCAACGCTCTGGCGGGTCTGGCCAATGGTCAAGACCAGGATTGAGCCTCCGGAACCGGACGAACTGGACAGCCCCCCGAAGGACCGTGACCGCCTGCGAAGCGGATTCACCACCGGCACCGCGGCTACGGCCGCGGCCTGCGCCGCCGGGCAGATCCTCCTGGGCCGGCCGGCCCCGGCCCGGGTCGCCGTGCGGCTGCCGGGGGGCGACGACCTGACCGTCACCGTGACCGACGGTTCCATCATCAACGCCGACGAAGCCATGGCCGTGGTTGTCAAAGACGGCGGCGACGACCCGGACGTCACCAACCGGGCCGAGATCGGGGCCATCGTCCGCCGCCGGTCCGAACCGGGATTGATCCGCATCATCGGCGGCCGGGGTGTGGGCCGGGTGACCAAGCCGGGGCTGGCCCTGGCCCCGGGCCAGTGGGCCATCAACCCGACCCCCCGCCGCATGCTGCGGGACAACCTGACCCCCCTTCTGAACCCCGAAACCTGCCCCGGGCTGGAAGTGGAAATTTTCGTGGAAAACGGCGAAGAACTGGCCGCCCGGACCCTCAACCCCCGGCTGGGCATCGTCGGGGGGATTTCCATCCTCGGCACCACCGGGCTGGTCAAGCCCTTTTCCAACGAGGCCTACCTGGCCACCATCGAAAGCGCCCTGGACCTGGCCCGCGCGGCCGGGCTCCCGGAAGTGGTGCTGACCACCGGGCGGCAGAGCGAAAAGCTCATCATGGCCCTGCGGCCGGATCTGCCGGAGGAGGCCTTCGTCCAGGTGGCCGACTTTTTCGGCGACAGCCTGAAAATGGCCGCCGGGCGGGGCTTCGCCAAAGTGGGCCTGGCCGTCTTTTTCGGCAAGGCCGTCAAGCAGGCCGCCGGCCATGAAAACACCCACGCCCACCGCCACGACCAGGACCCGGCGGCCCTGGCCGAATGGCTGCGGCCCGAAGTGGGCGACGCATTGGCCGACCAACTGCGGGAAGCCCTGACCGCCCGCGGCGCCCTGGATGTCCTGCGGGAAGCCGGGGCCCTGCCGGCCGTCGTCCCGGTGGCCGACCGGGCCCTGGCCGTGGCCCGGGGTTTCACCGGCCCCGCTCCCCGGCTGTGGATGATCATTTTCGATTATGACGGCCGGCCGCTGGCCGAACGGAACCTCTGACCGCCGGCTCGGGGCCGGCCTTCGCCAGAGGGCCGGCCTTCGGCCGAAAACTCCGAATATCCCTTTCCAGATGAGAGACATATGGCGGAAATACCCCAACTGCACCTGATCGGCCTCATTCCCGATCCCCGGTGGCTGCCCCCGGCCGTCACCAGCCTCATCGAAGAGGCCGACCTGTTGGCCGGCACGGACCGGCTGCTGGAACTCTTTCCCGGTCATCGCGGCCAGAAGCTCCGCCTGACCACGCCCCTGACGGCCTGGCTCAACGAAGTGAAAGCCCGGCAGGAGGCGGGGCTGAAGGTGGTGATCCTGACCGGCGGCGATCCCAACTACTTCGGCCTGGCCAAAACCCTCTTCACCGTCTTCGACCCGACCCGGGTGACCATCCTGCCGGGGACCACCGTGGTGCAGCAGGCCTTCGCCCGGCTCAAGGTCAGTTGGGAGCGGACCGAGGTCGTCAGCCTCCACGGCCGGGAAGGGCTGGCCGGGTTCTGGGGGGCCCTGTACCGGGCCAGCCACTATTCAGGCTCCGGCTATCTGGCCGTCTATACCGATTCGGAAAACACCCCCTCGGTCATCGCCAAGCGCCTTCTGGGCCGGGGCCAGCACAACTGGCGCATGACGGTCTTCGAAGACCTGGGCACCCCGGACGAACACCTCTCCAGCTGGACCCTCTTCGACGCCAAGCTCCGCAAATTCTCGCCCCTCAACCTGGTGGTGCTGGAATGCCTCAAGCGCCCGGCCCCCATCTTCCTGGGCATGCCCGAGGAGGCCTACGTGCACGAGGCCGGGCTGATCACCAAACGGGAAGTCCGGGTGGTCACCCTGGGACTTCTGGAGCTCCAGCCGTATCACACTCTGTGGGATCTGGGGGCCGGCAGCGGCTCGGTCTCCATCGAAGCCGCGGCCCTCTTGCCCCACGGCTCGATCTGGGCGGTGGAAAAATCCCCTCTGCGCTCGGAACAGATCGCGGCCAACCGGGCCTATTTCGGGGCCGGCCAGGTGGAGATAGTGGAAGACGACTCCCTGTCGGCCGTCACCCACCTGCCGCGCCCCGATCGGGTCTTCATCGGCGGCGGCGGGCGGGAGCTGTCGGCCATCATCCGGGCGGCCAGCGAACGGCTGGCCCCGGGGGGGCTGATCGTGGCCAACGTCATCAGCCTGGAGGCCCTGCGTCAGGCCACCACCACCATGACCGAGCTGGGCCTGGAACTGTCGGTGACCCAGATCCAGGCGGCCCGCTCCGAGCCCTTGGGGGACAGCCTGTATCTCAAGCCCTTGAACCAGGTGTGGCTGGTGCGCGGCGTCGCCCGCGCCGAAAATACCGCCGCCTGACCGAGCCGAAGCGGTTGAAATTAAAAAAATACTCACCGTCATCCTTAAATACTTTGAGAGCGTTATGAATACCAATCCGATTCTTTTCGTCGGGGCCGGCCCGGGCGATCCCGATCTCATCACCGTGGCCGGGCAGAAAGCCCTGATCGCGGCCGACCTGGTGATCCACGCCGGATCTCTGGTCAATCCGGAAATTCTTTCCTGGTGCCGGCCGGGCGCCGAACTGGTGGATTCCGCGCCCCTGAACCTGGGCGAAATCACCGGGCTGATGGCCGCCGGCTGGCGGGCCGGTCGCAAAGTGGTGCGGCTCCACACCGGCGACCCCTCCCTGTACGGGGCCATCCACGAGCAATTGGTGATCCTTCGGGATCAGGGCATCCCCGCCCTGGTCATCCCCGGGGTCACCGCCGCCCTGGCCGGGGCGGCCAGCCTGGGCCTGGAGTACACCCTCCCGGAAATCACCCAGACCCTGATCATCACCCGGGCCGCCGGGCGCACCCCGATGCCGGAGGGCGAAGACCTGGCCGCCCTGGCCCGCAGCCGGTCCTCGATGGCCATCTATCTCTCGGCCGGCCAGGGGGAAACCGTGGGCCGCATCCTGGCCGAAGCCTATGGGCCGGAAGCCCCCCTGGCCCTCCTCTACCGGGCCACCTGGCCGGACGGCCGCACAGTCTGGACCACCTGCTCCGGCCTGGCCAAAACCCTGGCCGCCGAAAAGCTGGACCGCCACACCCTGATCCTGGCCGGCCCGGCCGTGGCCGCCCTGCGCAGCGGCCGGGAAGCCCCCCAGTCCAAACTGTATGACCCGACGTTCAGCCACGCCTGCCGCGAGGCGGAAAAGGCCCCGGCGGTCAAGGCCAAACCGGGGAGACGGGCCCGGACCTCTTGACCGGGCCGGAATCCACTCCGCCGGAAGCTATTTGGGCCGTCTACGCCCTGACCCGCCGGGGGGCCGAACTGGCCCGTCGGGTGGCCCGGGGCCTGCGCGGCGGCGCGGTGCTCTGGCTGCCCCGCCGGCTGGCAGCCGACCACGGAGAGGCGGCCCGATATTTCGACAGCCTGGGGGAGGCCCTGGCCGACGATTTCTCCCGGCGCCGGGGACACGTGATCGTGGGCGCCACCGGGATGGTGGTGCGGCTCATCGCCCCCCTTCTGGTTTCCAAAAAGACGGACCCGGCCGTGGTGGTCCTGCCCCAGGACGGCCGCTTCGCCATCAGCCTCCTGTCCGGCCACCTCGGCGGCGGGAATCTCCTGGCCCTTCAAGTGGCCGAACTGGTCGGCGGTCAGGCGGTCATCAGCACGGCCACCGACGTGGAGGGCCTGCCGGCCCTAGAGATGCTGGCCCGGGACCTGGGCCTGGCCATCGAGGATTTTTCAAAACTCCCGGCGGTGGCCCGGCGGCTGGTGGACGGTTCACCCGTGCCGGTCCACGATCCCGACGGTTTCCTGGCGCCCCACCTGGCGCCTTGGGCGGACCATTTCCGCATTCTGGACCAGCCCCCGCCGCCGGACGCGGGCCCGCATATCCGGGTCGACTATCGCCTGGAGCCGGCCCCCGGGCCCGAGGCCCTGGTGCTGCGGCCCCCGGCCTTCGCTCTGGGGCTGGGCTGCCACCGGGGCATCGACCGGGCCGAGGTGGAGGAGATCATCGACCGGAGCCTGGGCCAGGCCGGCCTGGCCAGAGCCTCGGCGGCGGCCCTGGCCACGGTGGAAACCCGGTCGGACGAGCCGGCCTTTCTGGAACTGAGCCGGATCATGGACCGGCCCCTCATCATCTATACCAAGGAAGAACTGAGCCGGGTGGCGACCCCCAACCCCTCCGGCAAGGTTCTGGAACGAATAGGAGTACCATCGGTATGCGAAGCGGCGGCAATGCTGGCGGCCCGGACGGATCGCCTGATAATCAGCAAGCAAAAAAGCGGGCGGGCCACGCTGGCCGCCGCGCTGTGTCTCCGGCCCCGGCCGAGGAAAAACCCGAAGTGACCGAACCGTCGATCATTCAGCCCGAGGCCGGGCCCGCCGTCAAGCCGGCCCGGCTGGAGATTGTCGGCCTCGGCTCCGGCGGAGACAACGGCATCACCCTGGCCGCCCAGAAGAGCCTGAAATCCGCCGAAGCCGTCTTCGGCTACGGCCTCTATCTGGAGCAGGCCCTGCCCCATCTGAAGAAGGCCAAGATCCACAAAAGCGGCATGACCGCCGAGATGCGCCGGGCCGAAGAAGCCATCGACAGCGCCCTGGCCGGCCACCGGACCGTGGTGGTCTCCGGGGGCGACTCCGGGGTCTACGCCATGGCCGGGGCGGTGTTCGAAGTGGCCGCGGCCCGGGGCCTGACCCTGGGCCGGGGCCCCGGGCTCCTGCGGATCAAAGTCATCCCCGGGGTGCCGGCCCTGGTGGCCGGGGCGGCCCTAGTGGGCGCTCCCCTGACCCACGATTTCTGCGCCGTCTCCCTCTCCGACCGCCTGACCCCCTGGGAACTGATCGAAAAGCGGCTGAGCCTGGCCGCCCAGGCCGATTTTGTCATCGGCCTCTACAACCCCAAAAGCAAAGGCCGGGATTGGCAACTGGGCCGGGCGGTGGAGATTCTTCTGGAGCACCTACCGCCTTTCCGGCCGGTGGGGGTGGTCAGCCGCATCGGCCGGGAGGGTCAGGAGATCCACCTGACCACCCTGGCCGAACTGCCCCAGGCGCCGGTGGACATGCAGACTCTGGTGATCATCGGCAACCAGAGCACCTTCGTCTATCAGAATCACTTGATCACCCCCCGGGGCTACGTCAACAAATATGGGACGGAAAGCCGGCGAAACTCCAAAAAAACGACGGCCGGGGCGAAAACGCAATCATCTCCAATCGCATCAGAGGACTGAGGGTATGAAAAAAATCGCGGCGTTGTGTCTGGGTCTTCTCTTCTGGGCCGCCCCGGCCCTGGCCGTGTCCCCGACTGAAATCGGGGCGCCCGAAGATCTGGCCGCCTGGCAGTCCTGGGTGCTCTACGGATACGAGGAGCAGTATCTCTGCCCCGACATCACCCAGGGCGGACGCCGCCACCAGTGCGCCTGGCCGGTCAGCCTGTCGCTGGACCTGGGCGGTCAGGGCGGCCGCTTCCGGGTGGTCTTCGAGCTGAAAAAGGAGGGGACCTTCCCCCTGCCCGGCGGACCGGGAGCCTGGCCGATGGACGTGACCGCCGAAACCGGGGGCGCGGTGCCCGTGCTGGGCCGCGACCGGCCCCAGGTCTGGCTCCCGGCCGGCCGCCACACCCTGACCGGCGCCTTCCGCTGGCCGCGCCTGCCGGAAACCATGACCCTCCCCTTAGGCTTTGTGCTGGATCTCAAGGTCGACGGCCGGCCACTGGATTTTCCGCCCCTGGAGGTGGACTACGCCGCCGGTCAGGCCCGCTTGTGGCTGACCAAAAAAAGCGAGGACTCGACCCCGGCCGTGCCGACGAACGCCACGGCGGCCGACCGCCTGACCGTGACGGTCAACCGCCTGGTCCAGGATTCCCAGCCCATGATGATCAAAAGCCGCTTCAAGCTGATCATCAGCGGCCAGCCCCGGGAAGTGACGCTGAACAATGTGCTCTTGCCGGAGACCCGGGCCACCTACCTCTCCTCGCCCCTTCCGGCCCAACTGACCGACGGCGGGCTGCGGGTGCGGGTCAAACCGGGGGTGTATGAAATATTCCTCGACAGCCGCAGCCTGGGCCGCTCCGAATCCCTGGGGCCGGTGGCGGAAACGGCCGGGGAGCCGGAATACTGGGCCTTTCAGGAACCCCAGCCGCCGTTGCGTCAGGTGGAAATATCCGGCGCCGCCCAGGTGGACGCCTCCCAGGTCGACATCTATCCGCCCTGGAAGGCCTTTCCGATCTATCAAATCCAGCCCGGCGAAAGCCTGGTTTTCACCACCCTCCGCCGGGGCGACCCCGACCCGCCGCCGGATATGCTGAACCTGGCCCGGGAATGCTGGCTCGACTACGACGGCGGCGGCCTCGGCTGCCGCGACCGCCTCACCGGGACCCTCAGCCGCCAGTGGCATCTCAACACCAGCCCGCCCTTCACCCTGGCCCAGGCCAGCCTCGACGGCCAGCCCCAGGTCATCACCGAGCAGACCGACTCCCACGGCCGCCCGGCCCCGGGCCTGCAACTGCGGGAAGGCCGGCTGAACCTCCAGGCTGATCTGCGCCTCGACCATTTCACCGGCCGGCTGCCGGCCTCCGGCTGGGATCATAAGTTGGACACCGAGGGCCAGCGCCTCAACCTGCCCCCGGGCTACCGGCTGCTCCACGCCTCCGGCGCCGACGTCAAACAGGATGCCCGCTACAGCGGCGCCGGAACCTGGACCGGGTCCTGGGGCACCCTCGATTTCTTCATCATCCTGATCATCACCATCGCCGCCTGGAAGCTCTACGGCCGGGCCTGCGGTCTCCTGGCCCTGGCCGCCCTCATCCTGGGCTACCACGAGCCCCTGGCCCCCCGCATGGTCTTTCTGCATCTTCTGGCGGCTGCGGCTCTCCTGCGGATACTCCCCGCCAAGGGCAAGGCCCGGTTCCTGGTGGCCGGCTGGCGTTTCGTGGCCGCCCTGGTCCTGGTGGCCCTGTCGGCCCTCTTCCTGATCTATCAGGCCCGCATCACCCTCCACCCGCAGTTGGAAAACCCCGGAGTCTGGTACAACGATTCGGGCCTGGAATTCGCCCTGGGCGAGCCCCGCTACCGGGCCGCCGAAACGGATTATTATGATGAGAGCGCGCCCATGGAAGACCGGGAGATGATGGATTACGCCGGGGCCCCTCCCGTTCCGGCGGCCGCCCCGCCGGCCACCATTCAGAACAACCTGGCGGAAATGAACCAGGATCTCCGGCTCTGGAGTTCGACCGGTGCGGGCGACGTCAAGCAGAAGCTGGCCAAGCCGGCGGCCCCGAAGCAGCAGGAGGCGTACAACAACCGCATGGTCCACCTCAATCAGGCCCCGGACGCCAAGGTGCAGAACAGCGCCCCCCGCCCCGACTGGCGCTGGCGCTCGGTCCGCCTGTATTACAACGCCAGCGTCACCGCCGACCAGGAAGTGCGGCTGTATCTGATCGGCCCGGCCCTGGGCCGGCTCCTGGGAGTGTTGCGCATCGTCCTCATGGCCGCCTTCACCCTGGTGATGCTCACCGGCGGCCGCCGTCCCCGCCTGAAACCGGCCGGGAATCAGACCCGGGCCGAGGGCGCCCCGGCCGCCCTGGCGGCGGCCCTCTTGCTGGGCCTGTCGGCCGCCTGGCCCGGCGCGGCCCTGGCCCAGAACGGCTTCCCCAGCCGGGAACTCCTGGATACCTACCGGGCCCGCCTTTTGGAAGTCAGGCCGGTGCCGGAGGCCAGCCTGCCGGAATTGCGCCTGACCGCCGAAACCGAACGCCTGGTTCTGGATTTCACCGTGGAAGCCGCCCGGGAGACGGTGCTGGCCCTGCCGATGCTGGACCGGGAAATTTTCCGGCCGGAACGGGTTTCGCTGTCCGGCCGCGATCTGCCGCTTCTGGAGGACAACGGCCGCTGGCTGGCCCTGGTGCCGGCGGGCCGCCATCAACAGGTTCTGGAGGGGCGGCTCAAAAAGGCCACCTCCACCTTCCAGGCCTTTCAGATCAACTTCCCCTTCGAAGCCCGCCCCCAGCGGACCGTCATCGCCGCCAGCCCGGCCTGGAAGGTGGACGGCCTGGAGGCCGACGGCCAACTGGTCAGCGGAGCCCTCGACCTGACCGCCACCGCCGCGGCCGGCCCGGCCGACTCCCCCGCCCCGGAAAAAGCCGCCGAGGAAGGCACCAGCGTAACCCTGGAGCCCTTCTTCCTGGTGCACCGGACCATCTCCATGGGGCTGGAGTGGCAGGTCATCACCAGCGTGCGGCGCATCACCCCGACCGGGGCTCCGGTCAGCCTCAAGCTGCCGCTTCTGCCCGGCGAAAACCCCATCACCGGCAACCTGCGGCTGGATGACGGCCGGGTGGCCCTCAACTTCGGCCCCCAGGTGGAGCAACTGAGTTGGGAATCGAGCCTCATAGCCGTCCCGGAGATGACCCTGACCGCCGCCGACGGCCCCTGGACCGAAAGCTGGTCCCTGGACGTCTCCCCCATCTGGCGGGTCAAGACCGAGGGGCTTATCCCCATCCACAACACCGCTGAGGGCTTCTGGCAACCCAGATGGCGGCCCTGGCCCGGGGAATCCCTGCGTCTGATCGTCGACCGGCCCCAGCCGGTGCCCGGCCGGTATCTGGTCATCGATCACGGCCAGCTGCGGGTCACCGCCGGGGAAAACAATCAGGTCGACACCTTGAACTTCACGGTGCGCACCAGCCAGGCCGGTCCCTACAGCTTCAACCTCCCGGCCGGCGCGGAAGTGCGGGAATTCAAGGTGGACGGGCGTACCGTGCCCCTGGGGCCCGGCGCGGCCGGCGGCCCGGCCGAGGCCAAGCCCACCTTGACCGCCTCGCTTTCCACGGGCGAACACCGGGTCGAGGTGTCCTGGATCCAGGACATCCCCTTGGGCGCGGTGGCCGCCACCCCGGCCATCGACCTGGGCGCGCCCACCGCCAACCTGAACGTCTCCCTGACCCTGCCCGAAGACCGCTGGATCCTCTGGGCCTGGGGGCCGCTCCAGGGGCCGGCGGTGCAGTTCTGGTCCCTTCTGGCGGTCGTGCTCCTGGTGGCCGCGGCCCTGGCGCGTTTCACCAAAACGCCCTTAGGCTGCGGCGCCTGGTTTCTCCTGGGGATGGGGCTGATCCAACTGAACATCTTCGGGGCCATGATCGTGGCCGGCTGGCTGTTGGCCTTCAGCCGCCGAGCCTCAAAGAGGCCTTTGGCCGACGCGGTCGCGCCCTGGACGAACGACGACGGCCGAGCCGAAAAGGCCATCGCCGCCGACCAGACCCAGGCGGCTCCCGCCAACCCCTTCTGGTTCAACGCCGGCCAAGTGCTCCTGGTTCTCTGGACCCTGGCCGCCCTGGCCCTGATCTACAAAGGCATTGAATACGGCCTGCTGCGGAACCCGGACATGCTCATCGACGGCGGCGGCTCCTACGGCCAGTATCTGGCCTGGTTCACCGACCGCAGCGCCGGCCTCTGGCCCGCAGGCCGGGCCCTGTCGGTCTCGGTCTGGTTCTATAAAGCCCTGATGCTGGCCTGGTCGCTCTGGCTGGCGGTCTCCCTGGTGAAGTGGCTGAAATGGGCCTGGGCCGCTTTTTCACTGGAAACGTTGTGGAAAAAGAGCCCGCCCCGTCCTCCGAAAGCGGCCCGGCCCCGGCCGGACCGCTCGGCGGCGGCGGCGGAGCCCGTCCCCTCCGAGGGCGATGACCCTAAAAGAGATGGTGAGTAGTCATGTCTCGAAAAGATGAAGGAGCCATGGAAAAGCTGGTGGAGGAACTCGGGTTCCAGGTCCCGTTCAAGGACCGGACCGAAGCCGGCGACACGGTGATAGTGCTGCGGGAAAACGAAAACGGGCGGATCAGCATGGTTTACGCCCGGGTCCTGGACTTCGACCGGGACACCACCAAGCGCGATGAATGGTGGCACGTGCACTTCATTTTCCTGGAAGTGCCGCCCCTGCCCCGGACCATCATCCTGCAGACCCCCCATTTCACCGGGCAGGAGATCTTCACCATGGGCGGCCGCAAGGTGTTCATCAAAGCGGTCAATTTCGAGGCCTTCAGCCCCGAAACGCCCGCCGTCGTCGAGCCCGCGAAAAAAGGGCGGCCCAAAAAGGAGAGCGAGCCCAAAAGTGCTCCGCCTACCGAGCCGCCCAAGCCGGGCAAAAAGCCGACCTTCACCCTGATCAAATAGGGGCGCCGCGCGCGGGGCCTCCGCCAAGGGGCCGTCTCCCGGCCCCGACAGAGGCCGCCTACAGCAGAATCAGAGCCGCCAGGGCCAGGAAGTTGAGGATCAGGGCCAGCAGCACCGCGGCCGAGCCCTTGTCCTTGGCGTTTTTCACCATCGGGTTGTGCTCCCGGGTGATGAGGTCGCTGAGGTCCTCGATGGCCGAATTGAGCAGTTCGACCAGGGGAATCAGGCAGAAGACGGCCGCCAGGGCCAGTTTTTTCCACAGCGGCCAGGGCACGAACGCCAGCGTCACCAAAAGGATGAGGCCGGCCAGGGCTTCCAGCCGAAAGGCCTCTTCCTTGAGAAAGGCGCTTTTCAGTCCGTCCCAGGAATAGCTGGAAGCCCGCACCACCCGGCCGGGGATATTTTTTAAAGTCCGCAACAACATGAGCCTCCTCCGAGCCCTGAATGGGGCAATGCGCCGCCGAAAAACGATCTGGCGGAAATTGATAGTCCGGGAACAGGCACTCGCCAACGTGTTGGTCGAGCTGAATCGTCTCGCCACCATAAAACGACGTGGGGTGAAATGACGGCGGGCCTCCCGCCGGCCGGGGGTCTTGAAAATCCGGGATAGGGACGATTTTCATCTTCACGCGGTCACTGTGGCGCACCGCCCCTTCAAAGCTTTGAACATCGGTTTTTTTAACTGTTCCTTTATGGTTAATTGTGAGTTATAATACATAAATATCGACGGGTCAACAATCCATTTCGGGGGATCGACATGAAAGTCAAAACCAGATGCAACCACTGTGGAAAAACGTA
>JAVBLB010000161.1:0-13740 GCA_031553735.1 Candidatus Adiutrix sp.
GGCAGGTTCTGGCGGTCTTTACGCTGACGCCTTTCTTCCATAATGGCGTTGTAACTGGCCATTTCTTCGTCCCATCGTTCCTTATTTTTGACTTCCTCTTTCCAGACGGCATCCAGGAAAGCTTTGAAGCAAGGGCTTTTACCCAGGCCGCTGACGGCCACCAGCGCCACATAGAGGTTCCCGGCTTCCTCCCAATTGTCCTTGACCTGCAAAACTCGGGACTGACCCAGGCAAGCCGTCAACATGCACAGGAAGGCCACAATGGGCACCTCGAGGGGCAACTGTTTAAAGGCCACCGCCGCCTCTTTGAGCAGTTTTTGAATTTTTGGCGGGAACACGTCCAGCGGCGCCGGCGGCGAGATACATACGGTCAGCCAGGGTTGGGTGCGGGCTTGTATTGTGGAATAAGCGCTTTCCGGCAGAGCGCGAGGCGACAGGATCGCTTTGGTGCGAGCTGAATTGATGGTCGCCCGAATTTCTTTATCATCCAAACCGCTGTACCAGGCCGCCTCACAAAGGCGGGTGGCGGCTTCCTCGGCCGGAAGGACTCCGCCGCTGACCAACTGAAATATGGCGAAAGCCGATTTATTCAGGGTGTCATTTCTGGTTCCCCAGGATGCGCCGGCGATGCGGCTGCACTCTTCCTCCAGGGCTTTCCGCCCATAGGCCCGGCCAGGGGAATTGGCCGGGGCGGAGACGGATTCTTTCGGGGCCGATGAATTTTCAATGAGCCATGGCATAAGCCAATCCGTCACCATCGGCAACTCGCCATTGGTTAAGGTGATCTCCGTAAGCCATTCATAACGGCCGAGCTGGCCGTCGCGGTTGATGGCCTCGCTGGGAGCCACCACCACATAGCCGCCATTGGCGCGAACATCCAACCCTGGTCCAAGTTTGCCGGCGGAATTGCGAATATCATGCCCAATAATCATCTGAAAAAAAATATGAAGGCCGCCGGAAGGCGTTTTGGCCATACAGTCCCGACTCAACTGGCCATGTTCCCGCTCCAGGGCCTCTAAACTGGCCAGCCCTTCCGGTCCATCGACATCCAGGCACAGGACGCCTGATGTGTAGCCAGTGACCACGCCTATATTCGGCGCCTCTTTCTTCACGTCAAACCAGGCCCGAATTTGCTTTTCGTCTATAGTGGCCTTTTGCGGCCAGCCTTTGTGCAACGGCTTTTTATCTTCTGCGCGGACAGCAATAACAAGTCTTGCGGCCTTGGCCAGGCGCAGAGCTTCTTTCAACTTGATGTTCCCGGCGCCATCCGGTATAATTTCACTCATAGGTTATACCCTTTCTAAAAAGCTGATAAACTTCAAAGGCCTGCTCCCTGCCCGGAACAGGCCTTAAGTTTTGTGCCATCTCAATCATTTGATGACGACTCTATACTTTTGCCAGAAAGTGTTTGAATTAGCCTCCTAATATCAGAGACTAACCAGACGGATGTTCTTAGCCCAATCTTAATTGGCTCGGGATAAATGCCTTTCTGAATGCCAGCGAATAAGCTGCTTTTGCAAATTCCCAACGCGTACAATACCTGGGGCAAGCGGGCGAAGCCTTCGGCGGGAAGGTTGAGGTTGCGCGGTTTAGGAGCCTTTTTCGGCACAATCCTTTGTTTGGAGTTATCACCCTTCTTTACAAATTGTTTTTTTTCCATGCTGGTCCTCCTATGTTTATTGACGACCAATAATGTTCGCCATGTCCGACTTTAACACGTGCATGATGCCTTTTAAATTGACAACGATGGACAATGCAGGACAAACAGAAAACAGGTGCATGGGTTGTTTGGGGGGAGTAATCAAGACTATCACCAACAGAGGTGATGGTTTTATCAAGCTAAAGCGCACAATAAAAAACCCGGTGAAGCCGGGCTGGTTGTATTAACTGAAAATGATGTGCTTATTGGAGTATTTCATCAATGTTCATATTCTTAAGCTTCCCGCGCAGTCTATGTCCCTGTTTATTATCCATATCCTTAGTATGATTCTGCAGGATAGGTCTACCTTTGGCCGGTAACAATTCTCCTAAATCTTCATTTCGTAAATGATCTACATATTCAGCAATTAGCGCCAGTAGAATGTCGTTATCATGCAATCCCTTATTCCATTTGTCTTGAATAAACGCATCCAGCTTGATTAGGTCATTTTTATCAATAGTACCATGCAGCAAATTAGGATTTGGTAGGCTATATTTTGCCCATAAGCGTTTATGAGAAAGACGCCAACACTTTTTGTCTTTACGTATGGAGTCAAACAATTCTATATCTCGCCGTATTTCGGAGTTTAAAAATTCGTCAACTTTTAGAATTGTAACATGTTCGTCCTCGGGAAAGCACAGAGCTGTATACAGAATTTGCGGCGCCAGGCGGTTAACATTTGAAATATTACATAGTTCGGATTTGGCGAAGTATTCGAGGTCATCTGGTACAATCTGATATCCGTACTTCGCCTCGATTACGCTAATTTCATCGGCCAAAAATGCCAGTCGGTTAAAGAATTCAAGACAAAATTCCATATCATCATGCTTTGGCTTGTATACGGTCGGCTCCAAGTGGATAATTTTTTCTTTGGAAAGTGTACTGCTATACCCTTCAACATGGAATACATGTAAGTCATAATTACGCATTCCAAATAATATCTTATAGGCTGTCAAATAAGGCCAGCGGAACAACAAATCAGTAAAGCTTACAAAATCTTCAACGCAATAAGGCGTTTCTGTGTCTATTACTTTTTTCACGACAAATGCCCCATTTTTAATGTATAGAGGTAGTCGGCCCAGGATTGCATCATTTCCCGACGTTCAGGTAAATACTCGGCATAGTTGTATGCCGCTCTGACGCCGTCACGTTCATAATGGGCCAGTTGCCTTTCAATGGCATCCCGGTTCCAGCCCATTTCGTTTAAAAGTGTTGAAGCCATTGAGCGAAAACCGTGGGCCGTCATTTCTTCTTTGGAGTAACCAATGCGGCGCAAGGCCATGTTGATGGTATTTTCTGACATGCACCGTTTGCTGGTGGTCATGGCAGGAAAAACATATTTGCCGTGACCGGTCAATGGGTAGAGGCTGTTCAATAATTCCAGGGCCTGGCGGGAAAGGGGCACGATGTGCGGATTGTTGTTCGTCTTCACCTTCAAGCGGTCTGCCGGTATGCGCCATTCAGCCTCTTTAAGATTGAACTCGCTCCACTCCGCCTGTCTCAATTCGCCAGGACGCACAAAGACCAGGGGCGTGAGCTGAAAAGCGTGTAAAACAATTATCGAGCCTGGGTAAGAGTCGATATCCCGTAAGAGCTGGCCGATCTTTTGAGGGTCGGTGATGGAGGCATAGTGTTTTTTCGGAGGCCTGGCCAAAGCGCCGACCAAGGGCGCGGCCGGGTCTTGATCGGCCAGGCCGCAAGCGATAGCATAGCGGAAAATTTGGGAGCAGATGCCGCGCACCCGCCGGCCCACTTCCAAGGCTCCGCGCTTTTCAATCCGGCGGAGAATTTCAAGCATTTGGGGGGCGGTTATGGTTTTTATGGGGGTGTCGGCCAGAAAGGGGTAGATATTGGCCTCTAAACGCTGAATAACGGTCTCTGTGTGGCCCGCAGACCAGTTTAGCCGCTCTTTGGCTACCCAGGACTGGGCGACCTTTTTAAAAGTCGAGGATTCGGTTACCTGCCGTTCGCGCTTCTCTTCACGCTTATTGGTCACCGGGTCAATGTCGTCGGCAATCAAATCTTTAAGTTCGGCGCATTTTTTGCGGGCCTCGGCCAGGGTCACTTTCGGATATGGCCCCAGGCCGATGCGATTTTCCTTGCCATGATACCAATACCTTATCCGCCACAGTTTTTTGCCAGTGGGCGAGACTTCGAGGTAAAGGCCGTTTTCGTCTTTCAGGGAATAGCGCTTTTCGGTCGGCTTGGACTGATTGATCATCGCCGCGGTCAAAGCCATGAGACACCTCCACCGGACATTTTTCAGATAGGATATCAGCCTAAATCGAAAATGTCCAGCTTCTGTATCCGGTTTGAAGCTGGCTGGAGGTGGTCTTCTATGGACATTTTTACACAAACAAAAAATCCAAAATCGTTTAACCGCAAGGGTTTTTGGACGATTTTGGATTTCCTTGTTTAATCAACTGGCGGAGAGGGTGGGATTCGAACCCACGTGCCGGCTCATCACCGACAAGACGATTTCGAGTCGTCCCCGTTACGGCCTCTTCGGTACCTCTCCGCGGGCGGGCCCTTCACGGTCCGACCCAGACGGAGGCTATGATATATCTATTCATGCCTCCAGTCAATGCCTGATTTATATTTGCGATTCCATTTTCACCAGTTCCGCGCATTAGAGCACTTTGCAATTTAAAGGTCATGGGCATGAAATGAAAAGTGCCCGGATGTTTGCGCGTTTTACAATTTATGAAAGACAGATAAATTGTAAAACGCTCTAATGAAATGCGCACGGCCGCCCGCACCCAACATCAGGACTTTTTGGGAGCCTGCCTTTTGGCCGTGAAATCGGCGATCCACTTGTCGGCCTCGGCTTCGCTCTTTTTGATCTGATCGGGTTTGAGCTCTTTTTTGATCTCCCCCATCAGCCCTTCGAGGCCATCAGCCTGATACCCGGCCTTCTGGGCGATGATATACCACTTGAGAGACTGGGCCGGATCGGGCTTCCGCCCCCCGACGCCGTTTTTGTAAAAGACGGCGATGTTCTTCATGGCCTCGATGTTTCCGAGGTCGGCGCTCCGGTTGAACATCTTCAGGGCCTCGTCAATGTTGACCGGCTGATCCAGCATGCCCTGGAGGTGGACCACGCCCAGTTCGTTGGCCGCCGCGCCATGACCGTTGTTGGCGGCGATCACCATATAGTCCAGGGCTTTCTTGGTGTCGGCCTTGACGAACGATCCGGCCATGTACATGCCGGCCAGCTTGTAGGCCGCCCCGGCCATCTTCATGTCGGAGGCCTTCTGGAAGTTGGCCACGGCCTTCTGGGGATCGACCGGAGTGCCCAGGCCGACTTCATAGCAGGTCCCCACGCGGAAATAGGCTTCGGCCAGGCCGGCATCGGCGGCTTTTTGATACCAGTTGAAGGCCTGGGTAAAATTAGGAGCCAGGCCGACGCCGTTTTCATAAAAATTGCCCAGAGCCTCCATGGCTTTGGCATTGTTGAGCCCGGCGGCTTTCAGCTCTTCCAGGGCCTGCTTTTCGTTCGGCTTGGGCGGCACGCCGGCCATGGCCATCGAGGCCAGCTTATACGAAGCTTCCGGCACTTTTAAAGTCACCGCCTTCTGGAAATACTCCATCGCCTTGTCCCGGCTGGCGGTCACGCCCCGGCCGATTTCATAGGCCAGGCCGATCTGGTAGACGGCCGCCGGCAGATTGGCCGCGGCGGCTTTCTGATACCACTCCAGAGCTTTGGTGTGGTTGCGGGCCGTTCCCAAACCCTGGTCATACATGGAAGCCAGAGCCTGCATGGCTTCGGCCTGGCCTTTTCCGGCCTCCTGAGAAACCAGGGCGAAAGCCTCCTGGGCGCTGACGGTCCGCTGGCCGCCCGCCGCGGCCGGCTGCGGAGCGGCCTGAGCCGGCTTGGCGGCGGCGGCCTGACTCACGACCGTTCCGGAAAAAGCCCAGGCCGATACGGAAGACAAGGCCACCGCCCCGGCGGCCAGAGCGCCGATGGCCAAAACAGCCAGAGTCGAAGAAAAAGTCTTTGGATTTCTACCCATGATTACCTCTTGTGATACAGAATGCGGCCGCCGCCCGGTCCGGCGGTCGGCGGGATTGAAAAAGCCGGCTTTGGTTTCAGCCGCCAGGGTCCCCCATGAAACCGATTCCCCGGCGACGCCCCATATAAAAAATGGTGGCGACTGAGCCCTCGTCCCGGCGCAATCGTCGGCCGGGCGATGATGCGGTCCGACCCTGGCGGGACTGCGGCGGCGCGTTGCCCCTTAGGGGGGTCAGGAAGCCGGACGGCGACCGGCCGCCTTCCCGGTGCCTTCCTTCAATCGGCGCTGGATAAAGCGGGCCAGGGCGGCCGGGTTGTTTCGTATCTTCTGGTCCAGATTATCCAGCGGTATCTCGGCCCGGGCCATATTTTTATGGCCGCCGGCCGAACCGTAGTCCCCGAAAGCCTGACGGGCCAAAAGCCCAACGTCCTGACGCAGGCCGCCGGCGCGGAAGATGACCACCAGCTTGCCGCGCTCACAGACGCCGGCGGCCACGCTACGGTTGACTCCCTTGATCTGCATCAGAAAATCGGCCACGATGACCAGGGTGTCGGCGTGGTCGGTCCGATCCAGAAACGTGCTGACGGTGTTCTTGTGAAAAACGGCGCCGCCCAGCGCGGCCACGATATTGTTGAAGGATGAGCGGGCGATGGGCGCCCGTTCGATGTCCGACAGGAGCTGGGGGTGGATCAAGGGATACAGCCAGCGGAAGGCTTTCATGTCCTCCAACTGCCCCTGGCGGACGAAATTCTGGGTGTCGGTCTTGATGGCGTAAAACAGCGCCGTGGCCAGCTTCTGGTTGGGCGTGATCTTGGCCGCCTTCAAATACCCCACCATCATGGTGGCGGTGGCGCCCTGATCAGGGCGGATATCGACGAAGGCGACGGATTTCTGATCCGGATGCGGCGGAGCGGTGGGATGGTGGTCGATGACGGCCTGGAAAGGCAGCTGTTCGGTGCGGGGCGAATGGTGGGGTTGGGAATCCACCATGACCAGGCGGGAAAAAGCGGCCAAGTTGAGGGCCTCGAGGGGCTCGAGCTTCAGTTTCAAAGTTTCGAGCAACTGCAGGTTGTCGGGCCTTTTGACCTGGTTGAGGGTGGCCACCACCACCTGGGCCACCCGGCGCCACAAAAGACGTTTGACGGCCACCGCGCTGGCGATGGCGTCCGGGTCGGCCGAAATGATCACCAGAATCCGGTCGTCGCTGTGGAACAGCCCCAGGAAGGCCTCCAGGCGGGCCCGATAGGAGGCCTCCCGGCTCAAGGTGGACGTCAGGGGCCGGGCCGGCTCGATTTTGATCTCGGCCGGCGCGGCGCTCAGGCAACCGCCGAGACGGAGGCAGGTCTCGCCCGGGGGCCCGGAATCCTTTTGGGGGACCGACGGTACGCGGTCCAACGCGGCCCCCCGCTGACGGCTCATTTTTCGGCTCCTTCCAGGGGAGCCGCCTCGGCCAGCCGGGCGACCAATTTTTTGGCCTCGGCGCCGAGCTTGCCGGGCAGGACGGCCTTGATGGTCACATACAGATCGCCCGCGGCCTCCTTCTTGGAGGCCGGCATGCCCTGCCCCTTCAGGCGCATGCGCGTGCCGTTCTGGGTGCCGGCGGGCACCTTCAACTGGGCCCGGCCGGTGAGCGTGGGGGCCTCCACCTGGCCGCCCAGAAGGAGATCATAAAGCCCCACCGGAAGGTCGGCATAGAGGTCATTGTCCTTGCGGGTGAAGACCGGGTCGGGCTGGATGGCGACTTCCACCAACAGGTCCCCGGAAGGGCCGCCGTTTTCGCCTGGCGAACCTTTGCCCTGCAACCGCACTTTCTGTCCGTTTTTGATACCGGCCGGGATCTTGGCTTTCAAGTTTTCCTGACGGCTGACCTGACCCCGGCCGCCGCACTCGGGACAACTGCGCACCCCGCCGCCGGAGGACAAAAGCCCTTGCCCCTGGCACCGCGGGCAAGTCGCGGGGATGCCCAGTTCCAACTGGGCCTCGGTGCCGGTGGCCGCTTCGCGCAGGCTGATGGACAGCTTGAGATTGACGTCCTGGCCCCGGCGGGGGACGGAGGCGCCGCCGAAGCGGCCATCGAAGGAAAAACCGCCGCGCCCGGCGGAACGCCGGGCGCCGCCGCCGCCGAAGAGGTCGCCGAAAATATCTTCGAAGGAAAAGCCGCCCCGGCTGAAATCGGGGCGCTGGTAGCCGGCGCCGCCGAAGCCCCGCTCGTAGAAGGCTTCACGGCCCAGGTTGTCATATTCCTGTTTTTTGGCGGAATCGGACAGGATGTCGTAGGCTTCCGAAATTTCCTTAAACTTGTCCTCGGCCGCTTTGTCGCCGGGATTCACATCCGGGTGGTACTTGCGGGCCAGCTTGCGATAGGCGGTCTTGATGGCGGAAGCGTCGGCGCTTTTGTCCACGCCCAACACTTTATACGGATCCAGGCTCATGATTGTTCCAAAGGTTTCGGCGGGGTGATGGCCCCCAAAAAACGCGCACCCCGGCCGTTGGAATCGGCCCCCGGAAGGGCTCCCGCATCCCTCCGGCCCCCAACGGAGGCCGGAAACGCGAATCTATGTATATAATAAGTCGTTTTCGACCGCCGTCAATCGGGACCGGCCCCCGAAGAGGCCAGGCGGCGTCCGGGGTCTCGGCATGAACAGCCTTGACATCGCGCCGGGATATATCCATCTCGCCGGACGATGGCCAGGTATCGCTCCCGGAGCGATCGGACCGGACGGAGGTTCGAACCCGCCTCCGTCCGAGGACTTCCCGGAATCAGGACGCTGGAATCAGCCGTTTTCCTCAGGGCCGGATTTCTTCGATCCGGCCTTCTCCCGGGTCGGCCGGGCCGCTTTTTTGGCCGGGGCGGGTGCTTTCTTCGCCGCCGGGGCCTCGGCTTCGGCCGGAGCCGCCTCGGCTTTCTTGGCCGTCGAGCGGCGCGGCTTCTTCTCCGCCGGGGCCGCCTTCGCCTTCGGGGCGGACGCCTCGGCGGCGGGCGTTTCGGCCTCGGCCTTCTTGGCCGTCGAGCGGCGCGACTTCTTCTCCGCCGGAACCGCCTTCGCCTTCGAGGCGGACGCCTCGGCGGCGGGCGCTTCGGCCTCGGCCTTCTTGGCTGTCGAGCGGCGCGGCTTCTTCTCCGCCGGGGCCGCCTTCGCCTTCGGGACGGACGCCTTCGGGGCGGAAGCCTCGGCGGCGGGGGCTTCGGCCTCGGCCTTCTTGGCCGCCGAGCGGCGCGGCTTGGGCGCCGGCTTTTCTTTCGGCCCGGCGGGAGCCGCGGCCGCCTCGGCCACCGGCGGCGCCGTCGAAGCCTCCTCACCACCCGCAGCGACCCGGGGGGGCTTCTGGGCCGAGGGCCGGCGGTGTTTTCGGGCCGCGCTTTTCCGGGGAGCGGCGCCGGCTTCGGCCGCTCCGCCGTCAGGGGCGGTCACGGCCGTTTCAACCGGTCGGGCCTCCACCACCCGGTCCACCGTCGGCGTGGCGTCAACCGGCTCGAAGACGACCGGCGTTTCGGATGGGGCCTGTTCGGGGGAAGTGAGGGTAGTCTCCAGGATCACCGGCTCGCCGCCCGCCTCCCGGCCGCGGCGACCACGGCGACGTTTGCGCCGCCGATCATTGCGGCCGCCCTCGCGCCCCGGCCCCTGAGCCTCGGCGGCGGTTTCGGCCTCGACGGCGATCGCCTCGACGCTTTCGACAGCGGCTTCCACAACGGGCTCCGGGCGTTCTTCCGCGCCGGCCGGGCTCCAGTTCAGCAGTTGACGGGTATCATCCTCGGCCTTGCCCGGCAAGCGGGGGGAGAGGCCGAAAATGCCGCCCGGACGCTGGCTTTTGGCCGCCCCGCGAGGAGCCCGCCCGCCGCCTTCGGCCCGGTCGCCCCGATCACCCCGGCCGCCCCGGCCGGAGCCCTTCTGGCGGTCGCGGTCGCGGTCGCCGCCCCGGCGGTCCCGGACCCGGACTTCACCGGCCTGATCCTCCTGGAGCCATTCCTGCTCGGCCCAAAAGACCGGGATTTTTTCGCCCAGGAGGTTTTCGATGGCCTCCAGATGAAACACATAGTCCTCGCAGCCGAAAGAGACGGCTTTGCCGGCGTGGCCGGCCCGGGCCGTGCGGCCGATGCGGTGGACATAGTTTTCCGCGTCCTGAGGCAGGTCGTAATTATAGACATGGCTGACGTCGTCGACGTGAATGCCCCGGCTGGCCACATCGGTGGCCACCAGGATCTGGAGCCGGTTCTCCTTGAAGGCCTCCATCAGCTTCAGGCGCTTGGGCTGCGGGAGGTCCCCGGTGATCCCCTCGGCCTGGAAGCCGTTCAGCGTCAGTTTCTTGGCCAGCCATTCCACGCCGCTTTTGGTGTTGACGAAAATGATGACCCGCTGGTGCGGTTCGCGGCGCAACAGGCCCATCAACAAAGGCAGTTTCTCGTCGCGCCCCACGTGATACAGCTCCTGGACGATGTTGATCTTGGTGTCCTTGTCGGGCTCGGCGGTGATGAACTGGGGCGGGTTCATGTACTGGTAGGTCAGTTCCAGCACCCGGTCGTCCAAAGTGGCTGAAAAGAGCATGGTCTGGCGGTGGGTGAAGGGGGGGAGTTTTCCCAGGAGATATTTGAGATCCTTGATGAAGCCCATGTCCAGAAGGCGGTCGGCCTCGTCCACCACCGCCACTTCGATGCCCTTGGTCTTGAAGACGCCCTGCTGGAGGTAATCGATGATGCGGCCGGGCGTGCAGATGACGATCTCCGGACCTGAGCTCAAAAGATCGGCCTGCTCCTTGTAGTCGATGCCGCCGATGACCAGCACCTGACGCAGGGTGGTGCCGCCGGCCAGGACCAGGGCATCCTCGTGAATCTGCAGGGCCAGCTCCCGGGTGGGGGTGACGATGATGGCCCGGGGCACCCCGGCTTCCAGAGGTTTGTTGCTCAGGAGCCGATTCATGAGCGGCACCAGGAAGGCCGTGGTCTTGCCGGTGCCGGTCTGGGCCTGCCCGGCGATGTCCAGGCCGCTGAGGGCCACGGGGATGGCCTGCGCCTGGATGGGGGTGCAGTATTCAAAACCGGCCTTGTCCAGGCCCTCCAAAATTTCCGGGGGCAAATCGAAATCGGTGAAGCGGGTGGCGGTTAAAAAGTTGGGCCGTTCAGCCCGGGGGCCGGCTTCCAGTTCCACTTCCACCGGACCGTTGTCGAGGGTCGAGGGCATCTCCTGAAAGTCTTCGCCAGGTATTGAGGACATGTATTCTCCATAAGGAAACAGGGAGTTGAGGCTGGTGGCCATTCACTCTTCATCGCGGCCACCGCAGTCCAGCCGCCGTCAATGACGCGGCGGCGCATGGCCCCTTCAGGGGGCCGGGGTGTATCGGACTTTCGGTTCCGCTTCGGGGCGCCTTCGAAAGTCCGGCCCGCCCCCGGATCTCCGGAGCGGGAAAGAGTATCGCCGGCGACCGATTTCGCCTCCGGCCGCCGCAACACAAAATATATAAAGAGAGGCGATTCGACTCGACCGTCAGGCCGGCGAGCACTCGGCCAGCCAAGCTGACGAACGCCTGTTCCCGGACGCCCAGATTAAAGTCAGGCCACTTTTCGGCGGCGCCCGGCCTCTTCGGGGCGAGTCGAGAGCCCTCGCCCGGCCCCGGTCAGGGCTCTTTCTTCATGGGGACGAACTTGCTGGCGACCTGACCGGTCTTCAGCAAAGTCAGGGCTTTGTCCAACTGCGGGTCGAATTTGAGCCGCTCCGGAAGAGGCAGTTCCGACAGGGGACGGTCGGGCATTTCAAACTGCTCGGCCTCGCCGTTCTTTTTCTGGTCACCCTTGCCGGGCTGATCGCCCTTCTTTTGGTCGTCGGTCCCGGGCTGATCGCCCTTTTTCTGGTCGCCGTTCCCGGCCGGGCTTTTTTCGGCATCGCCGTCGGTTTTGCCGGCCGGCTGATCCTTTTTATCCTTTTCGCCCTTTTCATTGGGCCCGATCAAATGCCGGTCCAAATCCTTTTCCCGCAGAACTTCCACTTCCGGGGGCAGGCGGCTGGGCACCAGCACGTCGGGGTTGATGCCGTCGGCCTGGATGGAACGGCCGGAGGGGGTATAGAAACGGGCCGTGGTCAGACGCAGACCGGAGCCGTCGGGCAGCGGCAGGATGGTCTGGACCGACCCCTTGCCGAAGGTCTTGGCGCCCACCACCAGGGCCCGTTTATGGTCCTGAAGGGCCCCGGCCACGATCTCGCTGGCGCTGGCCGAGCCTTCATTGACCAGCACCACTATCGGGCAGGTGAGCGGCAGGACCATATCGGTATCGGCCGGGTAGCGGACATTCTGGTCTTCGATGCGGCCCTTGGTCTCCACCACCAGCTCCTTCTGCCCCAAAAACAGACCGCTGACCTTGATGGACTGGTCCAAAAGACCGCCCGGGTCGTTGCGCACGTCCAGAATCAGCCCCTTTATGGGCGGGAACTTCTGCAGGGCTTTGAGGGTTTCCTGATAGGTGTCGCCCTGGAAGCTGATAATGCGGATGTAGCCGTAATCCGAATCCAGCACCTCCGAGCGGACGCTGCGGATGGGGATGAGGTCGCGGGTCACGGTAAAGGTCAGGAAGGACTTGCTTTTCTCCCGCGAGACGGTGAAAGTGACCTTGGTCCCTTTCGCGCCGCGAATGAGCTTGACCGCCTCGGTCAGGCTCATGTCCTTGGTGAATTTGTCGTCGATCTTGATGATCTGGTCCCCGGCCAGGAGCCCGGCCTTATAGGCCGGGGTGCCCTCGATGGGCGACACCACGGTGAGCACCCCGTCGCGCAGGGAGATTTCAATGCCGACGCCGAAAAAGCTGCCCTGGGCTTCCTGCTGGAAATCGTTCATCTCTTCGGGGGTCAGGAAGGAGGAGTGGGGGTCCAGAGTGGAGAGCATGCCCCGGATGGCCCCGTAGACCATCTCGTCGTTCTGGGGTTTTTCCACGAACTTATCCTGAACTTCGTGGAGCACCAGGGAAAAAATCTTCATTTTCTCCCAAAGCTCGTTTTCCGAATCCGCGCCGGCCGACGGCACCCAGCCCAGGGCCAGGCCCAGGGACAGCCCCAAAGTTACAAGCAGAACGGCCGATCTGGTCGACCAGGCGGGTTTGTTTTTCGATGAAGACATGATTCCTCCCTGGCTCGGCCAGGCATTCGAGGCCGGCAGGCGGCCTTTGATCTTTACCCCAAAGGGGCCATACGCCGCCGCGACATCGTCACGGGCGGGCCGGACCAGTCGCCCTGTCGGGCGGCGCGGTCAGGCAGTGGGCATCTCCGGTCCGGAACCGCGACGCCCTTCGCGAAAGCCTCAGTCGCCGTCTTCCCGGCATTTGGAGCAGAGACCCCAGATCTCGAATTTGTGGCCCTCGCTCTTGAAGTTCTGCTGCTCGGCGATGGTTTTTTCCAGAGCCGGCAGTTCCGGCACGCTGAATTCGAAAATCCGGCCGCACCCGGTGCAGCGCAGGTGGCTGTGGTGTTCCCGGCCATACACGCGCTCATAGTGCATATGGCCATTTTCCAGGTAGACGGCCGCCAGGAGGCCCGATTCTATCAAAATGGGAATGGTGCGGTAAATGGAGGCCTTGGAGACCCCGATCCGGTTCTTCAAATGCAGAAACAGCTCATCCACATCGAAGTGGCCCCGATTGAGCAGCACCGCCTCGGCGATGGCCTCCCGTTCCCGGGTGATGCGGTGACCCTTGCTTTTGAGGAACGCCCTGAAGGAGTCCAGCTCAACCCGCAAGTCGGGATCGTTTTTTTGAATGGAAGAAGCCGAAGTCTTGCCCGCCATGAATCCATCCATCATCCGTATAGTCGGGCCCGGCCGGTTTCGGCTCAAGGCTGCTTAAATGTATATAATACCATATCTCCCGCTTCTGATACAAGCTTAAATCGGCTCCCGGCCGTCCGGCCCGACGAAAGGCCCCCAATACGGCCGGGCCCCCGGGGGGGACGGCCCCCCGGCCCCGCCGCCGCAGGCCCCGGGGGGGGGGGTAATGGGGCGGCGGAGATGGATCCGACACCCCCCCAGCACGGGGCGGCGCGCCGCCCCCGG
>JAVBLB010000144.1:0-15877 GCA_031553735.1 Candidatus Adiutrix sp.
TCGGGGCTCAACCTGTTTGAGCGAAGCGAGTTGTTGAGCCCCGATAAGGAGTGAATGGAGAAAATTTTACTCCCCTATCCGTCGTACGGCCGCCTAGAGCGTTTTGCATGTTAATCGCCATTTACATTAAAGCAAAACACGCAAACATCCGGGCACTTTTCATTGCATGCCCATGACCTTTAAGTTGAAAAGTGCTCTAACGCTCTCGCCCTGCTGACAACACCACCTCGGTGGCGTATGTTCACTTTGCGCTATATACTTTAATGTACTGCCCGGGCTCAGTCGCCGGGCGCCACGGCGTCGAAGGAATTTTCGCGGATCTGTTCGACCTGGGCGGAGTAGATGGTCGTTTGGGGCAGGAGCCAGACGCCGGGCCACAGCCCGGCCTGCTGGCAGGCATAGGCCAAAAGATCGTCGACCCGGTCGGATTTGATGTCGCCCGGCAGGGCCAGCCATTCGGTAAAGCGGTGATAGATGATGACCGCCGAACGCGGCGGCACGTCGGCCTCGCTCCGGGCCTGGGCATAGCCGGAGAGAAAGGCCAGGCCCACTTCCACCCGGGCCAGTTCGTCCGGCCGCAGGGGATGCTCGCCGACCTTGGGGCTGGCCAGGGCCATGTAGGTCAGCTCCCGGGCTTCGAGATACAGGGGCCGGATGTTCTTCAGCCGCCAGGCCCGGGCCCGCAGCCGCCCGTCGAGGTAGAGGGACACCACCAGGGGCTGCGCGAGGGTCAGGCGCGGCTCCACAGTGGGTTCCCGGGAGAGCCGGCCTTCCCGGGCGGCCTCCACCGCCTCCCGGGCGATCAGCAAAAGGGTGCGCTTCTGCGGCCCGGTCAGTGGGTGCGCCGCGGCCCCGGGCGCCTGGGCCGCCAGCGGCACGGCCGTGAAGAGGATCAGTGACAGCGTCAGCATCTGGATATTGCGGAGCATCAGGATTTCCTCCCATGGCTTTCGGCCATCTTCGCCCGCAGGAATTCGACGGCCACCGGCAGGCAGGACAACACGATGATGACCAGAATGACCAGGGAAAAATTGTTTTTGACCACTTCCAGATTGCCGAAAAAATACCCCGCGCCGATGAACAGAGAGGTCCATAAAAGGGCCCCAACCACGTTGTAGGCCAAAAAACGGCGATAGTGCATCCGGCCGATGCCGGCCACAAAGGGGGCGAAAGTGCGCACGACAGGCACGAAGCGGGCGATGACGATGGTCCTGGCGCCGTATTTTTCGTAAAAAGCCTGGGTTTTCTCCAGGTATTTTTTTTTCAGGATCCGCCCGTCGCGGTTGAAGGCCCGGGGGCCGACAAAGTGCCCGATCCAGTAATTGGCGGTGTCGCCCAGAATGGCCGCGAGCGACAACAACAGAAACAACAGCAGCGGATCCAGCGGGGCCTGGGGCAGGGCGGCGATGGAGCCGGCGGCGAAGAGCAGGGAATCGCCCGGCAGAAAAGGCCAGATGACCACCCCGGTCTCCCAGAAAATGATGACGAAAAGTATCAGGTAGGTTTGCCAACCGTAGCGGGAGACTATTTCGGCCAGATAAACATCGATGTGTAAAATAAAATTGATAAACAGCGATATGCCGTCGCCCATTGAAGCCAGCGGTTCCACCGACGTCCACCCTCTTTCAGCTCGAATATCAAAAGGCAAAGACGGTTGAGCCTTCGCCCCGCCGCCGTGGTTGACCACAGCGGCGCCGGGCCCCAACGGGGCTTTGATAATTATAATCCATTCCGGGTATTTTGAAAGCGGTATTTGACTCTGGAGTCAAACACCATGTATAGGATGGGTTTATCGCCCGAAGTGTCGCTTGGTATGAGGGCGATGTTTACGGTTCCACCGACTGGAAGGCGGCCTGATAAGGCACGGAAATCAACAGGAGCCCGCCAACGATGTTGCCTAAGGTCATCGGAATGAGGTTGTTGATCAAAAATGTGGACCAGTTGGCCGTCAGGGCCGGCATGAGGGGATTGGCGGCCGCGGCCTCCAGATAGACCTGGCTCTGGCCCAGGAAAATCCCCAAAGGAACGAAACACATGTTGGCCACGCTGTGTTCGAAGCCCAGGGCCACGAAGCAGGTGATCGGGGGCCAGAACAAAAGTACTTTGGAAACGCCGTCCGGGGCGGTGGCGGCCAGGAAAACGCCCAGACAGACCAGCCAGTTGCAGCCGACTCCGCGCCAGAAGGCGGCATCGAAGGCCAGGGCGCACTTGGCGTTGGCCAATTTGACGGCTGTGGCGGCCACCGGCAGACTACCGTTGGGGCCGGGGTCCAGCATGGCCCCGGTGCTGTAGCCGATGAAGAAGGCCACGAAAAGGCCGCCCACGAAGTTGCCGCACCAGGAGGTGACCCAGGATTTCAGGAGCCCCACCGGGAACACGGCCCCCATCAGAAGCTTGCTGATGTTGCCCCATTCCGGCGGCAGGTTGCCGCTGACCTTGAGGGCGAAGAGGGCCCCCAGCCCGATGTAGGCGCCGGCCAGAAAAGCGAGCGACAGGCTTTTGAGCGGACTTTGGCTGGCTTTGGCCTGGCCACCCTGGGCCAGGGTCTCCAGATTCTCGGGGGGCGACTTGATGTTGCTCATTGACAACGCTTCCATGCAAGGGGTGATCACATTGGAACCCCGTCCCGGTCGGCGGTTGAAGGCCGGAACACGCCACGCGCCAAGCCCGGGCGGGGCTTGATCGGTTCATTTCGGAACGAGGATACGGTTACGGTACGGAAGCGGTCCGCCAAGCCCCGAAAGGGGCTCCGCGCCGCTGAAAAGCGATTTGGCTGAAATTTGGTCTTCCGGGAACAGGACTTGCCAGCTTGTTGGCCAAGTACCCGCCCGCCGCGGGCCGTTCAAGACGCGATTACAACGGACATGGCCCGGTGAGGGATCTGCTCGGAATCACAAAACCAGGAAGAACTTTTTTAATGCCATTTTTGGCATTAAAAAGTTCTTCTCAGGATGTCAACGCTTTTTTCGTCGAGAAAGGTTTTATGCGGAGGGTGGGCGAACCTGGAGAGGCCGTTTTCACGAAATGCCGCAGCGAACCCCCGGGTGTTCAAACCTTGGATCGCGAGTTGCGTTCGGCGGCATTTTTAAGAAAATCCGGGCGATTGTGCCAGAAGTCGGCCAGGTTGGCCATCAACTGGACCTCGATTTCCCCATACCAGCGCAAAAGATCCCGGCCCTCCGTGGTCAGGAGCTTGGGGGAGCCTCGGCCGGTGGAGCCCTCCGGGGTCAACAGCTTGATTCCCAGGGCTTTTTCGGATTTTTGCAGCCGACCCCAGGCCCAGCGGTAGCTCATGCCCAAGGATTGGGCGGCCTTGTGCAGCGAACCCAGGGCTTCCGTGGCCCGCAGCAGCTCCAGCCGGCCGGGGCCCAAGATATAGTCGCCCTGGTCTTCCAAAAACAGTTTGATCAAAAATTTCATGACCATGCCTCAAACGTGGTAAAGGGAGGAGGTGAGTGAACCTCCATCTCGGCCGCCGCGATCCGAGCACGGCCCGGCGGCGCATCGCCCCTCCGGGGCTCTGATTCCCGATTATTGAACCGGGGTCTGGGTGGTCGGGGCCACCCCCTCCTCGATCATGCGGTCAAGGCGTTTCTGCTGGCCGGCGGTAAAATTGCGGGTCAGCTTGTCGAGTTCCGCCCGGGCCTGGTCATGCCCGCCAGCCGCGGCCCGGTGCAGCCAGAAAGCTCCGGTGATGGTGTCCTTGGGGGTGGCCTGACCGGTGAGATACATCCGGGCCAGCTGATAGGAACCCTCGGGCAGGTCGGCCTGGGCGGCGATCTTGAAATGGCGGAGAGCCTCCCGGGGATTGGGCCGGCGACCGAAATCGTTGTCGAGGTCCAAAAGCCCCAGGGCCAGGTGGGCCGGGGGGTAGTTCCGGTCGGCGGCCCGGGTGTAGGCGTTGAGGGCCTCGATGAACCGCCGGTCGCGCAGATACAGGTCGCCCAGCAGGTAATCGGCTTCCGGGTCCTGGGCCTGTTCCAGCCAACGGCGGGCCGCGGCCGGGTTCTTTTCGTAAAAGAAGCGGCCCAGGGCCAGAGCGGCGGCCGGGTCGTGGTTTTCGGCGGCCACGGTGAACCACAGGGCGGCCTGGCTTTCATCGCGGGGCAGGCCGCCTTGGCCGGCCAGATACAGCTCGCCCAGGCGGCGGGCGGCGGGGGCGACTCCGGCGGCGGCGGCCTGAAAATAATAGGTGGTGGGGTTGAGGCCGGTCAGGGTCTTTTTCTCCAGGGCCTCGGCCAGTTGCCAGGCCGCTTCGGGCCAGCCGGCCCGGGCGGCGGCCAAAAGGTGATCCCGCCAGACTTCGGGGCTCTGCCAGAGCGGCCCCCCGGGTTCACTCAGCCGGGCCAGGGCCAGAAGGGCCTCGCGGGAGCCGGCGGCGACGGCGGCTTGATAATGCCGGGCGGCCGCCTGATAATCCGGCGAAGACTCGGGCCGGTATTCCAGGGCCAGGCCGGCCAGGAATTCGGCCTGCGCGGCGGAAGGGTCCTGAGCGGCCAGGGGGGGGGGCGCAAGGGCCGGAGCCAGGAGGGCCAGCAGGGCCATGAGAAGCCGGAGGCCGGTGCGCTGCGGCGGCCAATCTTTGGAAGGCATCAGTTCAACTCCGTGCCGATGAAGTCATCAGGTTGCGGGTTGGGGGTGGGTTTCCAGGTCGGGGGAATCTCCGCCTGGTCCTGGTTGAAGAAGTCCAGCACTTCTTCCGCGCTTCCAACCGGGGCCGGCGGCTCGGGAGCGGCGGCGCCCGATGCGGCCGGAGGAACGGCGGGCGGGGGCGAGGTTTCCACGGCCGGAACCTGGGGATCCACCGGGGGCGGGGTGGCCGAAGTCGGCGCCGGAGCTGGCGGCGGGAGAGGTACGGCGCCCGATGCGGCCGGAGGAACGGCGGGCGACGGCGAAGCCTCCGCGGCCGGAACCTGGGGGTCGGCCGGGGGCGGGGTGGCCGGAAGCGGCGCCGGAACTACTGACGGGGCCGCCGGAGCGGGGGAATCCCCCTGCGGCGCGGCCGGGGGGCCCGGGCGGCGGCCGGTGGGGTTGGCCCCGGATCGGAAGCTGAAGGGCTTGAGGCTGGTTTCGCTGATGGGCCAGACTTCCGGCCACATGGGGTGGGGTTCCTGGTCCGTCAGCCGCACGTCCACCACCAGGGGGCGCTCGATTTGATACAGGAAAAGATAGGGGACCTCGTCCCGGGCGATTTCCGCCAGCTGGGCCACCTTGTTGGCCCGTTCGGTATCCAGCCGGCGCAGCTCCTGGGGGCCGTCGTTGCCCTGGCCGACGGTGTCGGCGATTTCGGCGATGAGCTGCCTGGCCCGGGGGTGGTTGAAAAAGGCGGGGTTGCCGCCCGCTGACGAATTGGCGTCCAGAAACTGCCCCAGCCACATGTCGGCGGAGGGAATGTCCGGCGTCCGGGTGTCCAGGAGCAGGTCGTAGTCCCCGTCTTCCAGCATCTGGCAGCCCCGTTCGTCGGTCAGCGGCTGGATGTCGACCGCCAGGCCGCAGCCGGCCAGGGCCTCGGCGATCCGCCGGGCCTCGGCCGGCGCCTCGGGGTCGCTCACCTGGTGGACCAGGACCAGAGGCCGGGCGGGCGGGCCGATTTCCCGGATGATCTGGCGGCCCTGGGCCAGTTGGTCGGCCTGGCCGAGGTCCGGCGGCGCGGTCCGGGCCGGGGCGTTGTAGAACAGGCCGGGCGGGAAGGGGCCGGTCAGGCGGCCCGGGTGGTCGCGAAAGGCTTCGCCGATGACCAGGCCCAGGGCCCGGCGGGCGCTCTGCATCCGGGTATAGGGCCGGCGGGTGTTGAAGGCCAGGTAGCGCACCCCGAAGCTGGGCACCAGTTTACGCTGATAGTGGGGCGGGAGCCCTTCCGCCGGCAGGGCCGGGTCCACCGTCAGGTGGGCGTCGTGAGCCAGCATCTTGGCGTAGCGCTGGTGCGGGTCGGGCTCGTAGTGAAACATGGCGAAGACCACCCGGGGCTTGGTGGCGACGTCGGGCCGGGCCTGAAGGCCGATGGTGTCGTCCCGCCAGTCGTAGACCACGTAGGGGCCGTTGCCCAGGGTGTGCTGCCGCAGGTAATCCGCCGGCCGGTCGCGCAGGCCCGGGCTGACCAGGGAGGCCTGGGGCAGGGCCAGGGAGGCCAGAAAGGGGGGCCAGGGCCGTTTGAGCACCAGTCGGAAGCTGCTGGCGCCGATGATTTCAAAACGATGCAGGTAGGGAAAGTACCGCCGGCCCACCTCGGTGGACATGAGCCGGTCGAAAGAAAAGAGCGCCGCCTCGCTGTTGAGCGCCGTGCCGTCGGCGAACGTCAGCCCTTCCCGGAGCTGGAACGTGTACTTCAGGCCGTCGGGGGAGACGCGCACCGCGCTGACCATGTCCGGGGCCGGCTTGGCCGTGCCTTTTTCCAGGGTGACCAGCCGGTGATAGGTGGCCATGATGACCGGCCAGGCGGCCGGGTCGGGGCCGGCGTGGGGGTCGAGCGTCCGGGGGGCCTGGGGATAGATGGCCCGGAACAGGGGCTCCTGGCCGACGCCGGACTGGGCCTCGCGTCGCGTTCGGGGCGCCGGGCGCTTCTTCGGCGGATCGTCGGCCCCGGCCCCGGCGGCCAGGGCGGCCCAGATCAGGGCGACGAGGCCTATGAAGGCCGCGAGCCGGGCGCTGGACGGAGACGATGGAACCCTCGTCCCGGACACCGTGGACCGGCCATGGCGACGCTGCGGCGGCGCATCGCCCCTCCGGGACCCGGAGGGGCCGGAAGCCGTCGGCGTTTTTTCGCGGGGCGGGAGCTTCATGATCGCCGCCCCGGTCACATGTGAAACAGCGCCGGCCCCAGGGCCGCCAGGCCCCACAAAAGGACGCTGTACAGAAAAAAACCGAAAATGAAGACCAGGCCGGCCATCAGACAGAAGGCCGGTTCGCCTTCCAGCCGGTCATAGGTGTTCTTCAGGGCCCGCAGCCAGTCCCGGCGCCAGGGCGACACCAGGACGAACGCCAGGGTGGCCAGGGGGGCCAGCAGGGTGAAAATGGGGCGATCCCGCAGAAAAGGGTGCGACTTGAAAAGCCCGAAATTGTAGATTATGCCGAAGAATATGGCGACCGCCAGCAGGTAGCCGAGGTGCCAGCGCACCAGGCGTCTGATTTCCCGCTCCTCCCGCTGGTTCAGATCGAAAAGTTTCATGCGGCTTTACTCCGCGAAAGAGGTCTTGTATAGTACGAAAACAAAAACATCCGAACTTTCATCCCGGCTGATATTGAGGTTACTATTATAAACCGCCGCCGGCCATAAAACAAGAAAGGCCACCATGAAAAGCCATCGCCAGGAATTGTGGTTTCAGACTCCCACCCGTCGGGCCTATGTCAACATCACCCCCCAGGTGGAGGCCGAACTGCGCCTCTCCGGCATCAGCGAGGGGCTGACGTTGGTCAACGCCATGCACATTACCGCTTCGGTCTTCATCAACGATGACGAGGCCGGGCTCCACCGCGACTTCGAACGCTGGCTGGAAGGCCTGGCCCCGGAAAAACCCTATGACCAATATGCCCACAACGGCTATGAGGACAACGCCGACGCCCATCTCAAACGCCAGATCATGGGGCGGGAGGTGGTGGTGGCCGTCACCGGCGGGCGTCTCGACCTCGGCCCCTGGGAGCAGATATTCTACGGGGAATTCGACGGCCTTCGCCGCAAGCGGGTGCTGGTGAAGATCATCGGGGAATAAAGGCTGGGGAGGCGATCAAGCCTGTTCCCGGACGATCAATTTCAGCCAGGCCGTTTTTTCGGCGGCGCATTGCCCCATTCGGGGCAGAGCGGGCATCGGCCCTCCGGGATCGGTCCGCCAAAGCGATGCCCGGGGCGAGTCTGGTCCGGAGAACAAAAAATTGAACAGTTTGGTTCAAAAAACTATACAAACCGGTTCGTAAAATTGGATGGCTCCGCGCGTGAGAGCCCAATTTTTTGAACCGTAAAGCCGGCAATGGGGTGAGGCAAAAACGGATCTGAAATAAAACTGAATAAATACATCAAATTATAAAAAATATTTTATTTTTGACCATCTGGCACAGCCCTTGCTTATTTACTCTGGCAACGGTCATGCCCAAGACCATAGCTAAAACTCCAAAATCATTCTCCTTGTTGTTGAAACCGAGACTCCGCCTAAGTCTCGGTTTCTTTTTTGTGTCCGGTGAAAAGACGAGCCAGCCACGCCGGCGGATACCCGCCCACAGGTGCCGCTCCCGGACGCCCGGTTCTTCATCAAACCGTTTTCGGCGGCGCCTGACCCGATTCAGGGCGTGGTTGAAAAAATGGACCGGGCCGGGATTGGCCGCTTGCATTACTCCGGGGCTTGGTATATTATTTTACCGTTTGGATGTTTTATGGCCGGGCGTCGACCTGTTGGGCCGCGGATGAACCGTAGGCCAGGCTCGGCGGGCCCATTTTTTTGAGCCGGAGGAGCAATGGCTGACATCTGCGCGCCCATGAGCGGCAATATTTGGAAAATACTGGTAAAAGAAGGCGACCAGGTCCAGGCGGACGACGAATTGATGATCATGGAGGTCATGAAAATGGAAGTGCCCATCACCGCCCCCGCGGATGGTCGGGTCACGAGCCTCAAGGTCAAAGAAGAAGACGCGGTGGAAGCGGACGCCGTGGTGGCGGTGGTGGATTAAACGGCGAAGCCGGAGGCTGACGAGGGGCGGCCCCTCGTCCCGCCCTCACCACTCCGCGAGCGATGCCCGCACCATCGCCGGCGGGGCGACGGTGTGGCCCGGCTATGACGAACTTCGACGAGATGGGTGCGGCGGTGCATCGCCCCTTGAGAGCGCGGGTTTTTTTACGATTATCCGCGTCGCCGCAAGGCGGTCCGGCTGAAATGCGTCCGTCCGGGAACAGGCGCCCGCGGATTTGTTTGTCGAGTATTCGTCAACTTGTTGGTCGAGCACTCGCCAACCGCTGGTCGAGTTTAATTGTTCCCACCTGATATAAAACAAGGCGGCTCCTTACGGAGACCGCCTTGTTTTTTGGGGGCTGGAGGAATTGGGCCTCCGACCTTTCGCTGTTATTGTCCGGGTCGTTCCCCGGTCTGGTCGGGGCTTTCCTCCGCCCGGCCGGCCGGCTCTTCCGCCGTTTCGGCGGGCGCTTGGGGGTCGGTTTTCATTTCGTTGAGTTCGGCCTGATAGGCCTTGGCCTCGGCCTTGTAGCGGCTGGCCTCGTCCGGGTTGGAAAAATCCATCTTCGGCCTCCCCCGTTCCCGCATTTCCTCCCAGCCGAGATAGGCGGCCACGGCGCCGCCCACTATGAAGGCCAGCGGCAGAAGCGCCTGGATCAGCGCCAGGATGTGGCTGAACCAGACGAAAAACAGGACGAGTCCAAGAACCAGGGCGGCCAGCCCCACTATGAGTAAAACAGGCATATGATACCTCCTTAGTCTCGTTCGCCGCGTTGCCCTGGTTCCGGTGGCCGTTCTTCAGTGTCGAATCACGGGGTCGGGACGGAGTTCACGGGCCTCCGGCCTTTAGGGCGCGGTTCAAGCGTGGCCGGCGGCCCCGCTTGAGGTGGTTCCTCAGTCGCGTTTGCCGCACACGACGCAGCACCCGTCGGCGCCAATAATGCCGATGCAGTTGCCGTCGGGGCAGAGGCGGCGGTTTTCCATGGCGAAGGGGTCGCCGCCGCCGCTCGGTTTTTCCTTGAGGGCCTCGCCGCAGAAGGGGCAGAACTTGGCCCAGCCCGGGGCCGATTCATGGCAGCCGGGGCAGGTTTTGGTGTTCGGGGTGTGTCCGCAGTTTTCGCAGGCCAAGGTCATGTGTGGTATCCCATCCGCCGGTCGGGAGGCCGGTCGTATTTTCGAAAGCCCGAAGGATGATGCGCCGCCGCTGGTCCGGGGAAAGCTGCGGGCCGCCCGCCGGAGCCTGGCGCTGAAACCCTCGCTCCGGTCGCAACCCAACTTTTTATGCAAATTAGATGCCGTTTGTGCGCGACCCGGGATGAATCGATCGGTATCCGGGCTCGGTCGACACCCCGGAGCGGGACGGGCGAAGCTTGGTGGTCGTAGTGGTTGTAAATGATATGAAAAATGTTATAATAGCCACTGGCTTTGGACTGTGGCCGAGCCGGAGACGCGTTCGCCGCCGGCGGTTCGCAGGAACGGAGGCGGACAGATCGCCATCCCGTTCGGTTTTATAATACATCAAGACGACCGCCAAAGCCAGCGTCTTGTCAACACCCGGCCGGCCCCCCCCCGGCGCTTTCGGCCGGGCCGGCGGCGATTTTTCCCGAGATGGCCGGGCGCCGCCGCGATGGCATCATTTTTCGGGGAGCGTCATTGCCCCGCCGGGCGACAGAGCGCCATCGCCCTGGGGCGATTAGGCCGGGATGTCAGGTTTACTCGCCTCCATCCTCAATCAGAGGTCTTGTTGTGAAACGCATCTCCATTGAACAGGCCCAGCCGGGTCAGATTCTGGCCCAGAAGCTGCAACGCGGCGACGGCGTTCTCCTGGCCGGGCAGGGCGCGGAGGTCACCGAAGGGCTTTTGCGGATGTTGGCCCGGATGAATATCGACACCATCGTCATTGAGGAAGAGATCAAGCAGAGCCCCGAGGAGCTGGAGGACATCTTCCGGACGCGCGTTTCGGAACTCGACCGGCGCTTTGTGCGGGCGATGAACCAGCCCGTCCTGGTGGCTTTGAGGGCGGCTCTGGTGGATCAGGCCCGCCGGGAAAGGGATGAGGCTCTGGCCGCCCTGACCCCGGCGGCGGAAGAGGGAGAACCAAGTGACGGCCCTAAGTGACCGGGTGGCCGCCAAGCGCGAGGTGCGGCGGATCAAGAACCTGCCGACCGTGCCGGGCATCGTGGCCAAAATCTCCCGCATGGTTGAAAACCCCGAGACCAGCGCGGCCGAAGTCGGCCGCCTCATCAGCCAGGACCAGGTGCTCTCGGCCAAGGTGCTGCGCATGGCCAACAGCGCCTTTTTCGGCATGTCCCGCAAGATCAGCTCCATTCCCCAGGCTCTGATGATCCTCGGCTTCGACGTGGTCAAGGGCCTGGTCCTGACCAGTTCGGTCTTCGACATGATCCAGAAGAGCATGGCCGGGCTGTGGGAACACTCCATCGGCTGCGCCGCCGCCTCCGGGGCGGTGGCCACGGCCCTGGGCCGGGACGACGCCGAGGAGATCCTGGTGGCCGGGCTCCTGCACGACCTGGGCAAGGTGGTGCTGGCCCTGAACATGCCGGAGGAGATGAAACAGATCCGGGAAAAGGTGGAGAAGGAAAATTTCTTTTTCTACGAAGCGGAAAACGCCGTTCTGGATTTTCACCACGGCGAGGTCGGCCAGTGGCTGGCCGAACACTGGAACCTGCCGGAAAGTCTGGCCGAGCCCATGCGGCTGCACCACAGCCCCGAGCGGGCGGTGGTTTTCCCCGAGAGCACGGCCATCGTTCACATCGCCGACATCATCATCCGGGGCTGGGGCTTCGGCTACGCCGGCGATGGCCTGGTGCCTCCGGTCTCCATGGCCGCCTGGGAGATGCTGGGGCTCAAGACCAGCGATTTTCCGGCTATCCTCGAGCTTTTGGAGCCGAAGCTGGCCAACCTCAGCGAGCTGACCCAGCAAGGCGGCGCCTGAGACCATGCCCAAACCCAAATGGCGAACAACGGCTTTCTGGTGCGTCCTGACCCTGGCTCTGGATCTTCTGACCAAAGCCCTGGCCCGCGCCTATTTCAGCCCCTGGGAACCCCTGGAAGTCATCCCGGGGGTTTTCAATCTGATTCTGACGTTCAACACCGGAGCGGCTTTCAGCCTTCTGTCCGGCGGCGGCGCCGTTCAGGGTTTGAAGATGGCCGCCCTGGCCGCCGTCTCCCTATTGCCTTTCATCTATTTCTATGTCCAGGCCAAACCCGGCCACCGCGCGCTCCTGGCCAGCCTGGGGCTCATCTGGGGCGGGGCCCTGGGCAACATCCACGATCGTCTGCGCTGGGGCGCGGTGGTGGATTTTCTCGATTTTTACTGGGGCCCCCGCCACTGGCCGGCCTTCAACGTGGCCGACATCGCCATTTGTGTGGGGGCGGGCCTGCTGGCCCTGAGCATTCTGCGGGAAAAGCCCTCCCCGCCCGCCGGTAAGGCGTGATCCCGGGTTCCGAGTGGGGCCCGGATTCGCGGCCGCCGGGATGGTCGCCCGCCGCGTCCCGAATGGGGCACTGTGCCCCGACGGGCAAATCTTTAATAATCGCAAGAGCGATTGCGATTACATGCGCCCTGAAAAATGATCTGGCCGAAGCTTGGTTGTCCGGGAAACGGCCGGATCGCCTCCTCGCCTTTGTCACCCTTCACGCACGTATAAAACGGCGCGCCGCCGGTCCGGGATGATTCCGTGAGTCTGATACTTATCCTCGAAGACAGCCGGGCCATGGCCGAGGCCGCTCGCGAAGCCCTGACCGGGGCCGGCCACGAGGTGGTGGTCTGCCTGGGCGTGGCCGAGGCCCTGAGCCTGTGCCAGGAACGCCGGCCCGACCTGGCGTTGACGGAGCTGTATCTGCCTGAGGGGTCCGGCCTGGATTTCCTGGAAAAGCTGGGCCGGCTGGATCCCGCGCCGCCGGCGGTCATGGTCACCGGTTGCGGCCGCGAGGAGGCGGCGGCCCGGGCCCTGCGTCTGGGCGCCCGGGATTACCTGGTGAAAACCGAGGCCTATCTGGAGGAACTGCCCGGGCTGGTTCGGCGGATTCTGGACGAATGGGCCGCCCGTCAGGCCGGGTTGGAAGCGGAACGGCTCCGGCGCCGCCTGGAGGCCCAGAACGAACTGGCCGGCTGGCTGGCCCACAACTTCAAGAACATTCTGGCCGCCTCCATCGGCTACCTCAATCTGGTCAACCTCCGGGATCCCGGCCAGGACCGGGAGCGGCAGGAGGAATACCTGGAGGGCAGCCGCCGGAGCCAGGAAAGCGCCGTGGAGCTTTTGGAGCGGCTGATCCGCCTGACCGAGGCCGAGGACGGCGAACCGGAGCGGATAATCGTGGCCGAGGTGGTGAGCGAGGCCTGGGAGAGCGCCCAGGCCAGGACGCTGGCCGACCTGGCGGCCCGGGGCCAGGAGCCGGCCGCGGCCCGGGCTCTGCTCGGCCGGGTGGCCTTTCTCAATTCGACCCGGCGTCTGGAGCCGCTGACCCTGGTCCGGGCCGACCTCTTCTCCATCATGGAAGCCCTGCTGCGCAACGCCCTGGAGTCGGTGCTCGCTTCACCGGACCCCCGTATTCTGGTGGCGGGGGAAATGAACGACCGCCGCCTGGACCTCACCGTCCGGGACAACGGCCGGGGCATGGACGAAAACGTGCTGCGCCACGCCCTGGAGCCTTTCTTTTCCACCAAGGGAGAGGTGGGGGTGGGCTTGGGGCTCAGCCTGGCCCATTCCCTGGTGCACCGTCAGGGCGGCGAACTCAGCCTCACCTCCGCCCCCGGCGCCGGCGCCGCGGTCAAAATTTCGCTTCCCCTGTGATTCGGGGAAAAAACGTCCGGATGGAGAGCGGGATGAAATTCGCGGAGCGCCCGAAGGTGAGCGTCTTCCTGGGCCTCAGCCTGGACGGGTTTATCGCCGGAGAGAACGGCGACTTGTCCTGGCTGATGGAGATCGCCCCCGATCCCCCGGAACGGACCGGCTATGCCGCGTTTTTCAGCGGGATCGACGTGCTGGTGCTGGGCCGCAACAGCTATGACGTCGTCCTGGCCTTCGAGGTCTGGCCGTATGCCGGCAAGAAGGTGGTGGTCCTGACCCATCGGCCGTTCGACCCGCGTCATGGCGAGGCGGCCTATGATGGTTCCCTGCCCGATCTGCTGCGGCAGCTCAAGGGTGAGGGCTTCCGACACGTCTACCTCGACGGCGGCGAAACCGTGCGCCAGGGGCTGCGGCTGAATCTGGTGGACGAACTCACCTTGAGCTGGCTGCCGGTCATCCTGGGGCGGGGCGTCCCCCTCTTTAAAGATGGGTTGCCCCGACTCGACTGGCGGCTCCAGGAAACGCGCGTTCTGCCCAGCGGTTTGCTCCAGGGCAAATATATTCGCATCTGAAAAAAGCATCAGAGAGCGGCTATGGGCGACCCGGGCTGGTATGGGAAAGGGGGTCTGGGGGGGCGGCGTGCGGTCGCGCGGACCGGGAAAACTTCTTCAGGCGGCCGCTCTCCCAACCGCGCCGCCGGTGAGCGCCGAGGCGCTCGGCATGGCGCGTCGGCGGCGCGGCCGGGGCCCACGCGTCCGCCTTCCGAAGTATTCCCGGCCCGCGCTCCCTTTAGTGGGGAGACTGGCGTGATGGGAGAAGAGGGCGGCTATCGGCGGTTCCGGGCAAATGCCGGCCGAGGCGAAAAAAGACCGGTGACCATTCATCCCGAAGACGCAAAGCGTCCCCTCCCCCCTGTGGACGCCCCCGACGGTCTCGGCTACCCAGACGTTGCGGCCTCGGCCGCCCAGCGAAGCGGGTGCGGGCAGATGCGAGAGCATCTGCGGGGCCAGGGCTCCGCCCTGGTGGAAGATGGTGGCGACTTCGTCCATGGTGTCGCTGATGGGGAGGTTCTGGGGGCATTTTTCCTCGCACTCCCGGCAGTGGACGCAGTGGGCGAAGGTCTCGTGGGGGGCCATCTGGGCATTGAAATAGAATTTGGCCCGGGCGCGGACCTCGTCGGAATCGACCAGGAAATAATCGTTGTAATAGCTGAAGTTCTTGGGAATGTCGACGCCCTGGGGGCAGGGCAGACAGTAGCCGCAGGCGGTGCAGTTGATTTTGAGGCGCTCGCGGAACAGAGCCACCACCTGGTCCAGGGCGGCCTGGTCATCGGCGGTCAGCGGGGTGATGGCCTCGGCGATGCTGACGTTTTCCTCCGTCTGCTCCGGGGCGGACATCCCGCTCAGAACCACCCCGATTTCCGGCTGATTCCAGAGCCAGCGCAGAGCCCAATCCGCCAGGGACCACTCGGGCCGGACTTCCGCCAAAAGGGCTTTCATCCGCTCCGGCATGTGGTTGATAAGGAAGCCCCCGCGTAAGGGCTCCATGATCACCACCCCCAGGCCCCGCTGGTGGGCCAGCCTCAGCCCGCGCCGCCCGGCCTGGTAGTCCACGTCCAGGTAGTTGTATTGCATCTGGGCGAAGGTCCAGTCATAGGCGGCGACGATTTCTTCGAACAGCTCGTAGCGGTCGTGGAAGGAGAAGCCGGCGTATTTGATGCGGCCGTCTTTCAGGGCTTCGTCGAGAAAAGTGAACAGGCCCTTGTCCCGGATGCCCGGCCAGACGATGCTGTTGAGGTTGTGGGCCAGGTAGAAATCGATGTGGTCGGTGTCCAGCCGCTTGAGCTGGGCGTCGAGGATGTCGTGCATCTGCTTTTTATTTTCGATCAGCCAGGTGGGCAGCTTGGTGGCCAGGTGGACCTTTTCCCGATAGCCGCCGGCCAGGGCCCGGCCCACGAAAGGCTCGCTCTGGCCGGGTTCGGTCCGGCCGGTGCCGTGATAGGGCCAGGCAGTGTCCACATAATTGACGCCCCGGCCGATGGCCCGGCGAAGCATGGCCGTGGCCGTCTCCTGATCGATGGTGGTGGGGTCGGCCGGGTTCAGCACCGGCAGGCGCATGCAGCCGAAGCCGAGGATGGACAGCTCCAGGCCGGTTTTTCCAAAAACTCTTTTCAACATGGGGGCCTCTCTGAAGGGAAGATTTGTCTTTTGAGAGCGAATGGGCGTATTATACACCAAATTGCCCTGTCGGTAAAAGGCCCTTAGCGGTTTCCATTTTAAAGACCGGGCCTGCCACCAAACCCCGCGCGGGGGAACAAAGCCCACTGCGCCGCTGCGAAAACGCCCCGACCCGGCCGGGGTAGGTAGGGGGGACAGGGGACTTCGTGCCAGGGCGGGGGGCGGGGGGGGCCCC
>JAVBLB010000072.1:0-32912 GCA_031553735.1 Candidatus Adiutrix sp.
CCCGTACGCAGCACGTAAACTATCGCTTCGAATACCAAGCGGGCCGATTTCTTCTTTCTCCCGGCTCCTGGCCGCCTTTGATACAATCTTTTAAATTATTAATATCCGGTTGCCGCCGCTTCACATCTGTATCCGCCGCTCGTCGGCGCCCCCGACCGGAGGCGCCGACGAGCGGTTTTTGCTTCCCGATTTCGCGGTCTCAGCGCCGGCGAGCGGGGTCCAAGTCCGGCCGGCCTTTGAACTCGCGGTGGTCGATGCCGAATTTCAGGAGCCGGTAGCTGAACAGCTGCCGCGACACCCCCATCAGGGCGGCCGCGCGGGTGATATTGCCGCCGGCCCGGGCCAGATGCTCCCTTAGGCTCTCTTCTTCCCGTCGCAGCCGTTCCAGGGGGCCTCCCCGGTCGCCGGCTGACGCCCCCGGGGGCCGCGCCGGGGTGGTCTCCGGCGGCCGGGCTCCGGCGGGGTCAGGCGCCGCCTCGCGGGCGGATGGCGCCATCGCCCGGTCGGGCGATGGACGGGTATTGTTTGTGGGGTGGTCCGGCCGGGACGGGGATTTGACCGGCATCCGTTCCCAGGCCCCCGGGAGCGGCTCCGAAGCGAGTTCCGGCGGGCGGTCCCCGGCCATTTTCGGGCTCCAACCGCCGGCGTCGCTGGCGAAGGCCTGGATATAATGCTCCGGAACGTGTTCCGGCCCGATGACGTTTTCGTCCCGCACCTGGGCCAGGGTCCCGGCCAGCATGTGTTCCAGCTCCCGCACATTGCCCGGCCAGTGATAGCCGCGCATCATGGCCCACAGCCGCCCGTCCAGCTTCAGGGCCGATTTGCCGAGGATATTGTTGTACTTGCAGATGAAATGCTCGGCCAGCGGCTCCAGGTCTTCCAGCCGTTCCCTCAAGGGGGGGATGTTGACCACCACCACGGCCAGGCGATAGAAAAGGTCCGCCCGCAGGCGGCCGGAGCTCAGCGCCGTCTGGGGCGAGGAGCCGATGGAGCTGACCAGCTTCAGATCCAGCTCGACCGGCCGGGAAGAGCCCACCCGGCTGATGCGCATTTCCTGGAGGGCCCGGAGCAGCTTGGGCTGCAGGTCCAGGGGCATGGAGTCGATTTCGTCGAGATAGAGCGTCCCGCCGTTGGCCTCCTCCAGGAGCCCCGGCCGGTCGATAGCCCCGGTGAAGCTGCCTTTGACCGTGCCGAAAAGCAGCCCTTCCAGCAGAGTGCCCGGGATGGCCGAACAGTTGAGGGCCAGATAGGGCTTTCTCCGCCGTGGCGAGGCCTGGTGGGTCAGCTTGGCCAGCATCTCCTTGCCGCTGCCGGTTTCGCCGGCGATGAGCACCGGGAAAGGGTTGGCGGCGCTGTTCTTGATCAGCGACAAAGCCTTCTGGAAAGCCGGGCTGCCGCCGACGATGCTTTTGGGCGGCACGTTGATCGGCACCGTGCCCGGCCATTGAATGGGCTGGTTCTGATAGGCCCGCTCCGCGCTGAATTCGCTTAAGAGGGGCTGGGTGAAGCAGATGGAACCCGTCACCGCCGGCGCGGCGGCCCCCGGCCCCTCCTGGGCCTTGAACACCGGAAAGACCCAGTAGGCCGCGTTGACCACCCGCCCCCGGATGGTCCGGTAAGGATAGATGTAGCCCAGGATCGGCTGGGCCGTTTTCTGGCAGACCTTCATGATGTTGGGCCCGGTCACCGGAACCAGCACCTCGATTTCCAGCCGCCCCAGCACCTCCTCCGGATCGAGGCCGTCGATCTTGGCGTGGGCCTGGTTGTAATAGGTGACCCGGCCGGTGGTGTCGGTCATGATGACGCCCAGAGGGAAAAGATCGAACACCCGCCGGAGCTGATCCGGGTTCGCGGCGAAGGCCCGCACCATATAATCGGCCGTCGAGGACAGGTCCATCGCGCACCTCCTTGAGGGGCAGGGCCAGCGGAAAAGGGGCGCCGGAGCGGCGCGGCCTGGCGGAAGAAAAAGCAAATATATTTTTGCCGATAAGGGCAAAAAAAGCAAATTATATTTTGCCAAAAAATCGTCCGGCGAAGACAGTTCGAACGGGTGCCCCGGCAATCAGTTGATTTTGCAAATGTTTTATAAGCATGCTTTGTATCCTCGCTTGGTATGGCTCTTGCTCATGCTATAAGCAACAATCAATCCAGCGCCCCGAAAGGGGCCGTGCGCCGCCGTAACCGCGTCCTGGACAGGCTACATCGGCCGAGACGGAGGTTCAATCGCCTCCACCCTTTCCGACGGCGGCCGCCGTCGGCCACTTTGACCAGATTCGCGCGAATCGCCATCCGACCTCTCACGACCACATTAATATGAGCCGACCCGCCGGTCCGTCCGGCGAGGGGGGAGCATTGTCTCTTCGGGGCCTGACGGCCGCCCGGCTTGACGCACAGTACGCAGTACTCAGGAGGTATTGTATGAGACGAGACAGGTTCGCGGGGTATAACACCAGCGGCGGCTTCCGCCTCACCCCCTTCACCAGGGAGGAGTTGGACCACATCCACCGCGCGACTTTGGAAGTTTTGGAACACACCGGCATTTTTGTGCACCACGACGAGGCCCTGGATTATTTCGCCAAGGGCGGGGCCAAGGTGGACACCAAGACCAAAACCGTGCGGATCCCCCCCTTCATGGTCCGCGACGCCCTGGCTTCGGCCCCGGAATCGGTGATCATGCACGCCCGCAAGGCCGAGCAGGACGCGGTCATCGAAGCCAACCGGGTGGCCTTCACCAACTTCGGCGAAGCCCTGAACATCTATGACATCAACACCGGCGAGCACCGGGAGACCTGCAAGCAGGATATGGTGGAGCTGGCCACGGTCATCGACACCGTGGACGTCATCTCGGTGGTGGAGCAGCCCGCCGGCTCCCACGACATGCCTCAGGCCATCGGGCATCTGCACGACTATGAAGCCCTGGTCAACAACACCTCCAAACACGTGGTCATGATGCCCCACGGCGCCGAAATCGCTGAAAAGTTGGTCCGCATGTCGGAAATCGTGGCCAAGGCCCATTTCCCCAACGACCCGGTCGAAGACCACCGCATCATGTCGTTCCTCATCTGCCCGGTCAGCCCGCTGCGCCTTTTGGAGCCCAGTTGCGACGTCATCATCGTGGCCGCCCGGAACAATGTGGTCTGCAACGTCCTGTCCATGGCCATGGCCGGCGGCTCCAGCTCGGTGCACCTGGCCGGCACCCTGGTCACCCACAACGCGGAAGTGCTGTCGGGCATCGTGCTGAACCAATTGGTGCGCCGGGGAGCGCCGGTGATCTACGGCAGTTCCACCACCGCTTTCGACCTGCGCACCGCGGCCGCGGCCGTGGGCTCCCCGGAACTGGGCATGATCGGCGCCGCCGTGGGCGCCATGGCCCAGTATTACCATCTGCCCAGCTGGACGGCCGGTGGGTAGGTGGACAGCAAGGTGCCGGACGCGCAGGCCGCCTACGAGACCGCCATTACCGCCCTGTATCCAGCGTTGGCAGGCGTCAACCTGATTTACGGTCTTGGCATGCTCGAACTGGGGGTGACCTTCGACTACGCCCAGCTGCTGATCGATTCCGATATCGCCGAGATGATCCTCTTCAGCCTCGGCGGCATCCCGGTGAATGACGAAACTCTGGCGGTGGAAGCCATCCACGAGGTAGGACCCTTCAAGGATTTTCTCACCCACAAGAGCACGTTCAAACACCGCAAGAGCCAGTCTTTCGGCCCCCTGACCGACCGCCGCATGCGCCACAGCTGGCTGGAAGCGGGCGGCAAGGACATGACCACCCGGGCCCTGGAAAAGGCCCGCCACATCCTGGCCACCCACAAGCCTTTGCCCATCCCGGAGGCCGCCCGCCAGGAACTGCGCGATTTCATCAATCGCGAGGAAAAAGCGCGCAACCTGCCGATCAGCTCCAAGTGAGCACCGTCCCGGCCGACGCCCGTCCAGAGAGGGCGGCGGCCGGGGCGAAAATCCCATCGCCTCCGTCTTTTGGCCTCCGAATGGAATAAAAATCCCGCCGTCCCTCTCTCATCCCGCCTCCGCGCCCCGCTGAAGTTCCTTCGGCGGGGCCTTTCCTTCTGGTGCTTGATGCCGGCGCCGCTTCGACGGCGTCGGCATTTTTTTGTGCCCGGCGGCGGGGGCGGCGGAGTTTTCGGGCCGGAGCCGGCGGCCGTCTTGACATCAACCGCGCGGATGCTTATTTTTAGCCACGACGTCTGCGGCCTGAACCTGAACCGGCTTGCGGATCGTGCGACAACCAACGGACGGGTCGGGAATCATGAACAAGCCTTTGCCGCCGCGCCTCCGGACCATTCTGGAACTGGTGGTGCGCGATTACATAAAAACCGCCGAGCCGGTGGGCTCCGAAGCGCTGGTCAGGCGCCACCGCCTGTCGCTGTCCTCGGCCACCGTGCGCAAGGTGCTGGCCGAACTGGAGGACCTGGGGCTCCTGGCCCACCCCCACACCTCGGCCGGCCGCGCGCCCACCGAGGAAGGGCTGCGGATCTACGTCAACGACATTCTGGCCGTGGGCCATCTGTCGGACGAAATGCGGGCCCTGATCAGCCGGCAGCTGGCCGGCGGGCCGCCCCGGGCCGAAGCGGTGCTGGCCCTGTGCTCCAAGGTGCTGTCGAACATCACCCGGCACATGGGGGTGGCGGCGGCTCCGGCCATGGAGCGGCTGTCTTTGAAACAGCTGTATTTCGTGCGGCTGGGGCCCCGGGAGGCCCTGGCCATTCTGATGGGCGAAAACGGCATCATGCGCAACCAGGTGTTGACCACGAGCGAGGACTACAGCCAGGACGCTCTCGACCAGGTCAACCGCTATCTGGATGAAATCTGCCCGGGCCGGACCCTCGACGAGGTCCGGTTGAAGATTCTGGAGGGCATGAAGGCGGAAAAGAAGGCCTTCGACGCGCTTTACGCCCGGGCCCTGGAACTGGCCCAGGCCTCTTTCGCGACCGAGCCTGGCCGGGCGGCCCCCGAACAGCCCATCTACCTGGAGGGCCGGGGCAATCTTCTGGAATATCCGGAATTCGCCGAAACCGAGGCCATGCGGGCCCTCTTCACCGCTTTCGAAGACAAGCGGCGCATCCTGGATTTGCTGCACGAGGTGGCCGACGGCGGCCAGGTGCGCGTCGTCATCGGCTCCGAGGCCGCGGCGGCGGCCTTGTCCGGCCTGGCTTTGGTGGCCTCGCCCTGCACCCGGGGCGACCGCACCGTGGGCGCGGTGGGCATCATCGGCCCCCAGCGGCTCGATTATTCCGAAGTGGTGCCGGTGGTGGGCTACGCCGCCCGGGTGGTCAGCGAACTGCTGGAGGGCGAGTGAGCCGCCGGCCGGCCCCGAAATGCTTTGAGCACCCGCATTTTGCATCGCCCGGGCCTTGAAAAACCGCGGGACGGGTCTTATGGTTTAAATATCCGGCGGCGCGAGGCCGCCTCAACTATGGAGTCCCCAATGACCGACGAAAAAATAGTCCCCGCGCCGGAGGCGGAACCGGAAGTTCCGGAAGGCGGCGCGGAGGCCAAAGACTGGGCTGAAGAGGCCCGGAAGTTTCAGGATCTTTACGTGCGATGCGTGGCGGAGATGGAAAACATGCGCCGCCGTCTGCAGAAGGAACGGGAAGAACAGGCCCGTTTCGCGGCCGAAAGAGTCGTCCGGGGGCTTTTGCCGGTGATGGACAACTTGGAGCTGGCCCTGGGCTACGTCACCTGCGAAGCTTCGGCCGAAGCGCAGAATTTGGCCGAAGGCGTGCGCTTGACCCTCAAAGGCCTTTTGAACGTGCTGGCCGACAACGGGGTCAAGCCGGTGGAAGCCGAGCGCGGCCAGGTCTTCGACCCCAATGTTCACGAAGCCCTGGGGCAGGCGCCGGAAACGGATATCGCCCCCGGCACCATCAGCCAATCGGTGCAGCGGGGCTACACGCTTTACGACCGTCTGGTCCGGCCGGCCAAGGTCATGGTGGCCGTGGCCGTTTGAGCGGGGCCCGGGCGGCGTTGAATTTTTCCCCGGCCGTGGCGGCTCGACGCGAATAGGCTTCGCGGCGGCCGCTCTTCCGGGGCGCGGATCACGACTTCATTAACCGGTGATCAACGAATGGTTATCGGAGTTTATAGTTACTTTTTTGGGAGGAATCCACATGTCTAAAATTATCGGAATCGACCTGGGCACCACCAACTCCTGCGTGGCCATCATGGAAGGCGGCGACCCCAAGGTCATCACCAATACCGAGGGCAACCGCACCACGCCCTCCATCGTGGCCTTCACCGAGTCGGGCGAACGGCTGGTGGGGCAGGTGGCCAAGCGCCAGGCGGTGACCAACCCCGAGGCCACCATCTTCGCGGTCAAGCGGCTGATCGGGCGCAAGTTCAATGCGCCCGAGGTCAAAAAAGACCTGGACATCGTGCCCTATAAGATCGTCAAGGCCGATAACGACGACGCGGCCGTCGAGGTGCGCGGCAAGGATTACAGCCCGGCCGAGATTTCGGCCATGGTTCTGACCAAGATGAAGCAGACCGCCGAAAGCTACCTGGGCGAAACGGTCACCGACGCGGTCATCACCGTGCCGGCCTACTTCAACGACAGCCAGCGCCAGGCCACCAAGGACGCCGGCCGCATCGCGGGCCTCAACGTCCTGCGTATCATCAACGAGCCCACCGCCGCGGCCCTGGCTTACGGCCTGGACAAAAAGACGGATGAGAAGATCGCGGTCTTCGACCTTGGCGGCGGCACCTTCGATATCTCCATCCTGGAAATCGGCGACGGCGTCTTCGAAGTCAAGAGCACCAACGGCGACACCTTCCTGGGCGGCGAGGATTTCGACCTGCGGGTCATCGACTGGCTGGCCGACGAATTCAAGAAGGAATCCGGCATCGACCTGCGCGGCGACAAGATGGCCCTGCAGCGCCTGAAGGAAGCGGCCGAGCGGGCCAAGATGGAGCTCTCCACCGCCATGGAGACCGACATCAACCTGCCTTTCATCACCGCCGACGCCTCCGGGCCCAAGCACTTGAACATCAAGCTGACCCGTTCCAAGCTGGAGGCCCTGGTGGCCGACCTCATCGAACGGGTGGTGGGCCCCTGCCAGACCGCGTTGAAAGACGCGGGCCTTTCGGCCAAGGACATCAACGAGGTCATCCTGGTCGGCGGCATGACCCGCATGCCCAAGGTTCAGGAGAAGGTCAAGCAGATTTTTGGCCAGGAGCCCCACAAGGGCGTCAACCCCGACGAAGTGGTGGCCGTGGGCGCGGCCATTCAGGGCGGCGTCTTGAAGGGCGACGTGAAGGACGTGCTGCTTCTGGACGTCACCCCGCTGTCCCTGGGCATCGAAACTCTGGGCGGGGTCTTCACCAAGCTGATCGAAAAGAACACCACCATCCCCACCCGGCGCAGCCAGGTGTTCTCGACGGCCGCCGACAACCAGCCGGCGGTGTCGATCCACGTGCTGCAGGGCGAACGGGAGATGGTCAGCGGCAACAAGACCTTGGGCCGCTTCGAGCTGGTGGGCATTCCCCCGGCCCCGCGCGGGGTGCCGCAGATCGAGGTGACCTTCGACATTGACGCCAACGGCATCGTCCACGTTTCGGCCAAGGATCTGGGCACCGGCAAGGAACAGTCCATCCAAATCACCGCTTCCAGCGGTTTGTCCGAGGAGGAGATCCAGCAGCTCATCAAGGATGCAGAGATCCACGCCGCCGAGGACAAGGCCCGCAAGGAAGTGGTGGAGCTGAAGAACCAGGCCGACCAGTTGATCTATTCGACGGAAAAGAGCCTCTCCGATCTCGGTGAAAAAGTGGATGTCTCGACCCGCGGCGATGTGGAAAACGCCGTGGCCGATCTCAAGGGCGTCTTGGACAAGGGCGACAAGGCGACTATCGAAGCCAAGATGAAGACCCTGACCAACGTCAGCCACAAATTGGCCGAGCAGATGTACGCCCAGGCCTCCTCCAGCCAGCAGGCCGGCGGTCATCCTGGCGGCGACCAGGCCCCCCCGCAGGACGACAACGTGGTGGACGCCGACTTCGAAGAAGTGAAGGACAACAAGTAAGCGCGGGAACTTCGAAGGTCCACTCCGCTTCTGAAAGCGTAAAGCCGCCCCGGTCAAAAGCCGGGGCGGCTTTTTTGTTCTTACGGTGGGGGGGGCTCGGCGGCCCCGCCTGGCGGATGTGGCTACGGGCAGAGACAACCCGAATGCGGACGTAATGCAGTCACGTGTGGCTATCGCGGGCTTTTTGCGTCGGTGGTGTTCGTACGGCGGGGCCGGCCGGTAAAACTTCTCCGGCCGGCCGCTGCCCGACCGCGCCGCCGGTGACGGTGTTGGCATTCGCGGCCTCGCGTCGGCGACGCGGCCGGGGCCCACGCGGCCGCCCGGCGTAGTATTACCGGCCGGCCCCGCCTGGCAGGTGCGGTAACCGGGGCGAGGCAATCCGGATGCGAGTGTGATGTACCCGATTGCGGGTATCGCGGGCTTCTTGCGGCGGAGGTATTCGCACGGCGGGGCCGTCCGGTAAAACTTCTTCGGTCGGCCGCTGCCAGACCGCGCCGCCGGTGATGGTCGTGGCAGTCGAGGCCTCGCGTCGGCGACGCGGCCGGGGCCCACGCGGCCGCCCTGCGAAGTATTACCGGCCGGCCCCGCCTGGCAGGTGCGGTAACCGGGGCGAGGCAATCCGGATGCGAGTGTGATGTACCCAACGACAACAAAAGCGTAAGCCGGCAAAGCCGGCTTACGCTTTTCATATCAACGGACCGATGGTCCCGGCCGCCCAGACGTTGCGGCCCCCGCCGCCCAGCGAAGCGGGTGCGGGGAGGATGCGTCAGCATCCGGTGGGTCCAGGGCTCAGCCCTGGTTAGCCGTGGACTTCGGCGCCGCAGTAGGGGCAGTAGGAGAGGTCGGCGATGGGCAACGGCTTGCGACAGGCGTTGCAGAAATGGGGGAGGGGGGCCAATTCGACGATGAGCTCCCCGGCCCGCACCGGGACCATCTGCTTGGTGGTCTTGAAGTCGGCCCGCTTGAGCACCTTCTTGACCAGGCCGTCGACGGGGGCGTTGACGGCCTTCTCCTGCTTCATGATGGCGATGTTGAAGAGTTCCTGGCCGGCGGTGACCACGTCGCCGGGCTGCACATACATGACCCACAGGTCGCCGTTGGAGGGGGCGGCCACATGGAAGGGGTTGTCGCTCTGGGCCATGACCGGGCCCTTGGCCGAGGCCGGGCCGGTGGGCTGGGCCACGGCCACCTCGGTGCGCATGATTTCCGAATCCAGGACGTAGCGGACCATGGAGACGCCGTGGTCGTCAGGCGCCTGGATTTCACGCAGCATCATCTGGTGGGGCTTGCCGCTGGTGTCGGTGAAGTTCATCTGCTGGCCGACCTTCAGGCCTTCGAACCAGACGTCCAGAGGCAGGTTGTTGGGGTTGCCGAAGTTCTGCCGGAAGCGGATGGTCTTTAAGGCATCGGCCGGCTGGTTGAGGAACATCAGGAGTTCGTCCTCGGTGGGCGGCCGGCCGATGGCCTCGCGCAGGGCGGCCGTTTCGGCGTCCAGGTCCAGTTCCTTCAAATGTTTCAGCGGCGAATCCTCGGTGCGGTCGGTCAGAGCCTGGCCCCAGCCGGCTTCGCCGAAGGCGCTCTGATAGACCCAATCCGGGGGGAAGCCCAGGGGCAGGCGGCCGAAGCGGCCCAGCAAAAGATCGCGGAAGGCGTCGTTGCAGTCGCGGTAGATGATGAGGCGCTCGGTCAGGAGGTCTTTGCTCAGTTCGGTTTCCGGAGTTTCGGCCACAGCCTCCAACACTTCCAAGAGGTGCTCGACCGCTTCCAGGCCGCCTCGGTTATAGGCGGCGGAGACCCCCAGGAAGGCGGTGTTCCAGGTGATCTGGGAGCCGGGGGTGACGTCGTGGTAACGGACGATGCGCCGGGTGCCGGCCAGAAAGCGCAGCATGTAGGGCAGAAGCTTGATGTAGCCCTGCTTCATGGCCCCTTCCTGGGAGGAACTGGTGGCCCCGCCGGGCATGCCGTGGCGGACCACGTCGTGGTCGATGCCCTGGAAATAGGGGGCCACGTAGCGGTCGTAAAAGGGCATGATCTGCTTGATGACGAAGTTGGCCTGGCGGACCATGTCCCGGTCCACCCGCACCGGGAGGCCCAGTTCCTCTTCGATGTAGGCGCTGGTGGCCAGGATGTCGCCCTGGCCGTAACTGCGCACCGAGGCCCCCAGGGCGGTGTCGACGATCTGGGCCCCGGCCTTGGCCGCCGCGCCCACGCTGGGCACGAACAGGCCGTCGGTGTAGTGGCGGTGGTAATGCAGCACCAGTTCCGGCCAGCGTTTCCGCAGGGCCGTGACCAGGGCCGAGATGAAGCGCGGCGGGCAGACCCCGGCCATGTCCTTGAGGCCCAGGGAAATTTCGCGGACCACCTGGGAGGCCTTCAGCCCGGAGGCTTCGGTGACCATCCTCAGAAGGTCCTCGGCGGCCTCCAGGTAGTGCTCAACGGTGAAGCCGGAACCCCAGCTCAGCGACAGGGCCGGTTCGAACAGCACGTCTTTGTGGGACATGACCACCCGGGCCAGGGGCAGCATGTTGTCGGCGTGGTTGAGGAAGTCGAAGCAGCGCACCACGTGGAAGTGGCGGCAGATCATCTCGCCGGTGAGTTCCATCAGCCCGGCCGGCTGGGGCTTGTAGCCCAGGACGTTGGTGGAGCGGACCAGAATCTGTTTCATGGTCTTGGGGGCGAATTCGTTCCACTTGGCCGCCTCGGTGAAGGGGTAGGTCATGTTGGCCAGCATGGCCACGTGGAAGTGGGCCCCGCCGCCGGTCTCCAGGGAGAAGAAATCGCAGTTGTCCAGATAGGGCCCGACCAACTGGTCCTCGGCCAGGCGGAAACGGTTGGAGCTGTTGGACTGGGTGACGTCCCGACAGGTGGTGTCGCAGAAATGGATCTGCTTGGAATCCCGGACGTGATCCAACAGGGCCCGGCGGTCGCCCCGGGGATAGGGCGAGGGGCGGGTCAGGGTTTCCGTGGCGATCTTGGGCAGCACCGGCTCGAAACGCGGCAGGCGCGGGGTGTCGGCGCTGCGGTATTCACCCAACTGGACGAAGGGGTTGTAGCCCCGGGCCGAGATTTCGGCGGCCAGTTTCGACAGGCGCACGGCTTCCGAGGCCACGTCGCTGTATTCCAGAAGCTCCGGGTGGCGGGAGATGAAGCGGGTGGTGAACTCGCCCTTCTGGAAGGGCTCGGTGCGGAGCAGCGCCCGGTAGAAGGGGATGGTGGTCTTGAGGCCGCCGACGATGTATTCGCCCAGGGCCCGCTCCATGACACCCACCACCTTGGCCCAATCCCGCCCGTAGGTGATCAAAAGGGCCCCGGCCGAGTCGTAGTTGGAGGGGAAGTCGTAACCGGCGGTGAGGTTGGAATCCAGCCGCACGCCGTGGCCGCCGGCGGAGACGTAGCGGGTGATGAGGCCGGAGTTGGGGGTGAAGTCGTGCTGCGGATCTTCCAGGTTGATGCGCAGCTGCATGGCCACCTGGGTGGGCCGGGTCTCGGCCTCGGTGAAGCGCAAGGGGGCGCCGAAGGCGATGGCGATCTGCTCCTCCACCAGGTCGATGCCGTAGCGGGCCTCGGTGATGCCGTGCTCCACCTGGAGCCGGGTGTTGACCTCGATGAGGTAGGGTTGAAGATCCGGGGTGACCAGGAACTCCACGGTGCAGAGGGAATGGTAGCCCACCTTGGCCACCAGCCGCCGGGCATAGCCTTTCAGGGCCTGGCGGAGCTCGGAATTCCACTGCGGCCAGGGGGAGGGGGTGATCTCCACCAGCTTTTGGTTGTTGCGCTGGATGGAGCAGTCCCGCTCGTCGAAGGTGAAGATGTTGCCGTATTGGTCGGCGATGACCTGGATTTCGATGTGCCGCACTTCCGGCAGGAATTTCTCCACATACACCCGGGGGTTCCCGAAAGAGGCCTGGGCCATGGTGGAGGCCTTCAGGAACGCGTCTTCCAGGGCTTCTTCGTCGTGGACTTCGATGATGCCCTTGCCGCCGCCGCCGCCCTCGGCCTTGAGCATGATGGGGAAGCCGATCTCCTGGGCCACCCGGCGGGCCGTGGGCACGTCCACGGCCCCGTCGGAACCGGGCACCACCGGGATGCCCAGCTCCTTGGCCAGCTTGCGGACCTCGACCTTGTTGCCCAGAAGGTTCATGGCCTCGGGGGTCGAACCGATGAAAACGAGGCCGGCCTCGGCGCAGAGGCGGGGGAAGCGCTCGTCCTCGGAAGCGAAGCCCCAGCCGGGGTGGATGCCCAGAACGCCCCGCCGCTTGGCCAGGGAAACGATCCGCTCCAGGTCCAGATAGGCCCGGGGGTCCTCGCCCAGAAGCATCAGTTCATGGGCCGCGGAGGCGGCCGGGGCGGCCTTGTCGACGTCGGTGGCGGTCATGATGGCGATGGCGTCGAAACGCTCTTTGAAAGCGCGGCAGAGGCGGCGGGCGCTGATGCCCCGGTTGGCCACCAGAAGGGGTTGTTTTTTGAGCAGTTTCAAGACGTCGTCGAAGGTTTTCATGCGCGTTGTCCTCGGCTGGTCGCCAGAATCAGGGATGTGTAAAAAAGCGTCAGAGGTATTGAGTTGGCTGCGCCGGCAATCCGTCCGGATCGCAGAGATTATTTTTTTGGCCGCCAGGCCCAAAGGCGGCTCATGAAGCGCATCACCCGGGGGATCGGTCCAGCCCCACCGTGCCGGACCAGAGGAGGTATTCGCCGGAGGCATTGACAAGACGCAACTGGCCCTCGGAGCCCAGGCCGAGGATTCGGCCGGCGAGGCCGGCGGCCGGAGCCGGGGGATCGGAGGCCGGGGTGGTCACGATGACCATCCGGCCGCGCCAGAAGAGAATTTTTTCGGCGGCCGGGATCAGGTCGGCCATTGGCCGCCCCCCAAATTTTTTATTATATAATAAAATGATCTTTTTGACCAGAGTTGACCACAGCTCCGCCGGGGGGCCGGCGAAGGGCAGGGCCGCCGGCGGCGGGGTCCCCGGGTCCCGCTCCCGCACCCAGTCGCCGGGCGGCGGGGTCCGAAGGTTGAGGCCCACCCCGGCCACCAGGGCGTCCCGCCGGGATTCGAGGAGCAGCCCGCCGGCTTTGCCGCCTTCGAAGATGAGGTCGTTGGGCCACTTGACGTTCATATCCCAGCCGAAATCCTTCAGGGCTTCGGCCAGGAAAAGGGCCAGGGCCAGGGAGGCCCCGGGGCCGTCGAAGGGCGGGGCCGTCGGCAGGCGCAGGGTGCCGTAGACGTGCCCGGGCGGCGACTGCCAGACCCGGCCCATCCGGCCCCGGCCGGCGTTCTGGCGTTCCATCAGCACCGCGCCCCAGACCGGCAGCCGGCCCTGGGCCTGGAATTCCCAGGCCGCGTCCAGTGACGAGGAGCCCGGGCCGCAGACCAGGAGCGGGGCCGCGACCTCGCCGGCCTCGATATTTAAAATTTCCCGAACGTCAGTCATGCCGTTTCCCGCCGTTTTGAAGAATCAGCCCCCGGGCCCGGAGGAGGTAACCGAAGCGGTCCTGGTCGCCCTTCCGCGACAGGGGCCCGTCCCAGGTCGAAAGAATGACGGCCACGCTGCCGGTCTGGCGGTCGATGGCCACCATCTGGCCGAAAATACCGGTGGCGGCGAAGAGCCCGTCGCCGATGAGGTGCCACTGGTAGCCGTATTGATGGCCCAAAGTGGGGCGGGTGGCCTCGGTCAGCCAACCGGCCGGCAACACCTCTTTTCCGCCGGCCCGGCCGCCTTCCAGGATGAACAGACCGAAGCGGGCGTAATCGCGCAAGGTCGGGCTCAGGCAGCAGCCGGCCAGCTCCCGGCCCTGGTGGTCCACGGCCCAGAAGGCCGTCCGCTCCATGCCGAAAGGCTTCCAGATTTTTTCGGAGAGGTAGTCGGCCAGGGGGCGGCCGACGGCCCGGCTGACCACCGGGCCCAGGAGGTTGCTCTCCCCGGTTTTATAGGAAAACAGGGCCCCCGGTTTGGCCTCCCGGGGCAGGGCGGCCAGATCGGCCAGGGGGTCGCGGTCGCCGCCGCCGGCGCCCAGGGCCAGGCGGGCGGTGTCGGAATCGGGGTCGGTGTAGTCCTCGTTCCACCGGACGCCGGAGGTCATGGTCAGGAGGTGGCGGACGGTCACCCCGTCATAGGCCGTGCCCTTCAATTCGGGGACGTGCCATGTCACCAGGTCGTCCAGCCCCAGCTTCCCTTCGGCCACGGCCGCGCCGGCCAGGGTGCCGGTGACGCTCTTGGCCACTGAAAAGCTGGTCCAGCGGTCCTCAGGGGTGAAGCCGTGCCCGTATTCCTCCACCAGCACCTCGCCTTGGTGGATGACCATGACCCCGACGATGTCGCCGGTGGCCATGAACTCGGCCGTCGGCCGGGCCAGGGCGGCGGCCAGGGCTTTCCCCCTGGCCGACGAGGCCGGGGGCAGCGGCCGGACCGGGCCGCCGGCCTCCACCGGGCGGGTGGCGGTCAGCTTTTCCACGCTCCGAAAGCCGAGCAGCCGCTCCGGCCGGTTCCAGCGGAAAACCCGGTGCGGATCTGGATATTGGACGGCGGCGGAGTCGGAAGCCGTCGAAGCGTTGGCCGCCGGTTCGGCCAGGCTCGCCGACGGACCGCACAAAAAAAGCGCCAGCAAGGCGGCGCCGAGGATGCGTTGCGGGTTCATGGCGGTATTCGGCTCCTCCCGGCGGCTGAACCGGCCGCTCAGGCGGCCAGTTCGTCCGCCAGGACGTTGATCAGGGACCAGATGGCGTCGAGAGGCAGGTGGTAATGGGCGTAGGCGTCGAAAGTGTAGGTCAGCTCGGCCGAAAATTCATCATCTTCCTCGTGGAGGACGCAACCCACCGCGACATGGGGCAGTGCCAGCCCCCGGCAGCCGAAGCCCGAGCCCGAATCCTCGGCCGCCAGGCCCAGGGCGGCCGCCCGGGCCAGAAAACCCTGTGGGTCGCGGCCGAATTTGGCGGTGACCGGCGCGGTCAGGAAGGCGTGGGGGCCGGTCAAGAACATGGCCCCGCCGTTGAGGTCCCGGCCGGGCACCATCCGCCCGGCCAGGCCCAGGTCCTGGGCCCGGGCCAGGTAGGTCAGAAGCACCAGGCCGATCTGAAAACCGGGCGGGCGCCGGTCCGGCGGCCCGGTGATGCTCCGGCCGGCCAAATCCACCGCGTATTCGGCGCCCAGGAAGGGCACGATGAAACCCCGGCCCGGCTCAAAGCGCGCGCCGGAACCGGCCGCCGCCTGATCCGTCGGCCGGGCGGCGGCGTCGGCCCACAAGTCCGGGGCCACGTCGGCCACGGTCCGGAAGAGTTTGACATCTTCCGGGCGGGCCGGGTTGGGGACCGCGCGCTCAGCCACAGCAGGAACAGCCGCCGCCGCACTCGGAGACGGGGGCCGGCCGTTCGCTCTCCACCACGAAGCCGGAGTCGCGGCCGTCGTCCTTGAAGTCGATGGTCACCTTGCCCACCGCTTCATAGAGATCGCGGGACATGAAGAGTTCCAGGCCGCCGGCCTGGATGGTGATGTCGCCGGTATTGGGCTGGTCCAGGGTCAGGGCGATCTGGCCGCCGGCGCCGCTGCAGTCGCACTCGGGCAGGTAGACGCGCACCTTGGGGGCGACTTTGTTTTCCGCCAGATAGGCGGTGAGTTTTTCCTGGGCCATGGGGGTGATGCTGATCATGATATCTCCTTTTCAAGCCCCGGAGGGCTGGCGGCGTCGGTTTTCGACTGACGGGCGGGTTCCCGGCCGGCGCGTCCACTCATGATGCGGTGGCGACGGCCGTCGCCCCATCGGGGCTATGAAAATAATAAGAACGGCCAACGGTTAAATCAAGGCCCGATCGCAACGGGGAGCTGATTGAACTCGACCAGCAAGTTGGCGGGTGTCTGTGGCCGGATGACCGGGTTTCAGCCGGACCGCTTTTCGGCGGCGCCTGGCCCCTTCGGGGCATTGTAACGCAACTCGGTTCGAAAGGCATAGCACATTTTTCGCGCTTGGGATACAATGCCGGCAAGGCCTCGGGCCGCCGAATCCTTCCGGCGGGAAAGCGCGACGGCCGAAGCGAAAAACAGCCTTATCGGAGTTCCTTTTACTAATGACGACCATCTATTTCGCCGGCCCGGACGTTTTCCGGCCGGATTATGCCGCCCACGTCGCCCGCCTGCGGCGGCTCTGCGACCGGGCCGGTCTGAGCCCCCTGATTCCCGGCGACGCTGAAGCCCAGACGTCGCCGGACCCCGGCGGCCGGGAAGAGGGGCCGGTCACCTCCGGCCTCCTGAAATGCTCCTGCGCCATCTGCGATCACAACCTGCGGCTCATCGAACGCGCCGACGGCGTCGTCGCCAACCTCGAACCCTTCCGCAGTTTGACCGAACCCGATTCCGGCACCGTCTTCGAGTGCGGTTTCGCTTTCGCCCTGGGCAAGTTCGTGGTCGGCATCGTGCCCGATCTCCGTGACCTGGCCGCCAAGATCCGGGCCTCGGCGGGCCCCGGCGCCGCCGATTCGTGCTGCCCGGACGGCTGGCTGATCGAAGATTTCGGCCTGCCCCTGAATCTGATGCTGGCCCACACCCTGGCCGCCACCGTGTCCAGCCTGGATGAGGCGGTCGCGGCCGCGGCCGGCTTTCGAAAAATGTAAGGCGCGGAGCCGGCCGTGTTTCGGCCCGGCCGGGCAACCCAAGCCTCTTCTTGGGCCGCGACCGGATTCCGATGCGGCGGCCCGCGTCGCGGCATTCCCCGGATGACCCGGTCAAAATGGGAGAATATCGGTCCTTTTGGCGGCAATCGGCCGGGAGCCCTTGATGACGGGCTTGAAATGCTTACCATATAGTGATAAGGTAACTACGCGGTTCACCGCACCGGCCTAAGGCCGGATTCTGAAATTGCCATCGAACGAGATATTCCGATATGACCTCTTCTCAACTCAGCCTTTCCCGCGAAGAACTCGACGGACGCCTGAACTGTTTCGGCGAATTTGACGAAACCGACGAAATCTGTCTGAAGTCCTGCGCCTTGAACATCAACTGCGCCATCGCCAAAAGCAAGTTCCTGGGCTTCCAGCTGCTTGATGACGCCGGCTATCCTTTCAGCCGCTTCGACGCCTTCGAGGCCGAGTGACATGACGCCGGGGCGAAAGCCAAATTGGCGGAGCGCCGCCGCGGTCCGGCTGGCCCTCTTGGTGGCCTTGGCCGTGCTGGCCGGCTGCGCCCCCCGCGCCGAGGAAGCGTGGACCGGGCTGTCCGCCCGGGGCGCCGGCCATGATTTCCGCTCCGTCACCTTCCAGGTGCCGCCCTTTACCCTGTCCGGGCTGCTCAAGGGCCAACCCGGGGCCTCCCCCGACCTGGTGGTGTATCTGGAGGGCGACGGCCGGGGCGTGGTCAGGGGCCGGGTCACCCAGGACCCCACGCCTTCCCGCCCCATGGGCTTTGAACTGGCCCGGTCCGACGGGGCCCCGGCCGTTTTGTATCTGGCCCGGATCGGCCAGTTCCAGCCGGCCCAGACCGGGCGGAAGTATCAGGATTATTGGTCGAACAAGCGTTTGTCCGAAGAGGCCGTCAACGCCGCCAGCCAGGCCATCGACCAGGCCAAAAGCCAGCTCGGGGCCCGGAGGGTTCACCTTGTCGGCTACTCCGGCGGCGGCGGCCTGGCTCTTCTTCTGGCCGAGCGCCGGTCGGACGTGGCCACGGTGGCCACCGTGGCCGGCCTTTTGGACACCGGCTGGTGGGTTCGGGAGAAGAATTTCGAGCCGCTGACCGGCTCGCTCAATCCGGCCGATCAGGCCGCCCGTTTGGCCGCCATGCCCCAGGTTCACTTTTACGGCCGCGACGACGCCATCATTCCTCCGGAAATGAGCGCCCATTTCGGCACCCTGGCCCCGTTCTCCAGCTTCAGGCGGGTCGAGGTCGACACCAACCACTGGAAAGCCTGGCCCGAGATGTGGCCGGGGCTTTTGAAAAAATACCTGGCGCCTCTTCGGGAGAAAGCTTCCGTCGAACAGGCGGTCGGCGGCGCGTGAATCGCCGCCCCGCCCCCGCCCCCATTTCGGCGCGCCGTCCGGCCTCCTGGAGGTTCGGCGGCGTCCGACCCCACGGAATCTGGAAGAAACCCGGTTCCGGGCCTCAACCCGGAGCCGGCCGGTCATGTTAGTAATTCAATTCGCATTGTCACATAAAAGCGTCAGCGCCCCCGGAGGGGCCAGCGCCGCCGCAACGCCGTCATGGGCGTCTCGCAGTGGCCGAGAGAAAGGCTCCATCGCCTCCTGCCCGCATCGGCCGTCTTCGGCCCGTCGGCCGGCCCTTCGCGGGCGGCCTCGGGCGGGCGAACGCGCCGGGACCGCCGCCGGCTCGACGCTGTTTCCAGCCACTGGAATTCAGGATTTCAAAGATGAATCTGCCACTCGAAAAAGAGGCGACCAGTTCCCGGTCCGCGCGCTCGCTGTCGAACGCGGCTTCGGGGCTCGGTCCCAAGCTGTTCAAACCCGCCAAAAAGGATAAGATATCCACCATCATCATCCGTCAGATCCGTTCGGCCATCATGCAGGGCAAGCTGTTGCCCGGCCAGGCCCTGCCCCATGAAAAAGAACTTATCGCCCAGTTCGGAGTCAGCAAACACACCCTGCGCGAAGCCCTGCGCACCCTGGAGGGCATGGGCCTGATCACCATCAAACGCGGCGCCGGCGGGGGCCCCATCGTCAGCGAGATCGACTTCGACACCGCCCGGGAATACTTTTCCAGCTTTCTGTATTTTCAGAACATCTCCCGCACCGACATATCCGAACTGCGCAAGCTGGCCGAGCCCTATATCGCCCGGCGGGCGGCCGAAACCATCACTCCCGAGGCTCTGGCCCGGCTCGAGGAGATCCACGAGGAATGCCGGCAGCTGATCCGCCAGGGCAAGAGTCTGGTGGGCGCCGAGGCCGAAATCATGTTCCATGTCTATCTGGCCCGGCTGACCAACAATTCCATCATCTGGGTGATCATGGATTTCGTCAACAACATGCTGGCCGAGATCAAGATGGCCATGAAGCCGGGCCTGGATTTCTCCCACCAGGTGCTGGCCGCCCACCAGAAGATCCTGGACGCCATCCGGGACCGCGATCCCGACCGGGCCGAGGCGGCCATGCGGGATCACATTCAGGAGGTGGCCGAATCCCTGGACATGATTGTTCTGGAATCTTGAGAAACTTGGCCGGGGGACGGGGTGCGTCCGGCTTGACAAGGCCCTGAATGGGGCAAAGCGCCGCCGTGATTTCGTTATGCACGTGTCGCCGCGGCCGAAACGGAGGTTCTATCGCCTCCATCCTTATAGACACGAGGAGAGAGGAAGGCCATGGGCCTGGAGCGGGACTGCGTCTTTTTTCACCGGCCGCCTTCGGGCGACCAACTGCACTTTCGGGGGCGGCTCTACGACCGCCCGGCGGGCCCGGTTCCGGCCGGGGAACTGGCCGAACTGGCCCGCTGCCCCGAACTCCTGAACCAGCGGGAGGCCGACCTGGCCCTGGTCAGCTTTTCGGCGGCCAAACGGCGCTGGCGGCTGATCCGCGACTTCGGCCCGACCCCCCTGTATTACGCGATCCTCCCCGACGGCCTGGCCTGGAGCTTCACCTATCGGGGCCTTCTGGACCTCCTGGACCGGCCCCAGCCCGACGACGCCACTCTTTTCGATTACCTGGCCACGCATTACCGCTACATTTTCCGCGATCCGGGCCGCACTTTCCACCAGGGAGTGCGCCAGGTTCCGGCCGGGATGTATGTCGACATCGACGAGCGGGGCGCGGCCGTCAGCCGGTCCTGGCTGCATCTGGAGCACGACCCCGAGGTGGCCCGGCTGGCCCCGGGGGAGGCCACCGGGCGGCTGATGGAGATCCTGCGGGACAGCGTCCGTCTGCGGGCCGCCGCGGCCGCCCGACCGGTTTTCACCGTCTCTTCGGGGCTGGACAGCGGCACCGTGGCCTCTCTGGCCTCCGAGCGGCTGGGGAGCATCGACGTGTATTCGGTGGGTTATGAAGGGGCGGGCTCGGCGGAATATGACGAGACGGCCGGGGTGGCCGACCTGGTCCAGGGCCGGGATTGGCGCTGGACCCACCTGGTGCTGAATCGCCCCGACCTCATGGCCGAAACCCGAAAGCTCATCGACCTGACCCAAAGCCCGGTGGTCACCGTCACCTGGCTGGCCTATTTCATGATGGCCCGCCAGTTGTCCGGCGTTCGGGAAATCTTCAATGGCCTGGGCGGCGATGAAAGCCTGGCCGGCGAATACGGCCATTTCCTCTATTTTTTCGCCGACCTCCAGCGGACCCGGCAGACGGCCCGGCTGGCGGACGAAACAGGGGCCTGGAGCCGGCTCCACGACCACCCGGTTTTTCGGAAAAACTCCGGGGTGCTGGCCGATTTCTGGGCCCGGAACATCGATTTCGACACCGGGGAGATGCGGGTGGACCAGGCGGTCTACCGGGCCAACTGGCGCTTTTTCGAGCCCGACTGGCTGGAGGCCCACGGCGCGGCCGCGCCGCCGATGCCCCGGCCCTACCCCGGTTTCCTGTCCAACCGGCTCTTTCAGGAACTGTTTTATGAAACCACCCCCCCCACGCTTTGGGGGCTGTTGATGGCCAACCAGGCCCTGGACCTGCGGGGCGTCTCCCCCTTTCTGAGCCCGAGGCTGTTCCGGCTGTGCCTGTCGCTCCCCGGGGAGGTCAAGTATGACCAGGGGCTGACCAAGGCCCTTTTGCGGCGCGGCCTGGAAGGCGTGCTCCCGGAGAGCCTGCGCCTGAGCCCCCGGAAGACCGGCTTCAACGCCCCCCTCCATCAGTGGTTCAAGGACCCCAAAACCTCCGCCGCGACCCTGGAACTGCTGTGCGACGGCCCCCTGGCCCGGCGGGGCTGGCTCAAAAGAGAGGCGGCCAGGCTGATTTTCGCGGAACACGAAACTGGACAGGCCAACCACATGATGTTACTATGGCCTCTGTTGAATACCTCTTTATTTTTAGATTGACAGTGCCCCGAATGGGGCAATGCGCCGCCGTGATTTCGTTATGCGCGTGTCGTCGCGGCCGAGACGGAGGTTCTATCGCCTCCATCCTTATATTTTGGTTGACCGGGGCCGCTCCCGGCCGGCCGTTCACAGGTGCGACATGAAAGTGCTGGCCGTCTCCCTCAGCGCCGAAACCGGCGTGGTCAAAGAAAACAAACCCCAGATCAGGGTGCTCCTGGATCAGGGCGTGGAAAACGACGCCCACCTCGGCCTGGACCCTACACGCCAGGTGAGCCTCCTGGCCCAGGAAAGCATCGAGATCATGAAGCAGCGCGGGCTTTTGACGCTCAAGCCCGGCGATTTCGCTGAAAATATCACCACCGAGGGGCTGGAACTGCACACCCTGCCGATCGGCACCCGGCTGCGCCTGGGGCCGGAGGCGGTGCTGGCGGTCTCCCAGATCGGCAAGACCTGCCACCACGGCTGCGCCATCAAGCAGACCACCGGGTCCTGCATCATGCCCACCCACGGCATCTTCGGCCGGGTGGTGGTGCCGGGGGTCATCCGCCCCGGCGACGACATCGTGGTGGAGCCGCCGGCGGAATATTGACCCGCCGACGGGAGGGCCTTGAAATCTGCGAACGAGAGGTGGTCTGTGAAAGCGGTCATCCTGGCCGGGGGCTTGGGCACGCGCATCGTGGAGGAATCGTTTCTCAAGCCCAAGCCCATGATCGAAATCGGCGAGCACCCCATTCTCTGGCACGTCATGAAAATCTACGCCTGCCAGGGGGTGGACGAATTCATCGTCTGCCTGGGGTACAAAAGCGGCGTGGTCAAAGATTACTTCCTCAACTACCACTACTACAACTCCGACCTGACCATCGACCTGGCCGCCAACCACATCGAAATCCACCACAAACGCCAGGACATCATGAAAGTCACCCTGGTGGAGACCGGGCTGGAGACCAACACCGCCGGCCGGCTGAAACGGGTGGAGCCCTATCTCCGGGACGACGAGCGCTTCTGCCTGACCTACGGCGACGGCCTGGCCGACCTGGACCTGCCGGCCCTGTTGAACTTCCACCAGGGCCATGGCTGTTCGGCCACGGTCACCGCCGTGCAGCCGGCCGGCCGTTTCGGGCTTCTGGACGTGGCCCGGGGGGGGCTGGTCCGCAACTTCCAGGAAAAGCCCCCGGGCGACGGCGGCTGGACCAACGGCGGTTTCTTCGTCTTCAACCGGGACGTTTTTCAGTACCTGCCCGACAACGCCGACGGCCTGTCGCTGGAGCGGGACTTCCTGACCCGGCTGTTCCAGGCCGGGCAGTTGATGGCCTATCACCACCGGGGCTTCTGGAAGTGCATGGACGCGCTGCGCGACAAGCACGAGCTGGAGGCCCTGTGGCACTCCGGCCAGGCCCCCTGGAAGTGCTGGGAGTGACCCTTGTCCCGAAAGCCCGCTCCTGTCGTTCAATCGCCGGCCGCGCCCAAAAATTTCTGGGCCGGCCGGATCGTCTTTCTCACCGGCCACACCGGCTTTAAAGGGGTCTGGCTGACCCTGCTCCTGGAGGCCCTGGGCGCCGAGGTCCACGGCTATTCCCTCCCGCCGCCCACCCGCCCCAGCCTCTTCGAACTGATCCCCACCCGGCTGAAGGCGGAACACCGCTCCGCTATCGGCGACGTGCGCGACCGGGCCGCCCTGGCCGCGGCTTTGGACCGGTCCGGGGCCGAAATCGCCTTCCACCTCGCTGCCCAGGCCCTGGTGGGCCAGGCCCGGCGCGAGCCGGCGGAGACTTACGAAATCAACGTCCAGGGCACGGTCAATTTTCTGGAGGCCCTGCGCCGGGGACCCGAATCGCGGGCGGCGGTGGTGGTCACCAGCGACAAATGCTATGAAAACGACGGGCGCTCCCGGCCCTTCCGGGAAGACGACCGGATGGGGGGCGGAGAGCCCTACGCCAGCAGCAAGGGCGCCGCCGAACTGGCCGTCCGGGCCTGGCGGCAGACGTTCTGGGCCGAATCGGGGCCGTTGGTGGCCAGCGCCCGGGCCGGCAACGTCATCGGCGGGGGCGATTTCGCCGAAGACCGCCTGGTGCCCGACGCGGTGCTGGCCTTCGCCGCCGGGCGGCCCCTGGCCCTGCGGCATCCGGAGGCGGTTCGGCCCTGGCAGCATGTCCTGGAGCCGCTGGCCGGTTATCTGGACCTGGCCCGGGGGCTCCACCGGGGCCGCCGCGATTGGGCCGGGGCCTGGAATTTCGGCCCGGCCCCCGCCGACCACTGGCCGGTGGGGCGGCTGGCGACCCGGCTGGCCGAGCTGTGGGGCGGCGAAGTCGGCCTGGAACCCGCCGCCGCCCCCGCCTACCGGGAGGCGCCCACGCTGCGGCTGTCGGCCGCCCGGGCCCGGCGGATCCTGGGTTGGCGGCCGCGCCTGGGGCTGGCCCGGGCCCTGGCCCTGACCATGGAGTGGTATCGGGCCCACTATCTCCGCGATGGCGACCCGGCGGCCGTCTGCGTTCGGCAGGTGGATGAGTATCTGGATTTGAGCGGGATCGGAGAGGGGTGAGCCCCGTTTGGGGGCCGGGGTCAGGCCCGGCGCCGGGACAGGAAGGAAACGATGAAGATGGCGATGGCCACCAGGACCACCGTGGCCCCGGTGGCCGTGTTGACCTGGGGCAGGGTGGAGAGGTAGAGCCCGGCCTGGCCGGAGAAAAGGGCCACGGCGATGGCGATCCAGAACATGGCCGCGGCCGACGAAGCCCAGTTGCGCCCGGCGGCGGCCGGGGCCACCAAAAGGGCCGTGACCAGCAGCACCCCCACCGACCAGACCGATACCGTCACCACCAGGGCCAGAAACAGGCCGAAGGCGTAGGGGGCGATGCGGCTGCGGCGGGGGTGGCGGCTGCGGGCCAGCACCGGGGAGAGCGATTCCAGGGTCAGGTGGTTGAAAAAGGCGATCAGGAAGGCCGCCGCCAGGCCGGCCAGGCCGACCAGGGCCGCGATTTCCCCGTCGCCCAGGGTCAGGATGTCGCCCAGGAAGAAGCGGGACAGCCCCTTGGCCGCCCCGGGATACCGGCTGACGATGGCCAGCCCCAGGGCGATGGCCCCGGAAAAGACCAGGCCGATGACTGTATCCGCGGCCAGCCGGCTGTGGCGGGAGAGATACACCACCGTCAGGCCGATGACCGCCCCGACGGCCAGCACCACCGGCTTTTCCGGCAGGCTCAGCACCAGGGCCAGGGCCACCCCGGCGAACACCGAGTGCCCCACCGCGTCGGCGAAAAAGGCCAGGCGCTGGTTGACCACCAGCACCCCGGCCGCGGCGCTGACCGGGGCCAGCAGCAACAGGGCCAGGGCCGCCCGGCGGACGAACATCAGCTCGTGGAAATTTCCCAAAAACCCATAGACCGGTTCGAAAATCGACCAGGAATCCATTGGCTCCCCAATGACCCGCCAGGGCCCCCCGCCGTTCGGGTCGGCGATACCCGTCATCACCGTATTCAAGACAGATACATTGTAAAACGCTCTATCGTCGGCGGAAGGCCATGCGGTCCGGGCATGGCGAGCCCCGGCGGAGCGTGATTCCTCCTCCGGGGCTCGGCTTGAACCACGGCGGCCACCGGCTCAGTAATAATCCTCGCTGGCGGCCAGGGTCTCGGTTTCGGCGAACTCGAAGGGTTCGAAAGAAAGGAACAGATCGCTGAGGTCGATCAGGCTGGAAGCCGAGGTCTTCAGCTCCGACGACAGGGTCTGGGGGACGGAAGCCACTTCCAGCCTGATGCCCTCGCGGCGGATGGTCAGGGCCAGATGGGCGAAGTCGGCGTCGCCGGTGACCAGGGTGACCACGTCGGGCTTGATCCTCAGGCTGAGATCCATGGCGTCGATGGCCATGATGACGTCCACGTTGGCTTTGTACCAGCCGTTGGCCCGGGGCTGGCCGCTTTTTTCGTAGACCAGGAAGCCCTGGCTCCGGAGCCAGTGGATATAGTGACGCTTGGCTTCCCGCTTTTCCATCCACTCCGGGGTGGCCGGGGGCAGGCCCACATAGATGACCATCTCCACCAGTTCCCGGTCGGGGCCGACTCCATTTTCCAGGTGATCGCGAAATCTCAGCCAGTCGAAGTTGCGTTTGAAATTTTTCGAGGCGGCCCGGGTGACGTTGGCCTCGTCCACAAAAACCAGGACGCGGGTTTTATTTTTCATTTTGACTCCATGTCGCGGAAATCAGAAGTTATTTTTACAAAGTTAATGATGCTGCCCGGTCGGATGACGGGAGTAATTTACCATCGGCCGCTGCTCACAACCACCGAAGTTTGGGGTACTTTAACATAATGATGCTTTGTTTACAACAAAATTTAGATATGGGGCTCCCCGGAGCGTTGCCCCGCCGCCGTTTCACGGCTGCGGGGCGTTCACCAGGGCCCGGATCAAGGAGTTGGGCCGTTTTCAAGGCCGCCCTCCCGGGTGGGATTATTTACGGCGCTCCCGCAGGGCCCGGGCCATTTCTCGTTTGGCGTCGGCTTCTTTCAGCGAGTGGCGCTTGTCATGGCTTTTCTTGCCGCGGGCCAGGGCCAGCTCGGCCTTGGCCCGGCCGTCCTTGAAATAGAGGCTCAAAGGGATAAGGCTGTAGCCCCGCTCGTTGACTCGGCCATACAGCCGCTTGAGTTCCTGGCGGTGCAAAAGGAGCTTGCGCCGCCGCAGCGGATCGTGGTTGCCGAAATGGGTCATCGGGTAGGGGCTGATGTGGGCCCCCACCAGGAAGGCCTCGCCGTTTTGCAGGCGGACATAGGCCTCCGTCAGGTTGGCCCGCCCCAGACGCAGGCTTTTGACCTCCGTACCGGTCAGGACCAGCCCGGCTTCATAGCGGTCCCCCAGTTCGTATTCGTGTCGGGCTTTCTTGTTCTGGCAAATCAGTTTTATCGCGTCTGAATCTTTTTTGGGCATGGTTCCGTCTTTAATGTAGCTATGATTTTAGTCTTGTTGCCCTCAAGTCAAAGCCCTGAACGGCTTGAAAACCAAAATATGAATCATAGTACTCCTTTTAGAGCCGCCGGGTCAAGAGCCCCGGGAGACCGGGCGGTGGACCCGGTCGGGGTTGATTGAAAAAAATATCTAAAAATCAGCCAGTTGAGGTCTACTGAGGATCCGGAGCCGCCGCAGCCGCGCCGCCGGTGGCCGCTTCATCGCTCCGGCGGGCGAGATAACCGCCTCCAGACCCTTTCCGAGCGGTCGAGACAATTGCCAAAGGAAGGGGGCCTGTGATACAATTACCCTGAAAATCGTGGATTTCATGCACGATCACGGCCGTCCCCCGGGACCGTCCGGAGGACGGCTATTGTCGTCGTTCCTAACACGCTGAAAGGGGATTTTATGGACATCGGCATCACCATTTTCAACCACATCCTGTTCAACCAAAAGCTGAACCCCGGCGCCACCGGCGCGTTCACCCGGCTGCTCATGGCCATCGTAGTGGCGGCCAAGGTGGTGCAGCGGGACGTGGCCAAGGCCGGGCTGGTGGATGTTCTGGGCCGGGCCGGGAGCGTCAACGTCCAGGGTGAGGAGGTGCAGAAGCTCGACGAGATCGCCAATCAGGCTCTGAAGCGCCTTTTGTCCTCCACCGGCGAAGTCTGCACCCTGGTCTCCGAGGAAGAGGCCGACCTCATCGAGATTCCCCGCCAGTATAACCGGGGCAACTACCTGGTTCACTTCGATCCCCTGGATGGCAGTTCCAACATCGACGCCAACGTTTCCATCGGAACCATTTTTTCCATCTACCGCCGGGTCACCCCCCCGGAGATGGACGCCGATCTCAAGGACGCCCTTCAGCCCGGCCTGCGCCAGGTGGCCGCCGGCTACATCATCTACGGCTCTTCCTGCATGCTGGTCTACTCCACCGGCTCCGGGGTGCACGGCTTCACCCTGGACCCTTCGGTGGGCGAATTCATCCTTTCGCATCCCAATATTCAGATCCCCAAAAAGGGCAAGATCTATTCGGCCAACGAGGCCAACTACTGCTACTGGTGCCAGGGCACCCGCAACTACATCGACTGGCTGAAGGACCCCGAGGCCGGCCATGTCAAGCCCTACACCAGCCGCTACATCGGTTCGCTGGTGGCCGATTTCCACCGCAACCTCCTGTACGGCGGCATCTTTCTCTACCCGGCCGACATGCGTGACCCCCTGAAGCCCAAAGGCAAGCTGCGCCTGATGTGCGAGGCCAACCCCATGTCTTTCATCGTCGAGCAGGCCGGCGGCCTGGCCACCACCGGCACCGAGCGTATCTTGGATATCCAGCCCACCGAGATCCACCAGCGGGTGCCGCTGATCATCGGCTCCGCCGACGACGTCCGGGCCTACCAGGATTTCGTCGCCAAGGCCGCCGGCGGCTGATCCGGCCGTGGAATTCCCGCGCCGCGACGGCCTGAACGTCGCGGCGCGGGGCGAAAACACCGCCGCCTCCGCTTCGCCCGCCGATCCGCCTCTCCGCGCCCCCGGCCAGATTTGCCTTTACAAACCCGGGTGACTGATATATTATCGTGGATTCATTGTCAGGCCGATATTCGGCCGGCCCGTCGGAACCCGGCAACGAGCCTTCTCGTATCGCGCCGGAGTTGGCCCGGAGCGCCTCGGGCGGCCGGCCGACGGGCTTTGTGGCCGCCCGTCTTCAGGGCCCCCACAAGAGCCAGGCGCCGCCGAAGCCTCTTTGGGCCGGGCCGCGGGCGACCGGGACGACGGCCGATGGCCGCCGACCGTTTGAAACCTGTGGAGAGGTGTGACATGGACGACAATCAGCTGGCTTACTTCAAGGAGCTGCTGCTGAAGCGGCGGGGCGAGATCCTGCAATACGCCGACGACACCGTGACGGATATGAACGATCAGACCGACAACTACCCGGACCCCACCGACCGGGCCTCCATCGAGTCCGACCGCAATTTCATCCTCCGCCTCAGGGAGCGGGAACGGTTCCTGCTGGTGAAAATCGACGAAGCCCTGGAGCGTATCGACAGCGGCGAGTTCGGCGTCTGCGAGTCCTGCGGCTCGGACATCGGCTACAAGCGGCTGGAAGCCCGACCGGTGACCACCCTGTGTATCGACTGCAAAACCAGAGCCGAAGCCGCCGAAAAGGCCCGGGGCGAGTAAGCCGGCCGGAACCCCGGCCTCTTGTCGCCCTGGTCTCCGTGGAGCGGCCCCGTCGCGAAGCGCCGTTTCGGCCGCGCGGGGGCGTTTTTCCGGCCGGGCCTCAAGCGGGTCAATGCGTCACCGAGCGACGGTTTGCCGTCGCCGGCTCGTTCGGGAACAGGTTTTCGCCGGTTTGCCGGTCGAATACTTGCCGGCTTGTTGATCGATCTGAATCTCCCCCCATTTAAGGGCGGCGGCGATTGAACCTCCGGTTTCGGCCGGTGCGGCCCGCTCAAAAGATGATCGCGGCGGCGCGGAGCCCCTTCGGGGGCGTTGAAATAAAACCCCAGGCGGCCTTGGCGGCCGTCTCCGATACCTTGAGAAAAGTGATGGTACCAGTATGAAAATGACGTTTCAGCCCCACGTTTTGAGAAGGAAGCGCACCCACGGTTTTTTGAACCGCATGAAAACCCGCGGCGGCCAGTTGGTCATCAACCGCCGCCGGGCCAAGGGCCGCAAGCGCCTGGCCCAGTAGGCCCCTTCAGGGCGGTGAGATGACAGCGCCGGTTCGGTGCCCCACGGGGGCGGCGCGCCGCCGGGGCGGGGTGCGGCCGGAGACGGCCGGGCTTCCGTTTCGGCTGTCGCGGCCCGATTCTGGCGCGGGTGCGGCGGCGTATGATCCCTCCGGGGTCCGGTCGGCGGCGGTTGAACCTTTGTTCCGGCTGGAACGGGGGGCGACGGTCGCCGGCTTTCGTTGTTCGGCCGTCCATGGCGCACTTGTGGCGGCGCATGGCCCCTTCGGGGCGGGGAGGCGGCCGGGTGTCGTTTGAATCCGGTTTTTCCCGGGGCGAGGCCCGGCCGAAACACTCCGCCCGGGGATCGGGAGGCGTCGCGGCGACGGCTCCCGGTTTCGGTTGGCCCAAGGCGGCTCGCCTGCTCCGCCGGGCCCAGTTCCTGGCCCTGTCCCGCCGGTCGGTTCCGGCTGATTTGACCATCAAGACCGGTTCCTTTTTAATTGTCGGCCGACTCAACGGATTGGAGCGCACCCGGCTGGGGGTGACCGTCACCAAAAAGGTTGGTGGGGCCGTGCTCCGCAACCGGCTCAAGCGCCAGGCGCGTGAATTTTTCCGCCTTCAGGTCAACCGGTGGCCGGCCGGGCTGGACCTGGTTTTTATCGCCCGTCAAGGCGCCGCCCCCCCCACCCGCGCCCAGGTGGCCGCCGATCTGGCCCGGGCCGGAAAAAAGCTGGCCGCCTGGCGCCCGCCGGCGCCAGGCGCGGACCGGCCGGGCGGCTCCCGGCCGGCCGGGGGTTCTACGGAACCGGCGGTCGAGGCCGAACCCCGTGCGGATGAAACCTCGTCCGGCCCGAAGTCACAGCCACGCCCGGATCGGAGCTCGCTCTCCGTCGGTTGTTCCATCGAGACGGCCGGAATGGAGGCCCCGCCCCCGGACGACCGGCAACAGTCGGTCCTGGAGGCGGTCCTCGCTCCGCTGGCGGATTTCTGGGGCGACCTCCAACGGGGGCTGGGCTGGCTGGCTTTGGGATTTATTCGTTTTTACCAGTATTGTATTTCGCCTCTGCTGCCTCCCGCCTGCCGCTTTCGCCCCACCTGTTCGAGTTATGCCGCCCAGGCCATTCAAATTCACGGCTTCTGGCGGGGCGCGGGCCTGGCGGCCTGGCGGCTGTTGAAGTGCCACCCCTTTCATCCCGGCGGCTATGACCCGGTGCCTCCCCGGCGCGGGGCGAATTCTCGCCGGGGCTGAAGCGGTCGGTTAACTTGGTTTTTTTTCCTGGCCGACCGCCTTTTCTGGTGAGTTGGCCGCCCTTTTTCGGAGCTGAACCGCCGCGGCGGACCGGGTTTGCCGGCCGCCGGATTTGGAGCGTTTGATGGATACTCGTGCATTTTGGGTCATGATGATCGCCATGGTGGGCATACTGGGCTGGGCCTTTCTTTTCCGGGCCCCGACGCCGGCTTCGATGCCGGCTTCCGCCACCCCGGAAGCCGCCTCCACCGCCGCAAGAACGGCCTCCGCCGACGCGGCCGCCGCGACGCCCGCCCCGGCCGCCGCCGGCGAGACCCCCGCCGTCCGGCCGATGAAGAGCGTCACCGTGACCACCCCCAATTACGTGGCCGTCTTCGCCGAGCGCGGAGGCCGTTTGGCCAGCTTTAAGCTCAAAGGCTATACCGAGCGCAAGATCGACCCGGAGATGCCTGACGAACCGATGGAGCTGGTGGCCCAGCCCAACCGCGACGACTGGTCCATGCGGATGTCGCTCACTGACGCCAGCGCCCCCAAGCTGGAGGACGCCCCTTTCCTGGCCGACCGTGAATCCCTGACCCTGGGGGCGGGGGAAACCGGCCGCCTGACCATGACTTTCCAGGATCCCGGGGGCCTGACCGTCACCCGGGTGCTGACCTTTTCGGGCGACACCTTCCTGGTGGGCCAGGAAGTCACCCTGGCCAACAACGGCCAGGTGCCCCTCGACGGCTTCGTCACCATGCGCCTCAACGCCGCGCCGTTCACCGGCGCGCCCACCCGCCACGACCAGATGGGGGCCTATCTCAACAACGGCCTGGAAGTGTCCAGCGCCTCCGATGCCTCCGAGAAACTGGGCAAGTTCCTGGGCAAACTCACCCGGGTGGACTGGATCGGCTACATGGACCAGTATTTCCTCACCGCCCTGGTCATGCCCGACCAGTCGGAAGTGCCCGGCGCCGGGCCGCCGTCGCTCTCCGCCGTTTTGCAGGACCATGGCGGCCTGGCCGTGGCCGCCTCCCGGCCCCTGGATCTGGCCCCGGGCAAGAAGGCGGTCTGCGAGTTCGATTTCTATTACGGGCCCAAGAGCAATCACGACCTGAAGGCCGCCGGCCACAACCTGGTCAAGAGCGTGGACCTGGGCTGGTTCTCCATCCTGGCCACCCCCCTGGCCGCCCTTCTGCGCTGGATGTATTCCTGGGCCGGCAACTACGGGGTGGCCATCATCCTGGTCACCATCCTCATCAAGATCGTGCTGTGGCCCTTGACGGCCAAGAGCTACCGGTCGATGAAGGACATGCAGAAGCTGGCCCCCAAGGTGGCCAAGCTGCGTGAGAAATACGCCGATGACAAAGAAACCATGAACCGGGAGATCATGCAGCTCTACCGGACCTTCAAGATCAACCCCTTGGGCGGGTGTCTGCCGATGCTCCTGCAGATTCCCTTCTTCATCGCCTTCTATCGGGTCCTGGATTCCCTCCTGGAGCTGCGCGGGGCGCCCTTCATCTTCTGGATCAAGGACCTGGCCGCGCCGGACCGCCTTTTCTCCTGGAATTTCAGCATTCCTTTCTTCGAGCCCCCCACCGGCATCCCGGTACTGACCCTGTTGATGGGCGCCAGCATGGTCCTGCAGCAGAAGATGACCCCCAACACCATGGGCGACCCGATGCAGGCCAAGATGATGATGATGATGCCCGTCGTCTTCACCTTCATTCTCATCAATATGCCGGCGGGTCTGGTGCTGTACTGGCTGGTGAACAACATCCTGTCCATCGGGCAGCAGGCGTTGATCAACCGCCCCGCCAAGGCGGCGGCTCAGAGTTGAAAAGAGGTGGCCGGTGGCCCGCGTGGAATTTAAAGGCCGGGACCTGGAGGAAGCCATCGCCCAGGCGGCGGCGGCTTTGGGCCTGCCCCCGGAAAAGGTGAAATTTTCGGTTCTCTCCATGGGGACCAGGGGATTTCTGGGGTTGGGCCGTCGTCAGGCCCGCATCGCCGTCGATCCCGACGACCCGGCCCTCGACGTCGATGACCGGGCGGCCCCGCACCCCAAGGGTGATACCCCGCCGCCGCGTCCCGGACGGGTTTCGGCGGACGGGCAATCGCCTCCACCCGGATCATCTCGAAGGGCGGAGACCGATGAGCCGTCACCCCGGCCGCCGGCCGCCCCGGTCGCCGAAGAAACCGCGCCCTCGGGTGGCCCTTCGGAGTCTTGTCCATTCAACGTCGCTTCCTCGGAGCGCCGGCCCCGGCCGGCGGGAACTCCGTTGGAAAAGAAACCGGCCGACCGGCCGACCCGCCGGGCCCGCGCTCCGAAGGAGCCGAACGTCGCCCCGTCCGGGCCGGCCAGGAAAAACGACGGCGGGGAGGCGGCCGCGCCGGCCCGCCGTCCGGAACCCGCGCCGTCGCGTCAAAAAGGCCCGCCCCGGGAACGGAACCGGCCGGCCGGGCCGGAACCGGCGGCCCTGGATTGGGCCCATGTGCCCCCGCCCCTGACCCGGCCCGGCCCCGGCGAGGTTCCGCTCGAAGGGCCGCCGGACCCGGCCGCCGAACTGGCGGCCGCCGTGCTGAGCGAGATTCTGGGCCGGATGGGCTTTGCCGCCACGGTCTCCGTCGCCCGCATCGGTTCGCGCGTCGTGCTCTCGTTGGACAGCGAGGACAACGCCCTGCTGATCGGCACCCGGGGGACCACCCTGGAGGCGCTGCAGTTCCTGACCGGTAAAATCGTGGCCCGCCGCCTCCGGGTCGCCGAAGCCGGGGCCGCCCAGGATGATCGGGCTCCCTCGGGGCCGGAAGACGCCGTGACCGATGGAAACGGCGAAGGGCCGGATGAAAGCGCGGCCGCCGGCGGCTTCCGGGTGGTGGTGGACGCGGCCGACTATCGGTTCCGGCGGCAGAACCACCTGCTGGAGACCTTGAAGTCTCTGGCCGGGCAGGTCCGCCAGACCGGCCAGCCCCAGACTCTGCCCGGCCTTAATTCGGCCGAGCGCCGGCTGGTCCAACTGGCGTTGCGCCCCTTCAAAGATTTGGCCGTAGAGGCCGCCGGCGGCCGCGAGGCCCTGGTCATCGCCCCGG
>JAVBLB010000002.1:0-14496 GCA_031553735.1 Candidatus Adiutrix sp.
AGAATTTGGCGATATCAGCTCAAGCCGTCACCGCGCCGCCGGGTGTTTGAGTCGTACAGGCGAGTTCCGGCGGCGCTACGACCAGCTATCTGACACAACGGTATTGCCTTTCGGGGGTCCAGGGGGCGTAGCCCCCGACGCGGGTGGGTCCAGGGCAGGGCCCGCGCAGGGCCCTCCCCTGGCGGGGTCCGGGGCAGCGCCCCGGCGGCCGCTAAGACCGCGTGATTCATAATCCCGTCTTTCGGGATTGCCCTGGCCTCCATCGCCGATGTCTTTTTTTTGGCCGGTGATTGTGCTATCATAAAGAACTCCAAACACCCCGCCCCGAAGGGGCCAGAGCGCCGCGCGCGCCGCGTCATCGCCTTCGATCAGGCAATTCCCAAGGAGAGGTTTCCCCATGGCAGTCCCGACATTCAACCGCAAAGACCGGGCTTCGGTCAACACGATGCGCCTTCTGGCCGCCGACATGGTGGAGAAGGCCCAGAGCGGCCATCCCGGTCTTCCCCTGGGGGCGGCGCCCATGGCCTATGTGCTGTTGAGCCGCTTTTTGAAGTATGACCCCCAGGCCCCGACCTGGCCGGACCGGGATCGCTTCATTCTGTCGGCGGGACACGGTTCGGCACTGTTGTATGCCTGGCTGCACCTGGCGGGCTTCGGCCTGACCATGGACGAATTGAAGGATTTCCGCCAGTGGGGCAGCCGCACACCCGGCCACCCGGAATTCGGCCACACTCCCGGCGTGGAGGCCACCACCGGCCCCCTGGGCCACGGTTTCGCCATGGGGGTGGGCATGGCCGTGGCCGGGAAGATGATGGCCGAACGTTTCAACCGCCCGGATTTCACCATCTTCGATCATCACATCTACGCCCTGGTCTCCGATGGCGACCTGATGGAGGGCATCAGCGCCGAAGCCGCCTCCCTGGCCGGGACCCTGGGGCTGGGCAACCTCGTCTACCTGTATGACGACAACCAGATCACCATCGAGGGCTCCACCGACCTGGCCTTCACCGAGGACGTGCGGACCCGTTTTATGGCCTACGGCTGGCAGGTCATCGTGGTGGCCCAGGGCGAGGATCTGGGCTCCATCTACATGGCCATCGACAACGCCCGGGCCGAAAAGGAACGCCCCAGCCTGATCATGGTTCGGACCAAACTGGGCGCCGGCAGTCCCAAGGAGGATTCGCCCAAGGCCCACGGCGAGCCCCTGGGCGCCGAGGCCATCCGGGCCACCCGCAAGTTTTATGAATATCCGGAAGATCAGGAATTCACCGTCGACCCCCGGGTCTACGGCAATTTCATCAAGCGCGGCGAGATCCAGGAAGAGGCCCACACGGCCTGGAAGGAGAAGCTGGCCGCCTATCGCCAGGCCTTCCCGGAGGAGGCCGCCGAGCTGGACCGCCGCCTGGCCGGGCAACTGCCCCCCGACTGGCCCAAAGCGCTGCCCGCCTTTGACAAGGGGGCCAGCGTGGCCCCCCGGGTGGCCTCCGGCCAGGTGCTGAACGCCCTGGCCCAGGCGCTGCCCGAACTGGTGGGCGGCAGCGCCGACCTGGCGCCATCCAACAAGAGCGACATCACCGGCGGCGGCTCTTTCAACGCTCTGAGCCGGGCCGGCCGCAATCTCCATTTCGGCGTGCGCGAGGCGGCCATGGGGGCCATCACCAACGGTCTGGCCCTGGCCGGCGGCTTCCGGCCCTTCGCGGCCACCTTCCTGATCTTTTCCGATTTCGCCCGGCCGGCCATGCGTTTGGCCGCCCTGATGAAGCTGCCGGTGGCCTACATTTTCACCCACGACAGCATCGGCGTGGGCGAGGACGGCCCCACCCACCAGCCGGTGGAACACCTGGCCAGCCTCCGGGCCATGCCCGGCCTGACCGTCATCCGCCCGGCCGACGCCTATGAGACCGCCGCCGCCTGGCGCTCGGCCCTGACCCGGGGCGGCCCCACGGTGCTGGCCCTGTCCCGCCAGAACCTGCCCGTCCTCCACCCCGACGACTTCCCGGCCGTGGTTGAAGGTCCGCTGCGGGGCGGCTACATTCTTTCCGAGGCCCCGGGCGGCCGGCCGGAGGCCATCATCATCGCCACCGGCTCCGAAGTGGCCCCGGCCCTGGCCGCCCAGAAGATCCTGGCCGAGCAGAATCGGCAAGTGCGGGTGGTGTCGCTCCCGTCCTGGGAGATTTTCGACGAGCAGCCCCGGGAGTATCGAGACGAGGTGCTGCCCCCTTCCGTCACCCGCCGGCTGTCGGTGGAAGCCGGCGTGTCGCAGGGCTGGGAGCGCTATGTCGGGTCGGAGGGCCGCTCCATTGCCATCGACCATTTCGGCGCCTCGGCCCCGGCCGGACGCCTCTTCGCCGAATTCGGCTTCACCCCCGAAAACATCGCCGCCAAAGCCAGGGCATAGCCCTGGACCCACCGGATGCTGACGCATCCTCCCCGCACCCGCTTCGCTGGGCTTCGGTGGCCGCAACGTCTGGTCGGCCGGGCCCATCGGGATCGTTTGGAGGTTAAGAAGAGAGAAGAGGGAGCCGTGCTCCCTCTTCTTTTGCGTTTTGGATTTGTATAAGTATATGATTTTATGTTGCTTATCACTGATACTAAGTTGCATTCAATGGGAATTGAATGCAGGAGGCCAAAGTTTTTGAAAAACAGGCGGAGCCTGATTTTTCAAAAACTTGCGGGCGGCGGAAGACCGCCGCCATACCAAGTGGCAACCCTGTGGACGACCAAGGCGGTCTCGGCCGACCAGACGTTGCGGCCACCGAAGCCCAGCGAAGCGGGTGCGGAGAGGATGCGCCAGCATCCGGTGGGTCCAGGGCTCAGCCCTGGCCCTGGTATACGTAGCGGCCGGCCAGGGCTTTGTAGACCATGTTTTCGTACTGGAGGGTCTGGTAGAGGGCCGACAGGGCGGCCAGGCGGGAGGAGTTGGTGGTGTTGAGGGCCGACAGCCAGTCGGAGAGTTCGCCGGCCCCGGCCTGGTAGCGGTCCTGGTAATAGGTGCTGATGCGGTAGTCGTAGACGTATTTCCGGCGGGTGTTTTCCAGGGTCCGGCGGGACTGGTCGTAGGTGTAGTAATAGGTGTCCACCTCGTTCAGCGCCGTGGTCAGGGTCTGTTCAAAATCCAGGCGGATGCTTTCGAAATCGGTCTCCGAAATGCGGAGGCTGTAGAGCACCCGCGACCAGTCGAGGAAGGGCAGGCTGATGGAGACGGCTCCGCTGGCGATGGGAGCGTTGAAGGCGTTGCGGAAGCTGTTGCCGGCCGAGCTGATGGCCGAATTGAGGGTAATGGCCGGCAGCCAGGCCTTTTCGGCCTCCTGGACGTTTTTGAAGGCCCCCTCCACCCGAAATTCGGCCGCCTTCAAGTCGGGGCGGTTGGCCAGGACCGACAGGGGGATGTTCAGATCCAGTTCGGGCAGTTCGAGGCCGGTCAGGGTGGGGCCGGTCAGCCCCAGCGGCTGATCTGGTTTGAGGTTCAGGAGGTTTCGGAGGGTCTGCTCCGCGGTCTTGTGCTGGGTCTGGAAATCGAGCAGCGTGTTTTGGCAGTTGAGCACCGCCTGGCGGGCCTGGGCCGGCTCCACCGCGTCCACCTTGCCGGCCTGGTATTTGGCCTGGATGGTGGTTTCGATGGTCCGGTAGTTCTTGAGGTTCAGCTCGGTGGCGGCCAGGGCGTCGTTGAGATAGGCCAGTTGGTAATAGGCGTCCACCACGCCGCTGACCAGGGCCAGCCGGGCGGATTCCCGGTCCTCCACCGTGGCCCGGTATTCCCACTCCTGGGCGCTGACCGCGTCGGCCACCCGCCGCCACAGGTCGAGTTCGTAACTCACGCCCACGTCGCCGCCCACCGAGCGGGTGGAGGGGCCGCCGGTTCTGATGTTTTTGCGGGCCGAAGCGTCCAGCCCGCCGGAGAAGGTCGGCACCAGGTCGGCGGCCAACAGCTTGGCCTGGAACAGGGCCCGGTTGACCGTGATCGCCGCCCGGGCCAGGTCGAGGTTGGCGGCCAGGGCCCGGTCCACCAGGCGGTTGAGCTGCTCGTCGTTGTGGGTCTTCCACCATTCGGAATCCAGCTGATAGCGGGCCTTGATCGCGGCGTCGTATTCCAGGCGCTCGGCCAGGTTCCGCTCCGGGCGGCTGACGTGGGCGCAGCCGGCGGCCAGGCCCGACAGGCCGATCAGGAGGATCACGAGCAGCAAACGAGCCGTTTTCATGGCGTTTCCGTTCTCTTGCCTATTCATAGGCCAGAGCGTCGATGGGGTTGAGCCGCGAGGCGTTGCGGGCCGGCATGAAGCCGAAGACGATGCCGATGAAGGAGGAGCAGCCCAGGGCCAGGAAAATGGAGGCCGTGGAAAACGACATGCTGAAGTCCTTGGACAGGGCGTTGAAACTCACCCCGATGCCCCCGGCCATGGCGATGCCCACCAGCCCGCCGATGAGGCACAGGAGCACCGCCTCGATGAGGAACTGTTCCAGGATGTTGAAGCGCTTGGCCCCGATGGCCATGCGCACCCCGATTTCCCGGGTCCGTTCGGTCACCGAGACCAGCATGATGTTCATCACCCCGATGCCCCCCACCACCAGGGAAATGAGGGCGATGGAGGAAATCAGGAGGGTCATGGTCTGGGTGGTGCTCTCGATGGTCTTTTTGATGCTGTCGGTGTTCTGGGTGAAAAAATCCTTGCGGCCGCCGTGCTTGACGGTTAAAAGGTCGGTGAGATTCTTCTCGGCCACCTGGGAGCTGACGTTGTCGCTGACCTTGACCACGATGGAGCTGATGAAGTGGGTGCCGGTGATCTTGCTCATGACCGTGGTATAGGGGGACCAGAGGTTCAACTGGTCCGCCGGCCCGAACATGGCCTCCTGGGGCTGGGTTACCCCGATGACCGTCAGCGGCTGCCGGCGGAAGATGACCACCTGGTTCAAGGGGTTGGCGCCGTTGGGAAAGAGCTTGTCGCGGGTGTTGGGGTCGATGACCACCACCGAGGCCACGTCGCGGATGTCGGCTTCGGTGAAAAAACGCCCCTGGGCCAGTTTCAGCCCCTTGACGTCGAAATATTGGGCGCCCACCCCGCTGAGCGTGGCGGTCAGGTCCTGATTGCCGTAGACCAGGTTGCCGGAGGCCGAGGTGTTGGGGGTGGAGCTGTCCAGATAGCTCTGCCGGGCCAGGAGGTCCGAGTCGGAGACGGTCAGGGTCCGGACCCGCCCGCTGCGGACGTCCCCGAAGCCGGTGCCGGGGTAGACGTTGATGGTGTTGGTGCCCATGGAACTGATGTTGGCCATGATCCGTTCCTGCGAGCCCCGGCCCAGGGCCACCACCGAAACCACCGAGGCGATGCCGATGATGATGCCCAGCATGGTCAGGAGCGACCGCAGCTTGTGGGCCAGGATGGCCTGGACCGACATCTTCCCCGCTTCCACGAACTGGTCGCGGTAAAAGGCGAAGGCGTTGACCCGCTGCTCCACCGGGTTGTCGTAGGCCTTGTCCGGCACCTCCGGCCCCCGGCGGGTGTCGGAGACGATGATTCCGTCCTTGATTTCGATGACCCGGTCGGCGTAGGCGGCGATGTTGTGGTCGTGGGTGACCAGGATGACGGTGTGGCCGTCGTGGTGCAGGGTCTTGAGGATGTCCATGACCATGTGGCCGCTCTGGGAATCCAGGGCGCCGGTGGGTTCGTCGGCCAGGATGACCTCGCCGCCGTTCATCAGGGCTCGGGCGATGCTGACCCGCTGCTGCTGGCCGCCGGAAAGCTGGTGGGGCCGGTTGGCCAGCTTGTCCGCCAGCCCCAGGCGCTCCAGGAGCTCTTTGGCCCGCTCGCTTCTGGCTTCGTGGCTCAGGCCGGTGTAAACCGCCGGCAGGGCCACGTTTTCCAGGGCGGTCAGGCTCTCCAGGAGGTTGTAGCGCTGGAAGATGAAACCCAGCTTCCGGCCCCGCACCCAGGCCAGGCCGTCGGCCGAAAGACCGCTGGTCTCGATGCCGTCGAGCGTGTAGGTTCCGGAGGTGGGGGTGTCCAGGCAGCCCAGGGTGTTCATCAGGGTGGTTTTGCCCGACCCCGATTGCCCGATGATGGCCACGAAGTCTCCCCGCCGGATGCTCAGGTCGATGTCCCGCAGCACGTGGATGCGGTTCTCGGCCTGGCCGAAGAACTTGTTGATCTTATGTATCTCAATGATATTCATTGATTACAGCCTGGGGCCGCGCGTGCGGACTGTGGAACTGGCCGCCAGTTCCGAGGCCGACATCTGGGCGGCCACCACCTGGTCGCCTTCATTCAGGCCTTCCAGCACTTCCGTGTTCATGTTGTCCGAAAGGCCGACCTTGATTTCCCGCTCCACGGGGTGCCCTTTTTCCATCACCTGGACCAGGCTCCGCCCCTTCCGGCGGGTGATGGCGATGGAGGGGACGACAAGCACGCTTTTGACCTGGCCGATGGTGATGGTGTTCTGGGTGGTCATGCCGATGCGCAGAAGGCCGTCGGCATTGGGCGCCAGCACCTTGCCGTAATAATAGACGGCGGTGGAGGAACTGTCGGTGCCTTTGCCGTAGGTGTCGTCGGTCAGGGTGGTCAGGCCCGGGTCCACCGAACTCAGTTGGCCGTGAAAGACCCGGTCGGGCTCGGAGAGGATGGTGTAGCTGACGTCCAGGCCCGGCTTGACCTTGGTCACGTCGCCTTCGGAAATCTGCATTTGGATTTCCATCTGGCTCAGGTCGGCCACCTGGACGATGGTGGGGGTGGTCTGGTTGGCGTTGACGGTCTGGCCTTCCTCCACCGGGACGGACACCACCGTGCCGTCCAGGGGGGCCAGGATCCGGGTGTAGCCCAGGTTGGTCTCGGCCGTGCTCACCGAGATGCGGGTCTGGATGATCAGGGATTTAGTCTCGTCCACGCTGGCCCGGGCCGCGGCCAGGGTATTCTCGAAGTTCTCCAGGCTCTCGTCGGAGGCGGCGTCGCGGGTCTTCAGTTTCTTTTCCCGCGCATACTGGATCTCGGCCACTTTGAGGGCTATCTCCCGGGAAACCAGTTGGGCTTCATACGTATTGAGCTTGGCCTTGTTGATGTCCAGTTCGTTTTGCTGGGTGGTGGAGTCGATTTCGGCGATGAGGTCGCCTTTCTTCACTTCCTGCCCCAGCTTGACCGCCAAGGTCAGGATCTGCCCGGAGACCTGGGCGCCGACGTTGACCAACTGCCCCGCGGCCACCTCGCCGGTGGCGTTGACGGTTTTAACGATATCCCCCCGCCGGACCGTTTCCGTCAGGTAGCTGACCTTTTCCTCTTTTCCGGAAAAAGCCCAGACTGTGACGATCAGCAGGAAGATGACGACCGAAAAAAGAATGATGAGTCGACGGTGTTGGCGCATGGCAATCCCGGGGCGTCCGCTTTGGGCGGCGGGCGCGGGCGTTCAAAACTTTAAGCACGATATGTTGTGCCATATTTTTAATTTTTGGTCAAGATGTTGTTGAAAGGATAGTTTTTCTCAAATGGGACTTTTAGTCAGAGGGTCGGCCGCCCGCCCGACCGGCCGGCCCGGGGCGCGTCCGGGGGCCGGAACCATCAGGGATGAAGGCGATAGAATCCTTCCCGCATTTTTTTATTCCGCCTGGCGGCGTTCCTGGAGCTGCTTTTTCCGGGCGGCCTTCTCTTCGTCACTCATGTTTTGGAATTTCTGGCGGCGTTCCTGGTGCTGCTTTTTCCAGGCAGCTTTTTCTTCCGCGCTCATGTTTTGGAATTTCTGGCGGCGTTCCTGGTGTCGCTTTTTCCAGGCGGCTTTTTCATCTTCGCTCATATTCTGGTATTGCCGATGTTTTTTTTCCATGGCCGGGCGGTCCGCGGCGCTTGCTTCGCGGCGGGGTGTATCGTTGGATGAGCCTGATTGGGCCATGGCCGCCGGAACGGGGCAGAGTATGGCCAGGCCAAGAATCAGGGCGATCAGGGCTTTGTTCATGGTGTGTCTCCTGCTGGGCCGGTTATTGAAATGGATTCGGGCCTTATTTGGCCGGCGCGAGGGGGCGGCCCGGACGGCAAAAAACTATTTGCAATTGATGCGCCAAGAGTTTATTTCTATTAACATGCTAATAAAAATAAATAAATTATTCTAAAGACCATTGTGGATCATGATGCGTCCATTTTTTGCGGGTACTATTTACCCGCTATGGGGAATTATTTCTCAGAAGTTTCTGGTTGAGTCTATTCGGAAGACGGTCTCATCGAACATGCCGAATAGACAGCCTTTTTACCAACAAAACCAGAGCGGGCGGGGCCCCAGGCGCTTCGCGGCGACGGTTGATTTTTTACAACAGAAGCCTTACTTTTATATATAGAGCTAAGTCTGGCCCCGCAGGGCGCAATACAGCCGGCGGTGTTTCCCCTCTTGGTCTCGGCCGCCGCAATTTCATACCCATCCAAAGTCAACCAGGCTTCACTCTTTTTCTGGAAGTGCGCTGCCCGTTTTCCCGAGGACCGCGCCGATATAGCGCGCCGGTCCGTCGTTCCCCCGATGGAGCGACACGCCGCCGAGGCACCCATAATGGGTGAACCGCGCGGCCGGGATGATGGTTCAACCGCCTCCAGCCTTATCAGGAGGTGGCGTCGTGGACAAAGACCTCTGTAACGTTCTCTTCAACCGGCTGAAAGGCGTCAATTTTTCCGTCAAATACTGGGACGGCGACGTGGTGGCCTTCGGCGACGGTCCTCCGGCCTTCCAGTGCGCTTTTTCCCAAAAACCCTCCCTGAGCGCGTTGACCGCCGACCCTATCCTCACTTTGGGGGAGGCTTATATGGACGGCGCCGTGGATTTCACCGGCGACTGGGAGGCCATGTTCCGGCTGGTGCATCTCCACCAGACCGCCTCGGCGGCGAGCCTGACCGGGAAAGTCATTTCCGCGGTCCGCGGCCTGGCCCCCGCCATCAGCCGAGCCGGGCAGCAGGATAACATCGAGGCCCATTATGATCTGGGCAACGATTTTTTTTCACTCTGGCTCGATGAGACCCTGAGTTATTCCTGCGCCTACTTCGAAACGGCCGAGGATGACGACCTGAAGGCGGCCCAACTGCGGAAAATCGACCTGGCGCTCAAGAAAGTGCGCCTGAAGCCGGAACAGCGGCTGCTGGATATCGGCTGCGGCTGGGGCTGGCTGGTGATGCGGGCCGCTGAGGCCTATGGCGCCCGGGCCCTGGGCATCACCCTCAGCCAGGAGCAGGAGGTCGAGGCCGGGCGGCGGATCCGGGCCGCCGGGCTGGCGGACCGGGTGGAGATCCGGCTGGAAAACTATCTCGAGCTGCGGGAACCGGCGGGCGCTTTCGACACGGTGGTCAGCATCGGCATGTTCGAGCACGTCGGCCGGGCCTATTACAAGGATTTTCTGGCCAAGGCGGCCGAGCTGCTCCGGCCCGGCGGGCTGTTTCTGCTGCACACCCTGACCAACCATGTCGAGGTGGAGACCAACAGTTGGGTGAGCAAGCATATCTTTCCCGGCGGCTGCATTCCGTCCCTCCGGGAGATCGTCAGCCTGCTGCCGGATTACAATTTTCAACTGCTGCATCTGGAGAGCCTGCGGCGTCATTACGTCCGGACCCTGGAGCTGTGGTACCGCAATTTCTCCAGCCCGGAGGTGACCCGTGCGGTGCTGGGCAAGTTCGGCAAACGGTTCATCCGCCGCTGGACCCTGTATCTGCTGGGCGCGGCCTCGGCTTTGCGGTCCGGCTATCTCGACGTGCACCAACTGGTCATGTCCAAAGGGCCCAACAACGAGCTGCCCATGACCCTGCGTGATGTGTATTGCTGAGTGGCGTGTGCCGCTGTCGCGGGGAGAGTGGTGCGCCCCAAAGGGGCGGCGATTTGGAGTATGGGGCAGCGCCCCATACTTCTTCATAGCCCGCCCGAAGGGCGCACAAAACCCCACCCGGCCAGGGAAATCCCGTCCGGGTGGGGTTTACGATTATGGTCGCTGCTTTGTCATTAAAATGGAGCGCCCCACGGGCGCGCCGCTTTATTTGGCGAAGCCGACCGCCCGCGTTTCGCGAATCACGGTCACTTTGATCTGGCCGGGATAGGCCATCTCTTTTTCCACCTTGCGGCAGATGTCGGACACCAGAACGGAGGCCTCGTCATCGGAGACCTGCTCGCTGTTGACGATGATGCGCACTTCGCGGCCGGCCTGGATGGCGTAGGTCTTGGAAACGCCGTTGAAGGAGTTGGCGATGCGCTCGAGGTCGCCCAGCCGCTTGACGTAGGTTTCCAGCATTTCCCGGCGGGCCCCGGGGCGGGCCCCGGACAGGGTGTCGGCCGCCTGGACCAGAACGTCCAGGATGGTTTCGGGCGGGGTATCTTCATGGTGGGCCATGATGGCGTGGATGACGGCCGAGGATTCGCCGTAGCGCTTGGCCAGATCAGCCCCGATGAGCCCGTGGGGGCCCTCGACTTCGTGATCGACGGCCTTGCCGATGTCGTGGAGGAGCCCGGCCCGCTTGGCCTGCTTGACGTTCTGGCCCAGTTCGGCGGCCATGATGCCGCAGAGGAAGGCCACCTCCAGGGAGTGCTGCAGGACGTTCTGGGCATAGCTGGTGCGGTATTTGAGCTTCCCGAGGGTCTTGACCAGCTCGGGGTGGATGCCGTGGACCCCGACGTCGAAGGTGGCCTGTTCCCCGGCCTCCTTGAGGGACTGCTCCATCTCCTCGGTGACTTTGGCCACGATTTCCTCAATGCGGGCCGGGTGGATGCGGCCGTCGGCGATGAGGCGTTCCAGGGAGAGTCGGGCGATTTCCCGGCGCAGGGGAGAGAAACCAGAGAGAATGACCGCTTCGGGGGTATCGTCGATGATCAGGTCGACCCCGGTGGCGGCCTCGATGGCCCGGATGTTGCGCCCCTCGCGGCCGATGATGCGGCCTTTCATCTCATCGTTGGGAAGCGGCACCACGGAAATGGTGTGTTCGGCCACATAATCCCCGGCGTAGCGCTTGACGGCCAGGGACAAGATTTCCCGGGCCTTTTTGTCGGCGATTTCCCGGGTTTCCGTTTCCACCAGCCGTATGAGCTTGCCGCCTTCGTGGCGGGCCTCCTCCTCCATGTTTTTCAGGAGCATCTCCTTGGCCTCGGAGGCGGTCAGGTGGGCGATGCGCTCCAGAGATGCCTGCTGGGCTTCCAGCAGTTGGGTCAGTTCATCGGCCCGGGTCTGATTCTTCTTTTCGGCCTTGACCAGGTCGGCCTCCTGGCGGGCCACAGTGGCCTCGCGCTGGGTCAACTGCTCGGTCCGGCGCTCGTAATGTTCTTCCTTCTGGGCCAGGCGGTCTTCCTGGCGTTTCTGTTCCCGTTTTTTTTCCAGCAGTTCCTTGTCGCAGGCGGCCTTCATCTGAAAGATGATGTCCTGGCCCTGGAGCGTGGCTTCCTTTTTGATGTTGACCACGTCCCGCTGAGCTTCCTCAATCATTTTCTGGGACAGGTGTTCGATATTTTCCAATTTGGATTCGAAAAGTCTTTTACGCCACCAATAACCGATCAAAACCCCCACGGCCAGGACGCCCAGCCCGGAAGAGGCCCAAAAAATATATTCGGACATAATATTGTGGTTCTCCACGACCCCGCCCGCCGACGGGTCGTCATATACACACCGGCCTGAGCCGGGCCTTTGGAAAAATTGACCACGGGCGCCGACCGCGGACAGGAGCCTCAATGGCCCTGGCGGACGGCCAGTGCAAGCCGGCGGTCAACGGGTTGCGAACAAGGTGCCCTATATTATAAATCCGGTGGTTGAACAAAAACCTTTCCGGATGGCGGATTCCCCGTTAGGCCCGGGGACGGCGCGATCGATCTCTCACTTTCGGATGCACAATCGGTGGTTTGGCCCGCTCTCGCGACCAATGGACGAGGGCGATTGAGCCCTCGTCCCGGCCGCCGCGGCACACGCACGGCGGTGTCGCGGCGGCGCTTCGCCCCGCTGGGCCGCAAAGCCGAATCCTGGGGTCAGGCGGCCGACGATGCCGGACGGCCCAAAAGGCCGGGCCGGCTCAGAGGCTGCCCTCGAGTTCGGCCCGGATCCGCTTGGCCATTTTTTCGGCTTCGGCCTGGTCCAGGCTGGCGGTGATGCGTTCGGCCATCTTTTCGGCTTCGGATTCGACCTGGGCCTTGAGCGTGTTGTAGGCCTCCTGGGTCCGAAAGCGGCTCAGGGCCAGGCGGAAGGCCACCTGCACCGGCCAATCGAAGTGCCCGGGCCCCATTTTGCCCGGTTGGGCCTCCTGGAGCTTTTTGGCCTCCCGGTTGATTTCCGCGGCCAGCAGCTCCACCAACTGCGGCTGATCACTTCTGATCTGGTATTCGCGGTCGAACATCCGCACCGAGACCAGCTGGGGCTCGCCGAAAGTAAAGGCCTCGTCGCCGTTCTCCTCAGGGATGGCCCTGTCGTCATAAGGTGGTTTATTCACAGTCATCGACTCCGCGCCCCTCAATGGGGTGTCTTGACCCTAAAGGGTAATATAATCGCCTCGCCGGGCGATAGAGCGTTATCGCAAAAGTTTTGCGATCAGAACACCGCCGAAAAGCGGTCCGGTTGATATTTGACAGCCCGGAACAGGCACTCGCCAACTTGTTGGTCGAGTACTCGCCAGTTTGTTGGCCGAGTTGGATCGCCCCCGCTTTCGCTCCGGCCCGGTTGGCGCCGGAAGATGTAGCGGCTAGGTCCCACCGGCCTGGAATTACTCTCATCGGTTCGGCCACATAACCTGATTTTACGAATCGCCTTCAGCCGGCGCGGCCTCACGATCCGGAGGGCTACTCCAGGCGCGCCAGGATGACGTCGACCTTGGCCAGGATCGCCGCCCGTTCGGCCTGCATTTCCGCCAAAAGCGCCTCGGCCGCTTCCAGCTCTTTGCGGGTGGCGGCCAGGGTGTCCTGGGTTTCCATGAGGTTGACTTCCAACTGTTCGTTTTTTTCCGACAAGGAGGCCACCTTGTCCAGTATGGTTGAAACCCGGCGCTCCAGGGCTTCGAATTTGGTCAGATCCATTGTCATCACCTTGCATGAAGGCTGGTGGCGATTATTTATCCGTCTCGCCGCCGCGGTTCGGCCACCAGGATGTCGCGGCGGCGCATCGCCCTTCGGGGCGTGGTTGCTTAAAAGAAAAACAACGTCCGGCCCGTACCCGGGCCGGTCCGGGCGGTGAATCCATCCGGACGAATCAGGCAGGCCAAGGTACGCGCCAAGTTATAGAATAGCTACTTTGGCCACAAAATCAAGCAAAAAACGCGTTTCGCCGCCTTTCCCGAACTCCCGACGGTGCCCCGGCTGTTTTTTTTACCGTAGTTTGGCGAAATTGTTTGATAATATTCCCCGGAAAGCTGCCGCCCTCAAAAAGGGGCGCCTTTGGGGGCCGGCGGGTGGTTGAGCGGGCGGAGTAATGATTTTCAATAGTTAAAAAACAGCTCCGCCCCCAATGGGGTGTCTTTGCCTCAATTGGCAATGTAATCGCCTGACCGGGCGATAAAGCGCTATCGCGCAAGTGTTTGCGAATATCGCCCCGTCGAAAAGCGGCCCGGCTGATATTTGCTCGCCCGAGAACGGCTGCTCGCCCGCGTGTCGGCCGGGCCACATCGCGCCCCGCTTTTCGACGGTTTCTCCGGGCGTCCGGCCGCCACCTCACCTCGACCGGGCGAGACCTCGGTCGCCTCCAATCTTTCTCATAATAATAGAAACCTCCCAAGCCGGTAAGGCCTAACATATGGATATTGACATTTTAGGCCCAATCATTTATATTAATTATGTAGTCAAACATGAAAAAGCCGTATTTCTAACGATTATCGCGAAAACCTGAGGTCGCTATAATTTTAGATGGGAGAGGCATTCCGCCTTGAGGCTTGAAAATGCCTTTTAAATTGAGGATGTTTTTTTTATTATACAAACAAATTTAATTAAATAGCGTCAGGCGGGTTCGAATCCTGATTCCGCCTCGATGGCCGGGTACGGCCAAAATCTAGCCCCCGCTCCGGCGCGTGCCGCTCGGTCGGCTGGAGACTATTCTCCAAGAAGGCGACCGCCAGGCGACCCGGCGGGATTCCCATAGTCCAGGGTGTGGATCATGAGAACCGAATTTTCAAACGACGTCATTGAACAGTGGAGGATCATCGGGCCGGTGATGACCGCCCTGGGGTCCATTACCCGGCAGCGCATCATCATGCTCTTTGAGCCCGGCGAACAGTTGAACATCAAGCGCATCGCCGACCAGTTCAACCTGTCGCGCACCGCGGTGGTCCATCACATCGGCGTTCTGCAGGATGCCGGCATCCTCAAAGGCGAGCGGGTCGGCAAGGAAGTGGTCATGTTCGTGGATTGGGAGTTGATTTCACTGACCATGGACAAGATCAAAACCTATATCGATTTCTTCGGCAACGAGGCCGCCGCGAGGCTGGCCTTCTGAGCGTTCATGGTCTTTCTTCCGGCCCCTTCGGGGGCAAGCCCCACCCCCCCCCCGCCGGGGGAGGGGGGGGCGAGAAAGGGGGGCGGGGTTTATAGGGCGGGGCGGGG
>JAVBLB010000110.1:0-12194 GCA_031553735.1 Candidatus Adiutrix sp.
GGCGATCCCGTTCATCCCCCAGCGAATCGGGCCGGCGGCCAGGTCGCCGAGCCCCAAAAGGCCGTCCAACACGCCGCGCGTGCCCAGGCCCAGGTCCCGCCCGATCCGGGAGGTCGACGAGGCCCGGCCCGCCTCCGCCCGGGCGGGCGTTTCCATCGATTCATCTGGCGGCGGCCCGGATGTGTTTCGGGCCGACCCCGTCTCGTCGTACCGTTGCGCCGGCCCCTGGGTGTTGACGTAATGCCGCTGGGTGGAGCCCCACGGCGTCGAGGGTATCGCCTTCACCCGTATGGGCGGTTCGGAGGTAAGTGAAGGCTGGGCGGCCGAAGGCCGGCCGGCGGCCTTGATCAGATTGGCCGCCGCTTCGAGGCCGGCCAGGTCTTGCGCCGCCCCCTCGGTGTTGACGTAATGCCTCTGGGTGGAGCCCCACGGCGTCGAGGGAATCGCCCGCACCCGGATGGGTTTTGGGGCGAACGAGAACTGTTCGGCGGTCTCGGCGGGATCGGGGTGTGCCGGCGTTTGGGAGGCCGGCCGCCCGCGCAAAGCGTGGCGGGCCACCAGTTCGCCCTCGCTCATCCGGGTGTAGGGCAGTTCCCCGGCCGGGAGGTGGGACCACATGTCTTTCTTGTCGGGGTGGCGCTGGAGCAGCCGGTCCAGCCCCTCCTTCTGGCGGAAGGGCTCCAGGAGTTTCTGGTGCTTCTCCCGGTCGGCCTTGTTTTTGGGGGTGTGGTAAAAACTTTCGTAATCCAAAGGATACTGGCCGGGGATCTTGGCGTACTCCCGAAAATCGGGGTGCCACAAGTAGTTGGTGCCGGCCCGGCTGGATTCCTCTTTCATGATGGCCAGCTTCAGGTCCGGCGGCTCATCCGTCCGGCGTTTCGAAGGGGGATCGAAAAAACCCATGATGCGACTCTCCTTTCGCGGCCGAAGCGCGCCGAAAGGGCGCGAACTTCCCGCTTGGAGAGTGGTATACGCTATTTTATATGGAAAGTAAATATATTTTTATTAAATATATAGTAAATAAAAAATATCATCACCCGCCAATTTTGTTTTTCTTTTCTTTGTCATTCCGCCGCACTTCCGCCGCGGGCGGCATCGACCGGAACGCAAAAAGCCCCGCCTTTCAGCACGAAAGGCGGGGCTTTTAAACCTGTCGCGAGGCCGGAAGCGGCCGGCTTTAACCTATTTCACGTTTGGCTTTCTGCCACAGTTCCTCAAGCCGGTCCTGGGAGACCTCTTCCGGCCGGCGGCCTTCGGCGGCCAGGTCGTCCTCCAGATGGCCGAAACGGTTGACGAAGCGGGCGTTGGCCTCGCTTAAAGCGTCCTCGGCGGAAAAGCCCAGGTGCCGGGCCAGATTGGCCAGGGCCAGGAGCACGTCGCCCATTTCGGCCTTGACCCGTTCCTTGCGTTCCGGGGCCACCGTCTTTTTGTCGTAGCCGGGCAGGAGCTCGTCCAGTTCCCGCAGTTCCTCGTCCACCTTTTGCCGCACCGAGACCGCGTCCGGCCAGTCGAAACCGGCCCGGCCGGCCCGGTCGCCCAGGCGATGGGCCCGCTGAAGCGCGGGCAGGGCCAGGGGCACCGAGGCCAGGAGCCGCTCGTGCTTGCGGTCCCGGCGTTTGATGGCCTGCCACTGGTCGAGCACGGCCTGGGCGTCGGCCAGGGGTTGGCCTTCGCCGAAAACGTGGGGATGGCGGGAGACCATCTTGGCCCGGACCTGGTTGATGATCTCGGTCAGCCCGTAGTTCCAGCGGGCCTGGGCCAGGCGGCCGATGAAGACCACCTGGAAGAGCACGTCCCCGGCTTCCTCGCGGATGTCGTCGGCGTTTTCCTCCTTCAGGGCCTCCAAGAGTTCGTAGGTCTCCTCCAGGACGTTCCCGGTGATGGAGCGGACGGTCTGCTTGATGTCCCAGGGGCAGCCCGTCTCCGGATCCAGGAGGCGGGCGATCACTTCATCGAGTTCAACGAGGGCCTGACCCAACTGGTCGCGGTGACTCATGATCGGCGGCCCTCCGCTACTCGGTGGCCGGCTGGGGCCAGGACGGGGCGGTGGCTCCGCCCGGGCTGGCCGGGGCGGCGGACCCGGCCGGGGCGGTCGGCGCCGGCGCCGCGAACAGGGCGGGATGATCGGAGATGAACCGCTTGAGGTCCTCGGCGCTGAGGGATTCGCCCCGGGGGATGTTCCGCAGCTTGTCGCGCCAGGCCGGGGAGATGTCGTTGGGGCGGGTCTTCAGAAGGTTCTGAATGGTGGCCCAGTCCACGGAGGCCATGGGCACGGTGGCCGGCGCCGGCTGCTCCGCGGTTCCGCCGCCGCCGAAGTTCAGGGGCGGCAGGGACCGCTTGGCGTTCATCGCCAGGCGCAGGGCCTCGGGCATCCAGGCCTTGGCCTGGGCCGACAGCGGCTGGAGGTGGGGCCATAACTTGGATTCGGTGAAGAATTTTTCCGAGGGCTTCAGGAAGGTTTCCGCCCCGGCCAGGAGCACCGCGCAGACCAGCACCCCCTTGACCACCCCCACCACGGCCCCCAAAAGGGAACTGACCACCGGGCTGATGGTGATCTTGACGATCTTGTCGACGAAGATGGAGATGATGCTGATGAGGAAATAGACCACCACGAAGATGAGAACGAAGCTGGTGATCCCCCGCTGGCCGGGCAGGTCGAAGATGGCCTTTAAATGTTCCTCGCCCAGGGGCCAGTAGATGCTGGCCACCCAGAAGGCCACGAAGATGCCGAGAACGGCCACGATTTCCTTGACTACTCCCCGAAAAAGTCCCCGCAGGAAAAAGTAGCCGATCACCACCGCCAGTGCGATGTCCAATCCACCTTCTAGCATAGTACCCCGCCCGTGATATTGTTAATGATATTGTCCGTCCCGCCGGACCGGATTTTTAAAAAATATGAGTATACCATGTCGTGCCCGGTCCGTCAAAGCCCTGTCGCGGGCCGGCAATTCGCAAAGAAGAAGAAATGGGGCTCTGCCCCAAACCCCGCCAGGGGGAAAATCCCCCTGGCGGGGTTTGGGGCAGGAACCGCACTTCTACTTTGAGAATTGCTGCGCGGGCTACTTGACGGCCACGGCCACGATGAGGATGAGGCCGTTGATCAGATACAGCTTACGGACCAGATGTCCGTGGCGGTCGAGATCCAGCCAGTCGCCCTCGCCGGCGGCCCGGATTTTTTTGACGGCCGCCAGATGCAGCGGCGAGGTCAGAAGGCCGAGCCAGACCGGCCAGGCGGCCAGATCGCTCAGCCACAGGTTGATCATCAGCAGCCAGACCAGGGGCCACCAGAGGGTGAAGACCAGGGCGGCCCGGGATTTGCCCAGCACGTTGGCCAGGGTGTGCTTGCCGGCGGCCAGATCGGTTTCGATTTCCGGCAGGCTCTGGTAATACAGGATGCCGGCCACCATGAAGGCCACCGGCAGGGCCAGGGCCAGCACCCGGCGGTCCCAGCCGCCGGCCAGGGCCAGATAGGTCCCCCCGGTCATGATCAGGCCCATGTTGAGGAAGACGAACAGTTCGCCCAGGGCCCGGTGGCCGTATTTGACCGGCGGGGCCACGTAGAAAAAGCTGGAGAGGGCGGCGAAGACGATGAGGGCCCACAGGAAGGTCTCTCCCGACAGGTGCACGATCAGGGCGGCCGAGCCCAGGCCCAGGCCGTAGAGAACGACCAGGGCCAGACCCAGGGCCCGGGGGGATATCTTGCCCTCCTGAATGACCCGCGAGCCGCCGATGTTGGGCCCGGCGTCGACCCCCTGGACGTGGTCGAACAGGTCGTTGGCCAGGTTGGTGGCCAGGTGGACGACGAAGGAGCCGAAGAGGATCAGGGCGAACAGCCCCCAGTGGTATTGGCCGGTGTATTTGACCGCGGCGGTGAAGCCCAGGATCAGGGGGGCCAGGGTGGCGATGTAGAACGGCGGCCGGGAGGCCTGCCACCAGCTCTGAAACGCCGTCAGCCCGGGTTCGGGTTGGGAAGAGGGCTCGACCGTCTCCGTGCCGGCGGGCGAGGGCTCCACGGTCGGGGCGGCGTCGGCGGCGGTTTCCGGGGTCGGCCGGCTGGGTTCCAGGGGCGAATCGGTCATGTGATCCTCCAGGGGGGCGGGGCGCGAATTCGGACTTGGCCCCCGGAGGGGCGAAGCGCCGCCGTTGTTACGGGGTTTGGTCGAAGTCGGAAGCGCCGTCGGCCAGCTCGCGCAGGCGCCGGGGGTCGAGGATGGTGAGATAGGGCTTCCGCTCGCTGATGAGCCCGGCGCTTTTCAGCCGGCCCAGGGCCCGGGAGATGGTCTCCGGCGTGGAGCCCAGAAGGGAGGCCAACTGCCCCTTGGTGACGGTCAATTCCACCTGAGTTTCCTTTTGGCCGGCCAGATCCAGGATGAAGGCGGCCAGCCGGGCGGGAACCTCCTTGAGGGTGATCGATTCCACCAGCCGGGCGAAGCGCACCAGGCGCTGGGAGAGCACGGCCAAAAGGCCGAAGGCCAGGTCGGGGTTGCGGGCGATGAGGCCGCGCAGGGCTTCCCGGGGGAAGAAAATCGTGGCCGTGTCCGCCAGGGCCAGGGCCTGGGCGGGATACCCCCGGCCCAGAAAGATGGCCACCTCGCCGAAGGGCTCGCCGGGACCGAAGAGGTGCAGGATCTGCTCCTTGCCGTCCGGGGTGCTCTTGAAGATCTTGACCCGGCCTTCGGCCACCAGGTGGAAACCCAGGCCGGGGTCGCCCTCCTCGAAGATGGTTTCACCGGCCTGGTAGCGTTTCGGCGCGGCAATGGTGGCCAACTGCTCGATGAGCCCGGGGGCCAGACCGGCGAAGAAGCCGGCCCGGCCGATGATTTCGCTCGTGTTCATCCCGCGCCTCCTCGTTACCAGACTTATAACAGATGATACGGATCGATGTCCACCGCCAGGCGCACGCCGGGGGGAAGCAGAGCCCGGACCCGGGGCAGCCAGGCCTCCAGAAACCGGTGGCGGGCGGCCACCTCGCCGGCCCGGACCAGGAACTGGAAGCGGTAGCGGTTCTTGAGCCGGGCCAGGGGGGAGGGCACGGGCCCCATCAACTCCAGCCCCGGCGCTTCCGGTTTCATTTCCGGCGGGCGGCCCAGCCGGCCGGCCTCTTCGGCCAGGCCCGCCAGTTCGGCTTCGTCGGGGCCGCTCAAACGGACCAGGGCCAGCCGGGCGAAGGGGGGATAGCCCAACTCGGCCCGCACGGCGATTTCATGGGCAAAAAAGGCCTCGTAATCGTGGGCGGCCACCGCCTGGAGCACCGGGTGCCGGGGGGTCAGGGTCTGCACCAGCACCTGCCCCGGCCGGTCGGCCCGGCCGGCCCGGCCGGAGACCTGAGAGAGCAGTTGGAAGGTGCGCTCCGCGGCCCGGAAGTCGGGCAGGTTGAGCCCCAGGTCGGCATCCACCACCCCCACCAGGGTCAGGTTGGGGAAATCGTGGCCCTTGGCCGCCATCTGGGTGCCCACCAAGAGGTTGAACTCGCCCCGGGCGAAGCCGCTCAGGATTTTTTTGAGGCCGCCTTTGAGGCGGACCGAGTCAGTGTCCAGGCGGCCGGCCCGGACTTCGGGAAAGGCTTTTTCGGTCAGTTCCAGCAGCTTTTCGGTGCCCACCCCGAAATAGCGGAACAGGGGCGACAGGCAGGTCGGGCAGGCCCGGGGCGGCTCGGCCCGGTAACCGCAGCAGTGGCAGACCAGGACCTGCCGCTCGGCCGCCAGGGCGGCGTGGGTCTCGAACCGTTCCCCCCCGCCCTCGGGCCCATGGAGGGTCAGGGTGCGGCTGCAGTGGGGGCATTTGAGGACCTCGCCGCACTTCAGGCACATCGGGAGGTTGGCCAGCCCCCGGCGGTTGATGAACAACAGGGCCTGCTCGCCCCGGGCCAGGGTGTCGCCCAGGCGCTTGCGGAGCGGAGCGGAGAGGGGCTGCCGCATCCGGGCCGGCTCGGCCCCCTGGTCCAGGAGCTCCACTTCCGGCAGGACCGCCGAGCCGGGGCGGTCGGTCATTTTCAGGAGCGCCAGCCGGCCGTCCAGGGCGTTCTGGTAGCTTTCGAAAGACGGGGTGGCCGAGCCCAGGACCAGGGCGGCCCCGGCTTCGGCCGCCCGCCAGCGGGCCAGGTCGCGGCCGTTGTACCGCAGGCCGTCGTCCTGCTTGTAGGCCCAGTCGTGCTCCTCGTCCACCACCACCAGCCCCAGGTTGTCCAAAGGGGCGAAGACGGCGCTGCGGGCCCCCAGGACCACCGGGGCCAGGCCGCGCCGGATGCGCAGCCACTGGTCGTGCCGCTGGGCCGGGGTCAGCCCCGAATGAAGCACCGCCACCCGGCCCGCGGAAAACCGGCTTTTCAAAAGGCCCTCCAGCCCCATGGTCAGGCCGATCTCCGGGGCCAGCCACAGCACTTCGCGGCCCTGGGCCAGGGTTTTTTCGGCGGCCTGGAGATAGACCTCCGTCTTGCCGCTGCCGGTGACCCCGAACAGCAGAAAGCCCTGGTGGACCCGGTCTTCCAGGGCCCGGCCGATGGCCGCCAGGGCCGCGCTTTGCTGGGCGGTGAGGACCGGAGCCGCGCGGACGCCTTCGAAAATGGCCCGCTCGGGGTCGTCCCGAAAGATTTCCCGCTGGCTGAGCTCGGCCAGGCCCTTGGCCGCCAGGCTCCGGGCCTGGGTCAGCGGGTTTTTTAGATAGGTGGCGTAATAGGTCAGGGGTTTGGGCGGCCCGCCCCGCACCATCTCCCACAGTTCCCGCTCTTTCGGCCCCAGGCGGGGCGGCTCCGGGGGCGGTTCCGGGGCCGGGCCCAGCCACCACTCCCGGGCGGAACGGGGGCCGCCCCGGGCCAGGCGGTGGCTGAAGACGGCCCGTCCTTCGGCGGCCAGTTTTTTCAAGGTCGGGCCGAACCCCTCGGCCTCCAGCGGCCGGACGGCCAGACCATCGGGGCCGGCCTCGCGCAGGCGGTCGACCAGTTCGGCCTCGGCCCCGAGCAGGGCGGCCGGGGCGGCCGGTCCCCCGGCCAGGGCGACAATTTTTTCCAGGACGGGCGACAGGCCGCCGGGCAGGATTTCCCTGGCGCAGAGGCCCGGCGGATAGAAATAGTAGCGGGCGATGAAATGGATCAGGCGGGAGAGGCCCGGGCCGAACAGGGGTTCCGGCCGAAGGATTTCCCGCACCGGTTTGAGCTTTTCGGGCGGGGTGGGGGCGGCCGGCCCCTCGTCCCGGTCGGGTAGGGAACCGGCGGCCGGTTTGAGGGCCATGACGTAGCCGGTGGTCGTCCGGGAGCCCAGGGGCACCAGCACCGCCTGGCCCACGGCGATGACGTCGATCAGGGGGGGCGGGACCAGGTAGGTGTACAGTCCGCTCACGGCGGCTTCCACCGCCACCTGGGCCAGCAATCGGGTCATGGGCGCCCGGCGTCGGTCGGCCGGCTCAACCTTCCGAGCGCCATTCGCGGAGAGCGGCGACCAGGGCGGCGAGATCCCGCTCCAGATCCGCGAAATCGGCTTCAATGCCGTCGACGCTTTTATCCCGGCCTTTGAACTCCAGCTTTTTCGCACTTTCAAAGGCTTCGCCGGTGGAAAAGATGCCGACCATGCCTTTGATGGTGTGAGCCTCCGGCATGAAAACCTCGGGGTTGGCCGCGTCCACGCCCTCTTTCAGAGTGGCCATGCGGGAGGCGATGCGCTCCAGAAACAAATCAATGCTCTCGAAGAGCAACTCCTCATCGTCCATGAAATTTTCCAAAATGGCGGCGCGGTCCAATTCAGCAGCCACGGCTTTCCCTCCGGTATCTTGAGTCCGGTCGTCGGCCGCGAAAATTTGTTCGGCGGCCGCGATCAGTTCCTGCGGTTTAAATGGTTTCGAGACATATCCGGTCATGCCGGCGCTGAGAAAGGTCTCCTGGTCGCCGGGCAGGGCGTGGGCGGTCATGGCCACCACCGGCAGCCCCTGCCCGTATTTTTCCGGATCCTCCCGGATCCGGCGCACCGCCGTCAGGCCGTCCATGACCGGCATCTGGATATCCATCAGCACCATATCATATTTTGCCCCGGAGAGGGAAGATAATGCCTCCAATCCGTTTTCGGCCACGCTGACCTCGTGGCCGCGTTTGGTCAGAAGGGTCGCGGCCAGTTTCTGGTTCAGCTGATTGTCGTCCACCACCAGTATTTTGCGGGGCCGGTCGGTTTTCGTCAGCCGGGGGGGGAGGCTCGAGAGCCGCCGGGAACGCCCGCCGACCGCGCGGTCGGCCCGGGCCAGAAGATCCGTCAACCCCTCGCCCAGGGCGTCGTGAGCCACGGGCTTGGCCAGGGTCATTATTTCCCGGCCGGCTTCGGACCGGGGGAGTTCGGCCAGGTCAAAATCCAGGGAGGTCAAAAAAACCAGGGGCACCGCGGGGTATTGCCGGCCGAGCCGCCCGGCCAGTTCCCCGGCCGACAGCCCCGGCATCAGGACGTCCATGATGAAGACGTCCGGCCGCGTCTCGGGGTGGGCGGCCAAAAAATCCAGGGCCGCCAGGCCGTTTTCGAAGGGGTGGGCCGTAACTCCCCAGTGGGCCAGATAGCCCTCCAGAACCCGGCGGTTGATCGGATTGTCGTCCGCCAGAACGGCCACCCGGCCGCGCAGGTCCGTCGCGGCCAGAGGCGCGAGCTGTTCCGGGGCGGGTTCTTCGTCCGGGCGGGCGGCGGCCGGGGGCAGGCTGAGCCGGATCTGGAAGACGCTGCCCTCTCCGAGGGTTGAATCCACGGAAATGGAACCGCCCATCAACTCGGTCAGCCGTTTGGTCACCGCCAGCCCCAGGCCGCTGCCGCCGATGGTCCGGGTCAGGGAGCCGTCGGCCTGCACAAAAGGATCGAAGATCTGGGGCAGGCGCTCGGCGCTGATGCCGATGCCGGTGTCCTTCACAATGAAGGCGATCAGGCCGCTTTTCCCCTCGGGCTCGTCGACCGGCTGAACCGACAGCTCCACCCCGCCTTCGTCGGTGAACTTGCAGGCGTTGTCCAACAGAAAGTTCAGCGCCTGTTTGGTTCTGAGCGGATCGCCCCTCCGCCAGGGCGTCAGGTCGGGGGCCAGGGTCCAGGTGAAGGCCAGGTTCTTTTCGCGGCACAACAGGGCGTAGTTTTTTGTCAATTGCTCCAATAGGGCCGCGAGGTTGAAGTCGCGGCTCTCGGTGACCATCAGCCCGTCCTCCAGCTTGGAGAGATCCAAGAGGGTGTTGATTTGCTCCAGGAGCACGTCGGACGCTTTCCTGACTTCCACCAGATAGCCGCGCTGCTCGTCGGAGAGGTCGGTGAAAAGGGCCAGGTCGGTCATGCCGATGACCGCGTTCATCGGAGTGCGTATCTCGTGGCTGAGGTTGGCCAGGAACTGGCTCTTGGCCTGGCGGGCCACGGTCGCCCGGTGGGTGGCCACCGCCAGCCGGGATTCGGTTTTCTTGCGGCCCTCCGACTCTTTCAGCAGTTTTTCGGCGGTTTCCTCCACTTCCTCTTCCAGGGCGTCGGTGGTTTTGCCGACCTGCCCGGTCAGGGGCTTGAGGGCCAGAAACCACAGCCCCACCAGGGAAATGGCGAAAAAGACCAGAAAATACTGGGTGGTCCGCTTCATCTGCCTGGTTACCGGCTCGTATAACCGCTGATTGTCGACGGCCAGAATCACCCGCCAGTCGGCGTTGTTCACCCGGCCGATGCCGTAGGTGCGGCCGTCGGCGTCGATCACCCGGGTTTCTTCCCGGTCGGCCCGCAGGAGAATGTCCCGAAGGGGGGCGGGCAGAATCCAGGGCTGCCCGGCAACGCTGGAATAGACCAGAAGGCGGCTGTCGTTTTCCGCGGCCGTCAGGAAGGTCTGGGCGTCGAAGCCGAATTCGTTGCCGGAGGCCAGCAGGCGTTGGATCGGATCGGTGTCCAGCATGACGATGTCCGTGCCTAGATATTCGCCGTCCGGACCGATGACGGGCGCGGAAACCAAGAGGAGGGGTTGGCCGCCGCCGAGGTTGAAAAAATTGATCATCGGGTCGCGCTGGGCGGCGGAGAAGGGCGGCCAGAAATCGGACGGTATTTCCCGGCCCCGGTGGATGATCGGCGTCCCGGTGCGGTCCAGCCGCACCATGCCTTTGAGATCGCTGTTGTAAACGATGGCCCCGTCAATGATGCGCATGGTCGTATCGACCAGTTCCCGCCGGTCGAGCTTCCCCTGGTAATAGCTTTCCAGGGCCTCCTGGCCCCAGCCCAGTCTCGAGGGCTGGGTGGCCACCATGAGGGCCAGCCGCAGCCATTCGGAGATCGCTTCGGCCCGGGCGGTGACGGTCTGTTCCAGGCGGCCCTGAGTCAAATCCCGAATCTGCCAATAAAAGTTGTAAGCCGCCCCGCCGAAACCAATCAGGCCAATAATAATATTGGCCGCGACGAAATACAGGATGATGGCTCTTTTGAGATGTCTGGGGTTGTCGGGGGTCATTACGTGCCCACGTTTCGACCGGGGCCAGCCCGGTCGAGGTCTCACAAAACTGATGGTGGCAAACCCTTCGTCCCGGCCGTCGGGTCCAGTTCGAGGGAGGGTGGCGGGGCCTGAAAACGGCGCTCAAGCTGCCTGGATTTTAGGATTATACCTCAGCCCGGGCGGCTCCACAAGGTATTAAAAAAGTTTGGCTCCGGCGAACTTTCATTTCGGATCAGAGGGGAGACACCTTGAAGACGGCGGCTTTTGTTGTCTCCGCTTTTGGCCTCAGGGTTGAGCCCCGGACCCAACTCCGCACCCGCGTCATTGCCCTACCGGGCAATCTCTGGTTATCGCCCGGCAGGGCGATTAGTTGGGCTTCGGGGCAGCAACATCTTGACGGCCGAGACCATCAGTTTGTCATCCGGAGACCCATGGGCGACGCGGCCGCCTCAGAAGTATTGCGGCGCCTTGCCTGGCCGACGAAATAAAAGCAATTTTTATGGAGAATAGGCAGCAATGGCCTCCATCCTGTGGCGGAGCCCGTTACCTTATGGCCCGGCGTTACGGGCCGGAATCGGGTTGACCTGGAGAGGAGAATTTTTTAAATAATTATTGAAATAAAGACTCAATTGCATTATTATTTTTTCAGGTCGACCCGGGATCGGAAGCGCAAAAAAAGCCCCGTCGGCCGCAAGGCCGAAGGGGCTTCTGGGGGGCTGAGAGGCCCCGGCGGGGCCTTTCAGGTTGGGGTTGACCGGGCCGGGTGGTGGCCCCGCAAGGGGCCGGGAGCAAAGGTTTCATCGCTTTCGCCCCGTATATATGTAGACCCGGCCGCCATTGGTGCCGGAATCCAGAATCCGGTGCGCCGCTCCTTACATCCAGTTCTGCTGGCTGGCCTTAAGGCTGCTGAGGACCTGGGCCAGCAACTGGTAATCCAGGTGTCGGCCGGGTCGGCCGCTTCGGGAGCCGAGGCTGCCGAGAGCGTTTTCCTTGAGGTGGTCCAGCAGTTTTTCGATGCGGTCGGAAGGCCGCGAGGCGGTCGTGCGTGACTGCCAGAGGTCGGCCATCAGGCGCAGGGTCTGGTTGAGGTAGGTCAGCCTGGGCGGTTCCATGAACCGTTCGTCGGCCGCCTGCCCTGGTTTTTCCCGGGAACCCGTGCTGTGTGCCCGGGACAGACGCCGTAACGATTCGTTCAGGCGTCCCAGGGTTCCCCCCAAGCTTCCGGCTGCATAGCTGGCCGTTAGCTCGTGTTCGAGAACCATTCCCATTTTCCTCCGTGAATATTCTCGTTAAGAGAATGTGGTAGCATCCTTGCCGGTATGGTCGCGGGTCGGCCGGACCCGCCTTTGGCTCCTTTCCCTCCGCCTTGTGGGCGAAGTCTCGTCCGTCATATCAGGCCGATCCGTAAAGGAGGGCCGTCACGGCGCCCGGTGTCCCGTTCCGAGGCCGTTGATTGTCATTAATAGTGCGCCGGGGGCGGCCCTGGAACGCCCGGTCTCGCGGGTATTCAAAGCCGTCAGTTTCAAAGACCGGCGAGATCGACTGTCGGGGGTTTTGCGAGCCTTCCCGGTATCGGGAACCGAAGGAGGAAGCGGGAGCTTCCTCCTTCGGTCGTCACCGGTTAACCCATCAGGGAGAGGGCCAATTGACTCAGGGAGTTGGCCTGGGCCAGCATGCCCACGGCGGCCTGGGTCAGGACGTTGTTCTTGGTGAACTCGGTCATTTCCTTGGCCACGTCCACGTCGGAGATGCGGCTTTCGGAGGCCTGGAGGTTTTCAGCCTGGATTTCCAGG
>JAVBLB010000035.1:0-24098 GCA_031553735.1 Candidatus Adiutrix sp.
CCTGGAAATCCAGGCTGAAAACCTCCAGGCCTCCGAAAGCCGCATCTCCGACGTGGACGTGGCCAAGGAAATGACCGAGTTCACCAAGAACAACGTCCTGACCCAGGCCGCCGTGGGCATGCTGGCCCAGGCCAACTCCCTCAGCCAGATGGCTCTCTCGCTCATCGGCGGGTAAGCGAAACCGCGTCCGCCATCGTCGTCCCGGGGCCGGCCCGGGACGACGTCTTCGCCAAACCCAAACGGGGCGACGCCGAAAATGGCGTCGCCCCGTTTTGGTTTTCAGCGATCAGGTATGGTTTAGCGGTCGACCTTGGCGAAGATGGCCTTCACCGCCGCCGCGGCCTCCGGGGAATGCTTGTAGACGCTAATCCCCTGGCGGTCGGCCTCGATGATGGATTCGGCGAAGGGGATGAAGCCCAGAATTTCCATGTCCGGCAGGGCTTTGGTGATGAAGTCCTCGTCGCCTTTGTTGCGCACTTTGTTCCCCACCACCGAAACCCGCTTGAGGTTGAGGTCCCGGGCCAGGCGGCGCACGGTCTGGGCGGTCTCGATGGACCGCTGCCCCGGCTCCACCACCACGATCAGGTGATCCACCCCGGTGGCCGTGGCCCGGCCGAGATGCTCCAGGCCGGCCTCCATGTCCATGATGACCACCTCGTCGCGGGCCAGGACCAGGTGCATGATGATGTTCTTCAGCATCGTGCTCTCGGGGCAGATGCAGCCGCCCCCGCCCTTCTTGACCCCGCCCAGGGTCATGAACTTGATGCCGTCCACTTCCCGGGCCAGGGTGTCGGGCAAATCGTCCACCTTGGGGTTGATGGTGAACATCGAGCCATAGGTGCCGGGCTTGGAGCCGGTGCGTTCGGCCACCAGTTCGGTCATCTCGGAAATGGGCGTGACCGACTTCAGATCCGGATAGCCCAGGGCCGCGGCCAGATTGGCGTCCGGGTCGGCGTCGATGGCCAGCACCCGCTTGCCGTTTTCCTGGAACAGATGGGCCAGGGTGGCCGAAAAGGTGGTCTTGCCCACCCCCCCCTTGCCGGAGACAGCTATTTTCATGAGCACACCTCGCTTTTTGATATGTTTTATTGCCTCGGCAGGGTCCGGGCCGCGCTCATCAGGCGGTAGACCAGGGCCGAACCGAGCCAGGATATGTCTTCGTTGGAGAGGCACGAGCCGATGACCCGGTCGAACAGCACCTGGCCGGAACTCTCGAACTCCTCGTCGGCATGATGAAGCAGCACGATCAGGTCCAGGTTCGGCAGCACCCGGAAGCGCCCGGCCTCATCGCCGTAACCGGAAACGGGCTCCCCGCCCAGGGCGGCCACGGCCCGGGTCAAAAGCCCGGGCGTTGCGCCGAACACCTTGGCCAGCGGCACCTCGGCCCGGCTGGCGAAAGCCTTGAAATAGAACTCCCCCCCCGGAATCTGGCGGTAGGAGACCATCTCCCCGGTGGGGGGCAGGCCCTTGGCCCCGTTAAGGTAGTGCAGCACCAAAACGGCGTCGGTGAGGCTGAACTCCTCGCCGGGCTTCTGGTCCCGCCAGCCCACGGTCATGTCCGGGGCGGTCACCACCGCCGGGCGGCCGAAAAAGTCCAGTTGGAAACCGGCCGGCGCGGACAGAAGCGTGGCCCCGGAAGCCGCGGCCACGGCGGCGGGATCCTTGGCGGCCAGTTCCTGGCCCGAGATGCGGCCGGCGTTTTTATAGTCGTCTACTCTCACGATGGCTCCTTATGCATGAAAGGATGGAGGCGACCGGCCCCTTAGGGGGCTCCGGGCGACGCGTCATCAGAAAATATAACCACTGCCCGGGGTTAAAGCAAGAGCTATTATCAGCGGCGGCTTTTGAAGATGACGTGCTCCAGAAGCATGGCCACGACGGTGCCCATGACAAACCCGTTTTCGACGATGGGCTGGAGCGTCCCGGGCAGATCCAGGAAGGCCTCCGCCGGGGTGAAGGCGATGATCAGCCCCACCAGCAGCGGCAGGCCCACCGTCAGGCCGGCCCCGAAATCGGCCAGCCCCGGCCCGACCGCCAGAAGGGCCAGGCTGCTGGCCAGCTGGGCGGCCATCAGATACAGCAAAAGGGCTCCCATCACCACGCCGGGCAGGCATGAGAACAGCAGCACCGCCTGGGGAAAGAAGGCGCAGGCCACCAGCCCGAGGCCGGCCGGAATCATGGTCCGGCGGGCGGCGCAGCCGGTGGCCGAAATCAGGCCGGCGGACAGGGCGAAGCTGACCGGGCCGATGACCCCGAGGGCCCCGGCGGCCAGGTTGGCCAACCCCTGGACGAACAGGCCGCGCCGGCTCCGCCCGCCCAGGTCGTCGGCCGACACCAACCGGCCGATGGATTCGATGGAACCCAGTTCGTTGATGGACAGGGCCATGATGCAGAGCAGAAAGGCCACAATGGTGCCGGGCTCGAAGACCAGCCGGTCGAGAAACAGCGTCGCCTCCGGACTCGGCCGGTGCACCGGCGCGGCCGGCCAGCCGGCGATGGCGAACCAGGCCAGGCTGCCCCCGACCAGACCCAGAAGCACGGTCAGGGATTTCCAGGTTCCGGCCAGCCGCTGGTTGGCCACGATCATGGCCAGGGCCAGGGCCAGGGCGAAGCCCAGGCTCAGGGTCGACCGCTGGGGGTCGCTCAGAACCAGCCGCAGGATGGTGGGAGCGAGGGTGAAGGCGATCAGGATCAGGATGACGGCCACGATGCGGGGGGTGAAAAACGTCCGCAGCCGCGTCATCAGTCCCCCGGCCGAAGCCAGGGCCAGGGCCGCGCCGCCCACCCCGATGGCCGTATACAGGGCCGGGATTCCGGAGGCCAGTGACGCGGCCAGGCCCACCAACAAAATGGCCGCCGGCCCCACCACCAGGGGCAGGCGGTGGCCAAAAAGCACCTGGGCCAGCAGGGCCAGCCCCGTCAGACCGAACAGTTTCTGCAGATAAAAGACCTGAAGACCGGGATCCGTATAGTGCAGCCGGGCCACCACCACCCCCAGAATGATCACGCAGGGCAGCGACACCACCCACCACTGGAGCCCGTACAGCAAAAGCGGGCCCGAGGCCGGCCGGTCGTTAAGCGCGTATTTCATGGTCTCTCCTTAAGCGGCGCCGGGGAGCGGAAAAGACTTGACAAAAGCGGACCGGCGGCGAAAATATATAAAGAGTTCAAAAAGTTCATCGCCCCGGCAGGGTGAAACATTGCCGCGGTTCGGCCTGGACGGGCCGCATCATCGCCCCCATGGGGCCTCAAAAGGTTTCTTTCGAGAATACCACTTTCGAAGGCTGAAGGGTAAGCCCATTTTTGAGGTGAACGCTATGACCGCCGATCTGTCCGCAAACATACGAACCCGGGCCCTGGAGTTGGGCTACGCCGACTGCGGGATCATCGGCCTGGAAGAGGTGGCCGGCTATGCCGGGCAGCTCGACCGCCGCATCGGGGATTTTCCCGACGACCGGATGTTTCTCGAACGTTTCACCGGCCTGGCCGATCCGCGCCAAAAATTCCCCTGGGCCCGGTCCATCGTCGTGGGCATCCGGAATCAGGGGGTCTACAAAATTCCCGCCCGCCTCCGGGGGCACATCGGCAAATCCTTTCTCCTCGACGCCCGCCGGCGGCCGGACACGGACGAATATGCCGCCGGCGACGCTTTTCAGGCCTATCTGGAGAGCCTGGGGCTCCGGGTGGCGGCGGAACGGGAATTCGGCCTGGTCCCCCTGCGCCTGGCGGGGGAGAAGGCCGGCCTGGGGCGCATCCGCCGAAATAATTTTTTCTATGCCGCCGGCGGCTCGGCCATTTGGCTGGAGGCCTGGCTGATCGACCGGGAGCTGGAACTGAAGGCCGCCGACCCGCCGAAACCCTGCCCGGAAAACTGCGACAAGTGCCTGACGGCCTGCCCCACCGCTTCCCTGTCCAAACCGTTTTCCATGCGGCCGACCCGGTGCGTGGCCTTTTTGACCACCCTCACCCGGGTCTCCGGCATCGACACCTGGGTCGACCACCCTTGCGCCGAAGCTCTGGGCGGCTGGGTCTACGGTTGCGACGCCTGCCAGGACGCCTGCCCTTTCAACGCCCGCGCCTGGCGGGAAGAGCGGGATTTCCCGGGCCTGGCCGAACTGGGCGAAACCCTGGACCTGGCCCGCATTCCCGACCTGGACCATGAATACCTGCGGCGGGAACTGACCCCTAAATTTTGGTATCTGCCGGAAGATCGGGCCTGGCAGTGGAAGGTCAACGCCCTGAACGCCATGAAAAATCAGTATGAACCGGAATACCGGGCCCCGATCCAGAGGGCCCTCCACGATGCCGACGAACGGGTGCGGGCCATGGCCGCCTGGGCGGAGAAATCGCTCCGGGAGCAAGGCCGGTTCTGATCCCGAGCCTTCATGCAAAGGAGAACGACATGAAACTCAAACGGGTGCGGAGCGCGGTCTTCAGCCCCTGCGGCGGCACCTGGAAGGCGACCCGGGCCGTGGTCCGGGGCGTGCCTTTGGAAGCCCTGGAACACGACCTGACCCGGCCGGGCGATCGGCCGACGGCCCTGAACTTCGAAGCCGACGAACTGGTGGTCTTCGGCTTTCCGGTCTATGCCGGCCGGGTGCCCGGCGGCATTTCGGAAACCCTGTTCGGCCTCCTGACCGGCCGCCAGACGCCGGCCATCCTGGTGGCCGTCTACGGCAACCGGGAGTTCGAAGGCGCCTTTCTGGATCTCCACAAACTGGCCGAAGGGCGCGGCTTCCGGCCGGTGGCCGCCGCCGCCGCGGTGGCCGAGCATTCCATGGCCCCGGACATCGCCGCCGGCCGGCCCGACGACGCCGACCGGGCCACCCTGGCCGATTTCGGCCGCCGGATCCACGGCCGCCTGATCGCCCAGCCTGACGTGGAGGCCTTTTCCTTTGAAGCCCCGGGGGCTTATCCCGACCGGCCGCTGTCCCCGCCGCTCCGCCCCTCGGCCGATCCGGAGCTCTGCACCCAATGCGGCCAGTGCGTCCCGGCCTGCCCGGCGGCCGTGATTCCGGAAAGCGACCCCCGCATCACCGGTGACGGCTGCCTCGGCTGTATGGCCTGCGTCAAGGTCTGCCCCTTCGAGGCCCGGGCCCTGCGCGATCCCAACCTCCCGGCCAAAATGACCTGGCTCCGCGGCGTGACCGGGGAACGGAAAAACCCCCAGTTTTTCTTCTAACCCCAGGGCATAGCCCTGGACCCACCGGATGCTGACGCATCCTCCCCGAACCCGCTTCGCTGGACGGTCGGGGCCGCAACGTCTGGGTGGCCGGGACCATTGGGGTCGTTTACAATACAATTTTTAATGATGTGAGGCGAAGCTCAATCGCCGCCGACCCGGTGATACCAGCCGCCCACGGCCGCCGTCAAAGCCCCCGAGACGATCAGCAGCGCTTCCACGCTGACCAGGTCGGCCAGGGGGCCGAACACCAGGATGGCCGTGGGCATGGCGCTGTTCCACAATATCTGGCCGATGGAAAATACCCGCCCCAGCATCCCCGGGTCGGCGGTCTGCTGGATGAAGACCGTCTGGGCGGTGGTGAAGACGGGCATGAAAAAGCCGGCCGCCGCCACCAGCATCAGGTAGAGGACGAAATTCCCGGCCACTCCCATCAGGCCGAAGCTCAGCCCGAAAGCGGCCATGCAAAGGGCCAGCACCCGGACTTTATCCCTGAAATCGCCGTGGCGGGCCACGAAGAGGCCGCCGAGGACCGAGGCCCCCGACCAGGCGATTTCATTGGCCGTCAGCCGCCAGACTTCCGGCCCGAACGAGCGGGCGATCATCAGCGGGGTCAGGACGCCGGCCGGGGTCACCAGCACGAAGAAGGCCGCCGTGCACAGCAACAACAGCCGCAGTCGCCGGTGGCCGCACACGTATCGCAGGCCGGCCCGCATCTCCGCGAAGGTGGAGCCGGTCGCCCCGGGCTCCCCGGCCGGAATGTCGATCGTCGCCAGAATGCCCACGGCCAGGGCGGCCGTGACCACATCCAGCATAAAGGCCAGTTCCAGCCCCATCAGCCCCAATATGAGCCCCCCGGCCACCGGCGACAGCAGCATCAACGCCGCCGCGACGGTCTGGTTGAGCCCCTGAACCCGGGCCAGATGCTCGGGCGGCACCAGTTGGGGATACAAGGCATTGACGGCCGGTCCCTGAACCCCGCCGCCCAGGGACCGGAACGTCGAGGCCAGGAGCAGCAGTTCCAGGCTCTTCCACCCGGACCAGAAGGCCGCGGCCACGGCCAGGGTGGCCAGGGCCACAAAGGCATCGGCCAGCATGATCAGGCGCCGCCGATCGTAGCGGTCGGCCCAGACCCCGCTCCACAGCGAAATGAGGACGCCCGGGACGTTGAAAGTCAAGGTGGCCAGCATCATCCACAGGCCGGAGGCGGTTTCCAGGGTGATGTGCCAGACGATGGCGTAGCCCACCACCGAGGAGCCGAACAGGGAAACGTTCTGGCTGATCAGAAACAGGGCGGTTTTCTTTTTCCAGTTGTCGAACGAAGGGGAAGAGGCGGAAGCCGGGGACATGCGGATTCTCCTGAAGCGCGAAGACCGGGGAAGCCGTCGGCTTCCCGGTCGCTTTCCAAACCAATGCGGTCCGCATCAATCCTGTCGGCTTGACGCGGTGCGGCGGATGGTTCAGAAAACAACGTACATGTCTTGGCTCCAGTCGAATTTTATAAGAAACGTATCACGGCCGTCGGCGGCTGTCAACCGGCGGAGTTTCGAGGCCAGGGCGAGAGCGTTATAGCGGTCGTACGACGGATAGGGGAATAAAATTTTCTCCATTCACTCCTTATTGGGGCTCAACAACTCGCATCATTGCCCTACCGGGCAATCTCTGGTTATCGCCCGGTAGGGCGATGGGCTCAGACAAGTTGAGCCCCAATAAGGGTTCATTCCGAAAAATTTATTCCCCTATCCGTCTAATTGTATCCCAGCCCAACGCAAAATTTGTATAACGCTCTTGCCCTGAAATTCATCACGCCCCCTCTATTTTTCCCGGCGCGATTGCCCTATAATAAGACCATCGATCATTGGAGACCTCAGCCATCGCGGCCCGGCTTTGACGCAGCCGCGACCGCGCTCCATTCCCGCGAACCCAGGAGGACACCATGTGGATGCAGAATCCCGAAAACGCGGCGGCGCGCCTGTCGCAATGGGCGGAGGAATTCAGCGCCGGCCCGGCCAACGATCTCGGCCGGCCCGACGGCTCCAGGGAGCCGGCCTACGGGCGGCCGCTGCTGGGCCACGCCGCCGGGGACGACCCGCTCTGGGCGCGCTTCAAGGACGTCGTCCATCCGGAGCACTGGACTCCTGTGGAAGCTTTCAACCTGGCCTTTCCCGATGAAAGGGCCGAGCCCGCGCAACTTTCGGTCGTCAGCTGGATTTTTCCCCAGACCGCCGCCACCCGCCGCGACCAGCGGGCGAACCGGGAATTTCCCGCCGAGCGCTGGGTCCGCAGCCGCTGGCACGGGCAGCACGAACTGGTCGAGGGTTTGGGCCGCCTGTTTTTGCAGCGGTTTCAGGAAGCCGGCCTCCAGGCCCTGCTGCCCGACACGCTGCCGGATTGGCGGACCCTCGCCAGCGAACGCTATCATATCGCCTCCAAGTGGTCCCACCGGCACGCGGCCTTTGCCGCCGGCCTGGGCACCTTCGGGCTGTGCGACGGCCTGATCAGCCCGGCGGGCAAGGCCTTGCGGGCTAATTCCCTGGTGGTCCGGCTGAAGCTGCCGGCCAGCCCGCGCTCCTATTCCGAACCCCACGAGCACTGCCTTTTTTACAATTCCGACACCTGCGGCCAATGCATCAAACGTTGCCCGGCCGGAGCCCTCAGCCCGGCCGGGCACGACAAAAAACTCTGTGCGGCCTATCTGGAAAAAACCAAGGTCCACATCGCCGCCCACTGGCCGGACCAGGAGGGGAAATACGCCTGCGGCCTGTGCCAGACGGGCATTCCCTGCGAGTCCCGCATCCCTCCCCGCCCCAAGTCGAAATGATAAGGGAAAGCCTCGCCTTGGTTCCGCCGGCGCGGCTTTCCCTTTATTGAATGAAGATGGGAAACGCGTTTCGAACCGTGACGAGAAGCGTTCGCCAGGCCCGACGCCCTCCCCCGCCCGTTCGCGCGGGACGCCCGCGGTATCCTCTTCCCCGTCAGGCGGCCTTTGGCCCGGCCAGGCGGCTTTTCAGCCGGTTTTTCTCACCCCAGTCGCACATGCTGTCCAGAATGGGAATCAGGGATTTCCCCCGCTTCGTCAGGCTGTATTCCACCTTGGGCGGAATCTGCGGGTATTCCTCGCGCCGCACCAGGCCATCCGCCTCCAACTCTTTGAGGGTCATGCTGAGGGTCTTGTGGGATATGGTTTTGATGTACCTCTTCATCTCGTTGTAGCGGACGACTCCGAAACCCATGAGGCAATACAGGATCGCCATTTTATACTTCCCGTTGATGAGCGACAGGGTATAACTGAAGCCCGTCTCCTCCAGGTCCGCTTCCGATATGCATCCATAATCCGTCATATGCTCTCCTTTCGAACAGTACAATACTATAATATTCGTACTCAATTATTGAACAATTTACAATCAAATTATAGCGAACGCCCCCCGAATGTCAACCCAGCGCCAGGGCTGAGCCCTGGACCCACCGGATGCTGGCGCATCCTTTCCGAACCCGCTTCGCTGGACAGCGGTGGCCGCAACGTTTGGGCGGCCGAGACCATCCGGGTCGTTATCACTGCAAAAGAAAAAGCCGGCGTCGCCGGCTTTTTGCATTTTACTGTCAGGTACTTATGCATGAATGGCGCTTTAGCGCCCGCCCCCCTGTAGACGACCCGGATGGTCTCGGCCGCCCAAACGTTGCGGCCACCGCCGTCCAGCGAAGCGGGTTCGGAAAGGATGCGCCAGCATCCGGTGGGTCCAGGGCTCAGCCCTGGCTAGCCGCCGATGCGGCTCATTTCGCGGCGGGAGGTGGAGGCGAGGTCGGCGGCTCCGGCTTCCAGATAGCTGGGGGGTTTTTGGCCGGCGGACAAGAGGAACAGGGCCCGCAGGGCCTCGTCATCGACGCCGGCCCGCAAGGGGCCACGCAGATCGATCTCCCGGTCGGTCAGAAGACAGGGCTTGAGCTTGCCGTCGGCGGTCAGCCGCAGCCGGTTGCAGTCGCCGCAGAAGTGGCCGCTCATGGCGCTGATGAAGCCGATGGCTCCCCGGGCGCCCCGGGGGGCGTACAGCCGGGCCGGGGCCGAAGGGTCGTCGGCGGGCAGAGGCTCCAGGGGCCCCAGTTCCCGGGCCAGGATAGTCATCAACTCGCCGGCGGACAGGAAACTGTCGGGCCTCCAGAGGCCGTCGGAGCCGATGGGCATGTGCTCGATGAAACGGACGTCCACCGGGTGATCCAGGGCCAGGCGGGCCAGGGCGACCAATTGGTGGTCATTGGCCCCGCGAATGGGCACGCAGTTGATCTTGGTGCTGAACCCGTGTTCCAGGGCGGCGGCGAAGCCGGCCCAGGCCCGGCGGGCCATTTCCTCCCCGGCCGGTCCGGGCAGCCCGACCATCTCGGCATACACCGCCGGGTCCAAGGCGTCGAGGCTGATGTTCAGTCCTTTGACGCCGGCCGCTTTCAATTCCCGGGCCAGGGGCGGCAAGAGAACGCCGTTGGTGGTCAGGCGCACGTCGCTGAAGAGGTGCTCAGCCCGCAGGCGCTGGATGAAGCCGACCAGCCCCCGGCGCACCAGGGGCTCCCCGCCGGTCAGGCGCAGCTTCCGCAGCCCCAGGGAGGCGCCGACCCGGGCCAGGCGCAGCAACTCCTCATAGGTCAGGATATCCGAATGCCGCAGCTTGGGCACGCCATCCGGAGGCATGCAGTAACGGCAGCGAAGGTTGCAGAGGTCGGTGACCGACAGACGCAAATACGTTAGACGACGGCCGCCGGAGGCGGTCAATTCCGGGTTCATACAGTTGGCCTGTGTCCTTTTTAAGATCGGTTCCGATATAATATCGCACTTTCGATTTCTTTTCCAGAATTTCTTGCGAACCGACACGGTCGGCACGAAAGCCGGCCGTTTTTATATCATAACCGGCCGAAGTCTTTCTTTACAAGATAAGACGGGGGTGGAAGCCGATCAAGGGCTTGGACAAAACCGAATGGAGTATGGTAAGGTAAAAAAAGGCGATAATGGCCGCCGCGCCTTATGGAACGGGAGTCGTCTGGGGGAGGATGAATGAGCGACGGGATTCGGCCGGGCGACCGGCCAGAGGGCCGGCGGTTTCTGCCGCTGGCCGGTGCGCGCAACGTGCGCGACCTGGGGGGCTACCCGGCGGCGGACGGACGGCGGGTCAAATGGGGGCGGCTTTTCCGGGGCGGGGACTTGAATGAGCTGACCGGGCCCGATCTGGATCTTCTGTCCGGGCTGTCGATCAAGACATTCATCGATTTTCGGCGGCGCTCCGAGATTCTGGTCGCTCCGGACCGCCGGCCGAGTTCCGTGCGGCGGGAAATCACCCTGCCGATCGACCCGGGGGATTTCAGCGTGATGACCGCCGGCCCGGACCGGCCGGGCGGACGGCTGATGGAGGATCTCAACCGGCTCTTGGCCCGCGATTTCCAGGAACCTTTCGGCCGCTTTCTGGCGCTCCTGGCCCGGCCGGAAAACCAGCCGGCCCTCTTCCACTGCGCCGCCGGCAAAGATCGCACCGGCTTTGCGGCCATGCTGATCCTGGCCGCCTTGGGCGTGGAGCGGGAGAACCTAGCGGCCGACTATCTTCTGTCCAACCAGGGGCTGGGCGACAAATACGCCGGCCAGGTGGAAAAAAATCCGTATCTAGAGCCGGTGATGGTGGCCGACGTCTCTTACCTGGAGGCGGCTCTGACGGTCATCGACCAGGAATACGGCGGGCTGCCCCGGTACCTCACCGGCCCCCTCCGGGCCGACTTGCCGAAGCTCCGGGAACTGTACCTGGAATGATCGGTTGACGGCCGGCCCCGGGTAAATAGAGCAGGATGGAGGCGACTAAAACCCCGTCTCGGCCGCCCCAGTCCATCCATGACGAGGTTGCGGCGGCGCATGGCCCCTCTGGGGCTCGGAGGCGATTTATGGATCGACGCACGTTTTTGAAGTATCAGGCCTGTGGCCTGTTGTGGCTGGCCGGCGGCGCCGGCCTGGGGCTCAAAACCCCCTTGGCCTGGGCCGAGGCCCGGCCCGACGTGACCGTGGTCAAGGGGTCCCCGGCGGCCGCCACCCGGGCGGCGGTGGATCTTCTGGGCGGCCCGGGCCGCTTCGTCAAGCCGGGTCAGAAAGTCCTGATCAAACCCAATATGAGTTTCGCCCGCGGCCCCGAATCGGGGACCACCACCCATCCGGAGGTGGTGCGGGAGCTGGTGCTCATGTGCCAGGAGGCCGGGGCCGGCCGCATCCGGGTTCTGGACCATTCGCTGCAGAATCCGGAGCGGAGCCTGGCCGCCTCCGGCATTCTGGAAGCCTGCGAGGGGGTGGCCCGGGGCATCTGCCGCCACCTCATGGACAGCGCCTTCTATCGCGAAACCGAACTTCCGGGCGGCCGGGAGATGCGGAGCAACGCCATCATGATCGAGGCTCTGGAGGCCGACGTCATCATCGCCGCCCCGGTGGCCAAAAGCCACGGCGGGGCTGGGGTCTCGATGTCGCTGAAGGGGCAGATGGGCCTGGTCTGGGACCGCGGCAGCATGCACTCCCGCTACAGCCTGGATCAATCCATAGTCGACCTGAACACCCGGCTGAAACCTCACCTGGCGGTCATCGACGCCACCCGGGTGCTGACCAGCGGCGGCCCCGGCGGTCCCGGCGTGATGATCACCCCCGGCGAAATCATCGCCTCGGCCGACCCGGTGGCCGCCGACGCCACGGCGGTGGCCTCCTATGAATGGTACGGCCGCAAAATCGAACCCCGGCAGGTCGGGCATCTGGCCGCCGCCGGGAACCGGGGCCTGGGGCGACTGGATATCGAAAACCTGCTGGTCCAGCGCCTGACGTTATAACAATCCGGCCCTTCGATCGAACGCCTCTCCCCGCCGCGGCGGGGAGAGGCGTTCGATCGAAGGGCCGGATTGTTATAACGTCAGGCGCTGGACCAGCAGGTTTTCGATATCCAGTCGCCCCAGGCCCCGGTTCCCGGCGGCGGCCAGATGCCCGACCTGCCGGGGTTCGATTTTGCGGCCGTACCATTCATAGGAGGCCACCGCCGTGGCGTCGGCGGCCACCGGGTCGGCCGAGGCGATGATTTCGCCGGGGGTGATCATCACGCCGGGACCGCCGGGGCCGCCGCTGGTCAGCACCCGGGTGGCGTCGATGACCGCCAGGTGAGGTTTCAGCCGGGTGTTCAGGTCGACTATGGATTGATCCAGGCTGTAGCGGGAGTGCATGCTGCCGCGGTCCCAGACCAGGCCCATCTGCCCCTTCAGCGACATCGAGACCCCAGCCCCGCCGTGGCTTTTGGCCACCGGGGCGGCGATGATGACGTCGGCCTCCAGAGCCTCGATCATGATGGCGTTGCTCCGCATCTCCCGGCCGCCCGGAAGTTCGGTTTCGCGATAGAAGGCGCTGTCCATGAGGTGGCGGCAGATGCCCCGGGCCACCCCCTCGCAGGCTTCCAGAATGCCGGAGGCGGCCAGGCTCCGCTCCGGATTCTGCAGCGAATGGTCCAGAACCCGGATGCGGCCGGCCCCGGCCTCCTGGCACATGAGCACCAGCTCCCGCACCACCTCCGGATGGGTGGTGGTCCCCGATTCGGGGCCGCGGGCGAAACTCATATTGGGTTTGATCAGGACTTTCTGACCCGGCTTGACGAAGCGGCCCGGGCCGCCCAGAAGATCCACCGCCGCCCGGGTGGCGGCCGCCGGGGACCCCTTGACCACGGTCACGTCGGGCCGGGCCTCGGCCCAGGCCAAGGGGGTTTTGAGCCCCAGGCCGGCGCCGCCGGCCAGCCACAACAGGCCACAGGCCTGATACTTCAAAAACGTGCGTCGATCCATAAATCGCCTCCGAGCCCCAGAGGGGCCATGCGCCGCCGCAACCTCGTCATGGATGGACTGGGGCGGCCGAGACGGGGTTTTAGTCGCCTCCATCCTGCTCTATTTACCCGGGGCCGGCCGTCAACCGATCATTCCAGGTACAGTTCCCGGAGCTTCGGCAAGTCGGCCCGGAGGGGGCCGGTGAGGTACCGGGGCAGCCCGCCGTATTCCTGGTCGATGACCGTCAGAGCCGCCTCCAGGTAAGAGACGTCGGCCACCATCACCGGCTCTAGATACGGATTTTTTTCCACCTGGCCGGCGTATTTGTCGCCCAGCCCCTGGTTGGACAGAAGATAGTCGGCCGCTAGGTTCTCCCGCTCCACGCCCAAGGCGGCCAGGATCAGCATGGCCGCAAAGCCGGTGCGATCTTTGCCGGCGGCGCAGTGGAAGAGGGCCGGCTGGTTTTCCGGCCGGGCCAGGAGCGCCAGAAAGCGGCCGAAAGGTTCCTGGAAATCGCGGGCCAAGAGCCGGTTGAGATCCTCCATCAGCCGTCCGCCCGGCCGGTCCGGGCCGGCGGTCATCACGCTGAAATCCCCCGGGTCGATCGGCAGGGTGATTTCCCGCCGCACGGAACTCGGCCGGCGGTCCGGAGCGACCAGAATCTCGGAGCGCCGCCGAAAATCGATGAATGTCTTGATCGACAGCCCGGACAGAAGATCCAGATCGGGCCCGGTCAGCTCATTCAAGTCCCCGCCCCGGAAAAGCCGCCCCCATTTGACCCGCCGTCCGTCCGCCGCCGGGTAGCCCCCCAGGTCGCGCACGTTGCGCGCACCGGCCAGCGGCAGAAACCGCCGGCCCTCTGGCCGGTCGCCCGGCCGAATCCCGTCGCTCATTCATCCTCCCCCAGACGACTCCCGTTCCATAAGGCGCGGCGGCCATTATCGCCTTTTTTTACCTTACCATACTCCATTCGGTTTTGTCCAAGCCCTTGATCGGCTTCCACCCCCGTCTTATCTTGTAAAGAAAGACTTCGGCCGGTTATGATATAAAAACGGCCGGCTTTCGTGCCGACCGTGTCGGTTCGCAAGAAATTCTGGAAAAGAAATCGAAAGTGCGATATTATATCGGAACCGATCTTAAAAAGGACACAGGCCAACTGTATGAACCCGGAATTGACCGCCTCCGGCGGCCGTCGTCTAACGTATTTGCGTCTGTCGGTCACCGACCTCTGCAACCTTCGCTGCCGTTACTGCATGCCTCCGGATGGCGTGCCCAAGCTGCGGCATTCGGATATCCTGACCTATGAGGAGTTGCTGCGCCTGGCCCGGGTCGGCGCCTCCCTGGGGCTGCGGAAGCTGCGCCTGACCGGCGGGGAGCCCCTGGTGCGCCGGGGGCTGGTCGGCTTCATCCAGCGCCTGCGGGCTGAGCACCTCTTCAGCGACGTGCGCCTGACCACCAACGGCGTTCTCTTGCCGCCCCTGGCCCGGGAATTGAAAGCGGCCGGCGTCAAAGGACTGAACATCAGCCTCGACGCCTTGGACCCGGCGGTGTATGCCGAGATGGTCGGGCTGCCCGGACCGGCCGGGGAGGAAATGGCCCGCCGGGCCTGGGCCGGCTTCGCCGCCGCCCTGGAACACGGGTTCAGCACCAAGATCAACTGCGTGCCCATTCGCGGGGCCAATGACCACCAATTGGTCGCCCTGGCCCGCCTGGCCCTGGATCACCCGGTGGACGTCCGTTTCATCGAGCACATGCCCATCGGCTCCGACGGCCTCTGGAGGCCCGACAGTTTCCTGTCCGCCGGCGAGTTGATGACTATCCTGGCCCGGGAACTGGGGCCCCTGGAGCCTCTGCCCGCCGACGACCCTTCGGCCCCGGCCCGGCTGTACGCCCCCCGGGGCGCCCGGGGAGCCATCGGCTTCATCAGCGCCATGAGCGGCCACTTCTGCGGCGACTGCAACCGGCTGCGGCTGACCGCCGACGGCAAGCTCAAGCCCTGTCTTCTGACCGACCGGGAGATCGATCTGCGTGGCCCCTTGCGGGCCGGCGTCGATGACGAGGCCCTGCGGGCCCTGTTCCTCTTGTCCGCCGGCCAAAAACCCCCCAGCTATCTGGAAGCCGGAGCCGCCGACCTCGCCTCCACCTCCCGCCGCGAAATGAGCCGCATCGGCGGCTAGCCAGGGCTGAGCCCTGGACCCACCGGATGCTGGCGCATCCTTTCCGAACCCGCTTCGCTGGACGGCGGTGGCCGCAACGTTTGGGCGGCCGAGACCATCCGGGTCGTCTACAGGGGGGCGGGCGCTAAAGCGCCATTCATGCATAAGTACCTGACAGTAAAATGCAAAAAGCCGGCGACGCCGGCTTTTTCTTTTGCAGTGATAACGACCCGGATGGTCTCGGCCGCCCAAACGTTGCGGCCACCGCTGTCCAGCGAAGCGGGTTCGGAAAGGATGCGCCAGCATCCGGTGGGTCCAGGGCTCAGCCCTGGCGCTGGGTTGACATTCGGGGGGCGTTCGCTATAATTTGATTGTAAATTGTTCAATAATTGAGTACGAATATTATAGTATTGTACTGTTCGAAAGGAGAGCATATGACGGATTATGGATGCATATCGGAAGCGGACCTGGAGGAGACGGGCTTCAGTTATACCCTGTCGCTCATCAACGGGAAGTATAAAATGGCGATCCTGTATTGCCTCATGGGTTTCGGAGTCGTCCGCTACAACGAGATGAAGAGGTACATCAAAACCATATCCCACAAGACCCTCAGCATGACCCTCAAAGAGTTGGAGGCGGATGGCCTGGTGCGGCGCGAGGAATACCCGCAGATTCCGCCCAAGGTGGAATACAGCCTGACGAAGCGGGGGAAATCCCTGATTCCCATTCTGGACAGCATGTGCGACTGGGGTGAGAAAAACCGGCTGAAAAGCCGCCTGGCCGGGCCAAAGGCCGCCTGACGGGGAAGAGGATACCGCGGGCGTCCCGCGCGAACGGGCGGGGGAGGGCGTCGGGCCTGGCGAACGCTTCTCGTCACGGTTCGAAACGCGTTTCCCATCTTCATTCAATAAAGGGAAAGCCGCGCCGGCGGAACCAAGGCGAGGCTTTCCCTTATCATTTCGACTTGGGGCGGGGAGGGATGCGGGACTCGCAGGGAATGCCCGTCTGGCACAGGCCGCAGGCGTATTTCCCCTCCTGGTCCGGCCAGTGGGCGGCGATGTGGACCTTGGTTTTTTCCAGATAGGCCGCACAGAGTTTTTTGTCGTGCCCGGCCGGGCTGAGGGCTCCGGCCGGGCAACGTTTGATGCATTGGCCGCAGGTGTCGGAATTGTAAAAAAGGCAGTGCTCGTGGGGTTCGGAATAGGAGCGCGGGCTGGCCGGCAGCTTCAGCCGGACCACCAGGGAATTAGCCCGCAAGGCCTTGCCCGCCGGGCTGATCAGGCCGTCGCACAGCCCGAAGGTGCCCAGGCCGGCGGCAAAGGCCGCGTGCCGGTGGGACCACTTGGAGGCGATATGATAGCGTTCGCTGGCGAGGGTCCGCCAATCCGGCAGCGTGTCGGGCAGCAGGGCCTGGAGGCCGGCTTCCTGAAACCGCTGCAAAAACAGGCGGCCCAAACCCTCGACCAGTTCGTGCTGCCCGTGCCAGCGGCTGCGGACCCAGCGCTCGGCGGGAAATTCCCGGTTCGCCCGCTGGTCGCGGCGGGTGGCGGCGGTCTGGGGAAAAATCCAGCTGACGACCGAAAGTTGCGCGGGCTCGGCCCTTTCATCGGGAAAGGCCAGGTTGAAAGCTTCCACAGGAGTCCAGTGCTCCGGATGGACGACGTCCTTGAAGCGCGCCCAGAGCGGGTCGTCCCCGGCGGCGTGGCCCAGCAGCGGCCGCCCGTAGGCCGGCTCCCTGGAGCCGTCGGGCCGGCCGAGATCGTTGGCCGGGCCGGCGCTGAATTCCTCCGCCCATTGCGACAGGCGCGCCGCCGCGTTTTCGGGATTCTGCATCCACATGGTGTCCTCCTGGGTTCGCGGGAATGGAGCGCGGTCGCGGCTGCGTCAAAGCCGGGCCGCGATGGCTGAGGTCTCCAATGATCGATGGTCTTATTATAGGGCAATCGCGCCGGGAAAAATAGAGGGGGCGTGATGAATTTCAGGGCAAGAGCGTTATACAAATTTTGCGTTGGGCTGGGATACAATTAGACGGATAGGGGAATAAATTTTTCGGAATGAACCCTTATTGGGGCTCAACTTGTCTGAGCCCATCGCCCTACCGGGCGATAACCAGAGATTGCCCGGTAGGGCAATGATGCGAGTTGTTGAGCCCCAATAAGGAGTGAATGGAGAAAATTTTATTCCCCTATCCGTCGTACGACCGCTATAACGCTCTCGCCCTGGCCTCGAAACTCCGCCGGTTGACAGCCGCCGACGGCCGTGATACGTTTCTTATAAAATTCGACTGGAGCCAAGACATGTACGTTGTTTTCTGAACCATCCGCCGCACCGCGTCAAGCCGACAGGATTGATGCGGACCGCATTGGTTTGGAAAGCGACCGGGAAGCCGACGGCTTCCCCGGTCTTCGCGCTTCAGGAGAATCCGCATGTCCCCGGCTTCCGCCTCTTCCCCTTCGTTCGACAACTGGAAAAAGAAAACCGCCCTGTTTCTGATCAGCCAGAACGTTTCCCTGTTCGGCTCCTCGGTGGTGGGCTACGCCATCGTCTGGCACATCACCCTGGAAACCGCCTCCGGCCTGTGGATGATGCTGGCCACCTTGACTTTCAACGTCCCGGGCGTCCTCATTTCGCTGTGGAGCGGGGTCTGGGCCGACCGCTACGATCGGCGGCGCCTGATCATGCTGGCCGATGCCTTTGTGGCCCTGGCCACCCTGGCCGTGGCCGCGGCCTTCTGGTCCGGGTGGAAGAGCCTGGAACTGCTGCTCCTGGCCTCGACGTTCCGGTCCCTGGGCGGCGGGGTTCAGGGACCGGCCGTCAATGCCTTGTATCCCCAACTGGTGCCGCCCGAGCATCTGGCCCGGGTTCAGGGGCTCAACCAGACCGTCGCGGCGGCGTTGATGCTGCTGTCGCCGGTGGCCGGGGGGCTCATATTGGGGCTGATGGGGCTGGAACTGGCCTTTATGCTGGATGTGGTCACGGCCGCCCTGGCCGTGGGCATTCTGGCGACGATCGACATTCCGGCCGGGGAGCCCGGGGCGACCGGCTCCACCTTCGCGGAGATGCGGGCCGGCCTGCGATACGTGTGCGGCCACCGGCGACTGCGGCTGTTGTTGCTGTGCACGGCGGCCTTCTTCGTGCTGGTGACCCCGGCCGGCGTCCTGACCCCGCTGATGATCGCCCGCTCGTTCGGGCCGGAAGTCTGGCGGCTGACGGCCAATGAAATCGCCTGGTCGGGGGCCTCGGTCCTCGGCGGCCTCTTCGTGGCCCGCCACGGCGATTTCAGGGATAAAGTCCGGGTGCTGGCCCTTTGCATGGCCGCTTTCGGGCTGAGCTTCGGCCTGATGGGAGTGGCCGGGAATTTCGTCCTCTACCTGATGCTGGTGGCGGCGGCCGGCTTTTTCATGCCCGTCTTCACCACCGCCCAGACGGTCTTCATCCAGCAGACCGCCGACCCGGGGATGCTGGGGCGGGTATTTTCCATCGGCCAGATATTGTGGAACAGCGCCATGCCCACGGCCATCCTGGTGTTCGGCCCCCTGGCCGACCTGGTCAGCGTGGAAGCGCTGCTGATCGTCTCGGGGGCTTTGACGGCGGCCGTGGGCGGCTGGTATCACCGGGTCGGCGGCGATTGAGCTTCGCCTCACATCATTAAAAATTGTATTGTAAACGACCCCAATGGTCCCGGCCACCCAGACGTTGCGGCCCCGACCGTCCAGCGAAGCGGGTTCGGGGAGGATGCGTCAGCATCCGGTGGGTCCAGGGCTATGCCCTGGGGTTAGAAGAAAAACTGGGGGTTTTTCCGTTCCCCGGTCACGCCGCGGAGCCAGGTCATTTTGGCCGGGAGGTTGGGATCGCGCAGGGCCCGGGCCTCGAAGGGGCAGACCTTGACGCAGGCCATACAGCCGAGGCAGCCGTCACCGGTGATGCGGGGGTCGCTTTCCGGAATCACGGCCGCCGGGCAGGCCGGGACGCACTGGCCGCATTGGGTGCAGAGCTCCGGATCGGCCGAGGGGCGGAGCGGCGGGGACAGCGGCCGGTCGGGATAAGCCCCCGGGGCTTCAAAGGAAAAGGCCTCCACGTCAGGCTGGGCGATCAGGCGGCCGTGGATCCGGCGGCCGAAATCGGCCAGGGTGGCCCGGTCGGCGTCGTCGGGCCGGCCGGCGGCGATGTCCGGGGCCATGGAATGCTCGGCCACCGCGGCGGCGGCGGCCACCGGCCGGAAGCCGCGCCCTTCGGCCAGTTTGTGGAGATCCAGAAAGGCGCCTTCGAACTCCCGGTTGCCGTAGACGGCCACCAGGATGGCCGGCGTCTGGCGGCCGGTCAGGAGGCCGAACAGGGTTTCCGAAATGCCGCCGGGCACCCGGCCGGCATAGACCGGAAAGCCGAAGACCACCAGTTCGTCGGCTTCGAAGTTCAGGGCCGTCGGCCGATCGCCCGGCCGGGTCAGGTCGTGTTCCAGGGCTTCCAAAGGCACGCCCCGGACCACGGCCCGGGTCGCCTTCCAGGTGCCGCCGCAGGGGCTGAAGACCGCGCTCCGCACCCGTTTGAGTTTCATGTCGTTCTCCTTTGCATGAAGGCTCGGGATCAGAACCGGCCTTGCTCCCGGAGCGATTTCTCCGCCCAGGCGGCCATGGCCCGCACCCGTTCGTCGGCATCGTGGAGGGCCCTCTGGATCGGGGCCCGGTATTCCGGTTCATACTGATTTTTCATGGCGTTCAGGGCGTTGACCTTCCACTGCCAGGCCCGATCTTCCGGCAGATACCAAAATTTAGGGGTCAGTTCCCGCCGCAGGTATTCATGGTCCAGGTCGGGAATGCGGGCCAGGTCCAGGGTTTCGCCCAGTTCGGCCAGGCCCGGGAAATCCCGCTCTTCCCGCCAGGCGCGGGCGTTGAAAGGGCAGGCGTCCTGGCAGGCGTCGCAACCGTAGACCCAGCCGCCCAGAGCTTCGGCGCAAGGGTGGTCGACCCAGGTGTCGATGCCGGAGACCCGGGTGAGGGTGGTCAAAAAGGCCACGCACCGGGTCGGCCGCATGGAAAACGGTTTGGACAGGGAAGCGGTGGGGCAGGCCGTCAGGCACTTGTCGCAGTTTTCCGGGCAGGGTTTCGGCGGGTCGGCGGCCTTCAGTTCCAGCTCCCGGTCGATCAGCCAGGCCTCCAGCCAAATGGCCGAGCCGCCGGCGGCATAGAAAAAATTATTTCGGCGGATGCGCCCCAGGCCGGCCTTCTCCCCCGCCAGGCGCAGGGGGACCAGGCCGAATTCCCGTTCCGCCGCCACCCGGAGCCCCAGGCTCTCCAGATAGGCCTGAAAAGCGTCGCCGGCGGCATATTCGTCCGTGTCCGGCCGCCGGCGGGCGTCGAGGAGAAAGGATTTGCCGATGTGCCCCCGGAGGCGGGCGGGAATTTTGTAGACCCCCTGATTCCGGATGCCCACGACGATGGACCGGGCCCAGGGGAATTTTTGGCGCGGATCGGCCAGGCCGGTGAAACGTTCGAGAAACATCCGGTCGTCGGGAAAATCCCCGATGCGGCGGTCGAGCTGCCCGGCATAGCCGGCCACCTCTTCCAGGCCGATGATCCCGCAGTCGGCGTAGCCCAACTCCAGGGCCCGGGTTCGTATGTTTGCGGACAGATCGGCGGTCATAGCGTTCACCTCAAAAATGGGCTTACCCTTCAGCCTTCGAAAGTGGTATTCTCGAAAGAAACCTTTTGAGGCCCCATGGGGGCGATGATGCGGCCCGTCCAGGCCGAACCGCGGCAATGTTTCACCCTGCCGGGGCGATGAACTTTTTGAACTCTTTATATATTTTCGCCGCCGGTCCGCTTTTGTCAAGTCTTTTCCGCTCCCCGGCGCCGCTTAAGGAGAGACCATGAAATACGCGCTTAACGACCGGCCGGCCTCGGGCCCGCTTTTGCTGTACGGGCTCCAGTGGTGGGTGGTGTCGCTGCCCTGCGTGATCATTCTGGGGGTGGTGGTGGCCCGGCTGCACTATACGGATCCCGGTCTTCAGGTCTTTTATCTGCAGAAACTGTTCGGTCTGACGGGGCTGGCCCTGCTGGCCCAGGTGCTTTTTGGCCACCGCCTGCCCCTGGTGGTGGGGCCGGCGGCCATTTTGTTGGTGGGCCTGGCCGCGTCACTGGCCTCCGGAATCCCGGCCCTGTATACGGCCATCGGGGTGGGCGGCGCGGCCCTGGCCCTGGCTTCGGCCGGGGGACTGATGACGCGGCTGCGGACGTTTTTCACCCCCCGCATCGTGGCCGTCATCCTGATCCTGATCGCCTTCACCCTCGCTCCCACCATCCTGCGGCTGGTTCTGAGCGACCCCCAGCGGTCGACCCTGAGCCTGGGCTTCGCCCTGGCCCTGGCCCTGGCCATGATCGTGGCCAACCAGCGGCTGGCCGGAACCTGGAAATCCCTGACCGTGCTTCTGGGTCTGGTCGGGGGCAGCCTGGCCTGGTTCGCCATCGCCGGCTGGCCGGCCGCGCCGGTGCACCGGCCGAGTCCGGAGGCGACGCTGTTTCTCGACCGGCTGGTCTTCGAGCCCGGCACCATTGTGGCCTTTCTGCTCTGCATCATGGCCCTGTCCATCAACGAACTGGGTTCCATCGAATCCATCGGCCGGTTGGTGTCGGCCGACGACCTGGGCGGGCGGAGCCGGCGCGGCCTGTTCGTCCAGGGGTTGGCCAACCTGGCCGCCGGGGCCCTCGGGGTCATCGGCCCGGTCAGCTTCGCCCTGTCCGCCGGCCTGATTTCGGCCACCGGCTGCGCCGCCCGCCGGACCATGATTCCGGCCGGCCTCGGGCTGGTGGCCTGCGCCTTCTTTCCCCAGGCGGTGCTGCTGTTCTCATGCCTGCCCGGCGTGGTGATGGGAGCCCTTTTGCTGTATCTGATGGCCGCCCAGCTGGCCAGCAGCCTGGCCCTTCTGGCGGTCGGGCCGGGGCTGGCCGATTTCGGGGCCGGCCTGACGGTGGGCCTGCCGCTGCTGGTGGGGCTGATCATCGCCTTCACCCCGGCGGAGGCCTTCCTGGATCTGCCCGGGACGCTCCAGCCCATCGTCGAAAACGGGTTTGTCATGGGCACCGTCGTGGCCATGCTTCTGGAGCACGTCATCTTCAAAAGCCGCCGCTGATAATAGCTCTTGCTTTAACCCCGGGCAGTGGTTATATTTTCTGATGACGCGTCGCCCGGAGCCCCCTAAGGGGCCGGTCGCCTCCATCCTTTCATGCATAAGGAGCCATCGTGAGAGTAGACGACTATAAAAACGCCGGCCGCATCTCGGGCCAGGAACTGGCCGCCAAGGATCCCGCCGCCGTGGCCGCGGCTTCCGGGGCCACGCTTCTGTCCGCGCCGGCCGGTTTCCAACTGGACTTTTTCGGCCGCCCGGCGGTGGTGACCGCCCCGGACATGACCGTGGGCTGGCGGGACCAGAAGCCCGGCGAGGAGTTCAGCCTCACCGACGCCGTTTTGGTGCTGCACTACCTTAACGGGGCCAAGGGCCTGCCCCCCACCGGGGAGATGGTCTCCTACCGCCAGATTCCGGGGGGGGAGTTCTATTTCAAGGCTTTCGCCAGCCGGGCCGAGGTGCCGCTGGCCAAGGTGTTCGGCGCAACGCCCGGGCTTTTGACCCGGGCCGTGGCCGCCCTGGGCGGGGAGCCCGTTTCCGGTTACGGCGATGAGGCCGGGCGCTTCCGGGTGCTGCCGAACCTGGACCTGATCGTGCTGCTTCATCATGCCGACGAGGAGTTCGAGAGTTCCGGCCAGGTGCTGTTCGACCGGGTCATCGGCTCGTGCCTCTCCAACGAAGACATATCCTGGCTCGGTTCGGCCCTGGTCTACCGCCTGATGAGCGCGGCCCGGACCCTGCCGAGGCAATAAAACATATCAAAAAGCGAGGTGTGCTCATGAAAATAGCTGTCTCCGGCAAGGGGGGGGTGGGCAAGACCACCTTTTCGGCCACCCTGGCCCATCTGTTCCAGGAAAACGGCAAGCGGGTGCTGGCCATCGACGCCGACCCGGACGCCAATCTGGCCGCGGCCCTGGGCTATCCGGATCTGAAGTCGGTCACGCCCATTTCCGAGATGACCGAACTGGTGGCCGAACGCACCGGCTCCAAGCCCGGCACCTATGGCTCGATGTTCACCATCAACCCCAAGGTGGACGATTTGCCCGACACCCTGGCCCGGGAAGTGGACGGCATCAAGTTCATGACCCTGGGCGGGGTCAAGAAGGGCGGGGGCGGCTGCATCTGCCCCGAGAGCACGATGCTGAAGAACATCATCATGCACCTGGTCCTGGCCCGCGACGAGGTGGTCATCATGGACATGGAGGCCGGCCTGGAGCATCTCGGCCGGGCCACGGCCACCGGGGTGGATCACCTGATCGTGGTGGTGGAGCCGGGGCAGCGGTCCATCGAGACCGCCCAGACCGTGCGCCGCCTGGCCCGGGACCTCAACCTCAAGCGGGTTTCGGTGGTGGGGAACAAAGTGCGCAACAAAGGCGACGAGGACTTCATCACCAAAGCCCTGCCGGACATGGAAATTCTGGGCTTCATCCCCTTCGCCGAATCCATCATCGAGGCCGACCGCCAGGGGATTAGCGTCTACAAGCATTCCCCGGAGGCCGCGGCGGCGGTGAAGGCCATCTTCGCCAAGGTCGACCGCTAAACCATACCTGATCGCTGAAAACCAAAACGGGGCGACGCCATTTTCGGCGTCGCCCCGTTTGGGTTTGGCGAAGACGTCGTCCCGGGCCGGCCCCGGGACGACGATGGCGGACGCGGTTTCGCTTACCCGCCGATGAGCGAGAGAGCCATCTGGCTGAGGGAGTTGGCCTGGGCCAGCATGCCCACGGCGGCCTGGGTCAGGACGTTGTTCTTGGTGAACTCGGTCATTTCCTTGGCCACGTCCACGTCGGAGATGCGGCTTTCGGAGGCCTGGAGGTTTTCAGCCTGGATTTCCAGG